>NZ_JBHVSK010000025.1:0-79123 GCF_042885235.1 Paenibacillus sp. NPDC058071
TATTGGTTACATGACCCCACATCTGTGTGAAAAACGTTACTACGAGCAGCACCAGGTTGCATAATGAGCGTGTCTACTTTCTTGACAGAGGTACATCGTCGCCTCGAAACGACGCTGTAAGGCACCGAAGCGCCTTGCAGGATCCGCGCCGGCTGCCTTTAATCGGGTCTGTAAGCTGGAAAACCGTCTTACAGAGGCAGCTGGCTCGCTGAAACGAGTCTGTAAGGTGGAAAACCGTCTTACAGAGGCAGTTGTCTCGCTGAAACGAGTCTGTAAGGCGGAAAACCGTCTTACAGAGGCAATTGTCTCGCTGAAACGGGTCTGTAAGGCGGAAAACCGTCTTACAGAGGCAATTGTCTCGCTGAAACGAGTCTGTAAGGCGGAAAACCGTCTTACAGAGGCAATTGGCTCGTCGAAACGGATCTGTAAGACGGAAAACCGTCTTACAGAGGCAATTGTCTCGTTGAAACGAGTCTGTAAGGCGGAAAACCGTCTTACAGAGGCAGTTGACTCGCCGAAACGGGTCTGTAAGGCGGAAAACCGTCTTACAGAGGCAGTTGACTCGCGAAAATGGATCTGTAAGACGGAAAACCGTCTTACAGATCCATTTTTCAAGTTTGTCGTATGCACGCATTCATAGCTTTTGAGCGGAGTTTCGACGAAATAGTTCTTGGTGTGTGTATTGGTTAGTTAAAGTGCCGATGCCGAGTTACCAGAGCTCCATTTGTCCGCCATTTCCTTCTACAGGGTCTTTTGTCGGGAGTTCGATCGGATTGATGCAGTCGGGTTCGTCATAGCGGACATTGCCTACAGCGGCCGTAACCGGGTATGCTTCGAGCTCGTCCGATGCATAAGGGGAGAACAGCTGAATGAGCGCCTGCGGTTCCTGTACGCGCCGGTCCAGCCAGAGGGCCTCATCTTCCGGGTGAAGAATAACCGGCATCCGGTCATGTATCGGCTCCATCAACGAGTTAGCTCCCGTCGTCATAATGGTGCAGCTGCTTACAGTCGTGCCATCCGCAGCAATCCACGTTTCGTACAAGCCGGCCATGCTGAACAATGAACGATCTTTGCGAACAATGCGCATTGGCTGCTTTTTCTGATTGCCGGATTCGTTCTTCCACTCGTAAAACCCGTCGGCTGGAATGAGGCAGCGTTTGCGCTGAAGCGGCGTTTTGAAAGCCGGCTTGGTTGAGGCCGTCTCTGAACGGGCGTTAAGCATGCTGTACCCGACTTTGGGATTGTCCGCCCATGGAGGGATTAAACCCCATTTGAGCTCGCCAAGCCGGTTTTGCTTGCCGTCATTCACGACAGCGAGAATCATCTGTCCAGGAGCTACATTGTATTTGGGGCGATGATAAGGAACCGACACCGCGCCGATCATGTAGCGGATCATCAATTCCTCAAGCGATACGGTTATCGTATATCTGCCGCACATGGCCCCGCCCTCCTTCGTTCCACTTCTTCTTGTTATCTATTATAAACGATTCGCGGCCATTGACTCTTCTCCTTTAGCGGAACGCACAGCTGTATGACTAAAACGAACAGCGGCGAAATACGTTACAATAGAGCACCGCTTGGAAATCTGTTCCGGTTTGATCCTTGCGAGAACGGTAAATGATGAGAGTAGACGATTTCCGTTTTTGGGAGAGGATGACTGCAATGAGTGAACGCCCGTCATCGCGAAGCAGCAGGGAAGGCCCGCTAGGTTGGTTAAAACGGATAGCAGCATTGCCAGGAACGGCCATAGGCTATGCGATTGGAAAATGGAAGGGGCTGTCGAAGTCTCACCAGATGTCCGCCGATGCAGTACCGCTTCGGCTGGAGCAAGGCGCGGTGGAAGAGCTGATGGCCGCTTGGCGGAGGTTAGAGATGACGCCGGCCGCTCCGTTACAGGAATCGTTCGAGCCTGCATTGATTGAACGCATACGCGGTGAAACGTCGCACTGGAATCGCAACAACACAACGCGCACCGAGGCTTACCGGCTTGTCTACGTTCGTCAGCCGGAGCTCCATTGGGCGATGCTAGCTCACCTCGTTTCCCGCAACGGGGGCTGGAACATGACCGATTTGCAAGGCGAGTGGGTGCCAAGGCTTCTTTCTACCGAACAAAGGGAGGACGTGTTCCGTTTCTTGGAGCGGGCCAATGCGCTTATTTTTCAGGATGCGTATCCCCAGTTGCTGCTTTATGAGCAAAGTTTGCGTGAGGGTCGATCATTGTTTCACTTGCTTCCGGCATTCGGTGTGTCGCGTTTTATGAGGCCGGTATGGGAACGATTCTGGGTGCGTCGCGATTCGCCGTTACTGACGACGGCGCTAATTGTAAATGAGCAGCATTATATCGAGGAGCGTGTCGTCAAGCACCCTTACTTTCGCGAAAATGTCGTCGATACGCTGTTTTTTGGCATGCAATCGCTGCTGCAGCTTAATGCCGTTTGTTTTCCTTACGGGCCTCCTGGCGAAATGCGGCTGGCTGGGCTTGTTATTGAGCGCTTCGAACATTTAAAGGAACGGATCGAGTTCGGCAAAAGGTTGTATGCACTGTTGTTCGGCATTCCGGCAATTCTCGACGGTTCGCACGCTTTCGCAAGCCGGATCCGTCACAGCGGCTCACGTACCGATTATGCGCCTCAGTTGTTCGCGAAGCTTCGCCGCAACCCACCGGAAAAACGGTATACCGAGCGGCTTCAAGGAGGACGTCTGCTGGCGGGTGCGGCCCCTCTTTTTAGCCCGGAGCTGGAAGCAGCTTGGCTTGACCGGCCGGTTGAGCCCGCGGAGCAAGGTGACTGGTTTGTTTCCGCGGCAGATGTTGAAAAGTATTTTCGCAAGCTTCCGTTACCGCATACTTTCGAAATAACGAATGAGTATGGACTGCTGTTAAACAAAATTGAGCTTGCGGTGCTGGCAGCTGAGCAATGGAAGTCATAGGAGTGATGTGGAGGTGCTAGAGAATAGGGCGGCGCGTTACCCATAACGAAGAGCAAGAACGGCATAGCCCGCCGGGCTCCTTGCGCCGCTCCGGCTATCTTCTTCCTTCATACCGCGTTTGTGGTAAACTATAGGAAAAGCCACTTTTTATCGAAAGGAAGATTGCGTGTGATCATCGATCTTTCACGGCGGGTCGAAGAGGGGATGCCGGTTTATCCTGGCGATACGCAAACGGTCCTTGCGCAGACAAGCTCGGTGCCGCAGGACGGCTATACGAACCATTTGCTGACGATTAATATGCACGCCGGCACCCATATCGACGGTCCCATGCATTTGCTGGACTGCAACGTTTATTTAGATGAATTTCCTATCGAATCATTTATTGGGGACGGCTGCTTGTTGGATGCGACTGGACAACCGGACGTCGATTATGACGAACGGTACGAGACGCTCATTCCCGAAGGAAGCATCGTTGTCGTACATACCGGTCACGGCGAGTTTTACGGGCAGTCGGACTATTTCACGCAATATCCGTCGTTGACCGAGGCGTTCGCCGAACTGCTCATCCGAAAAAGGGTGAAAATGGTCGTTCTCGACACGCCGTCACCGGACTATTCACCGTTCGCGATTCACAAGCTTCTGTTCCGCAACCGCGTTCTGATCGCGGAGAATGCGGTCAACACCGAACGGCTGCTTGGCGCAGGCGCTTTCGAGGTCACGGCGCTGCCGCTTCATATCCGCGCAGATTCCTCTCCGGCTCGCATCGTCGCGCGTTTGAAATCATAGCTTTGTTGTATGTATGGCGCTTCCCTTATGGTGTCCGATGGCTCGGCAAGGGCAAGCGTCTTTTTCTGTCTTTGGCCGATTTTATTTGAACATTTTAGCAATATATTTTGAAATGCCGACGCTGATCTCCGCCCGGGCGACGTCGCGAATGATCGAGAAACGGTCCTCGTAACCCCGACAGACGAACCGATAATGAATCGCGCCCCCTTCGCTTTCCATCTCATCTTGATATACTTTGATCTTATGAGCCTTCAGTTCCTTCCGAACGGCGTCCAGATCGCGGTGAATGATGGTCATCAGGGCGTGGGAGGCTCTGATATAAAGCGGCTTCATCGAGTAAAAGCTCAGCTCGATATCCCGGCTGTTTTTCTCGACGACGCTTAGCATCATCGGCAGCAGAATGCAATCGCGCACCCATTCCAGCTCTTCCTTGGTTGGAACTTGGACGGGCGATTGCGGCGCACGCTGCTGCAAAAATTGCTCCCGGTGCTCGGGCAGCATCATGCGGCTCGATTCCCAGCGGCCGTTTCCTTCCAGTTTTTTGCTCATTTATAATGCCCCCCAATTTTGACGCTGCGTTCGCGGGCCTGAGCCGCATCGAGCAGAGAGGAAGCCCGCAGTATCGCGGTCGTTCCAAATTTGTTTCGAATGGCGTCCGTCATGCGCTCCAATCTTCGTTCCTTTTCCCGGTTGCCAAACAGCGTCAGCTGGTACTGATCGTCGGGAACGAGCCGCGACAGCGTCACGCCGAGCTTACGCACGGGAAGACGGTCCCAATGGGCGTAAAACAACGTTTTCGCCGCAGCGTATACTTCCTTCGCGATGTTCGTCGGATCGGGAACCGTCATTTGCCGGAAAAAGCCGGTCGGCTGGCTGAAATCGGCTCCTTGCGCTCCAGCCGCTACCACATGCCCCATATAGCCCTTAGCCCGGCTGCGACGGCATACCTCCTCGCTCAGCTCCAGCAGCACGACGTCAATCTCGCGCGGCTCGGAATAATCGCGCGGCAGCGTCATCTGATGGCCGACCGCCTGCTGGGCGTCGTGCGTGCTCGGCTTGACGGGACTCGGATCGATGCCGTTCGCCGTCTGCCAGAACAGCTCCGCTTGAATGTCGCTGTTTCGTCCCATGCGGGCGCGCATACGGCGCTTTAAATCAGCGAGCGGCATACGGCCGAGATCGCCGATCGTATCGATGCCCATTCGATGGAAATGAGCGGTCATGCGCGAGCCGACGCCGAACATCGCTTGAATCGGCTGCGGCCAAAGCACCCGTTCCACATCCAGCTTCCGTAAGGTGAAAATGCCGCTCTCGCTTTTTTTCGCCCAAATGTCTGTCGCCATCTTCGCTAAAATCTTGTTCGAGCCGATGCCTACCCGCGACCATACACCGGTGTACAGCAGAATTCTCGTCTGAATTTGGACCGCAATCTCCTCGGGCGCGCCAAAGTAAGGAATGGAGCCGGTGACGTCGAGAAATTGCTCGTCGATAGAAAAGGGCTCGACTAGATCGGTGTATTTGCCGAAAATGCCGCTGATGAGCAGAGATACGTCGATGTAGTTTTGCATGCGGGGACGGATGATGACGAGCTCCGGGCATTTGCCGAGCGCCTCGCCGAGCGATTCGGCGGTCTTGACGCCGCGGCTCTTCGCGATCGGGCAGGCGGCTAGAATGATGCCGGAACGGCGCGAAGGATCACCGGCGACGGCGACCGGAGCGTCCTTATGCTCGGGATGCGCCGCCTTCTCGACCGAGGCGTAAAACGATTGGCCGTCGATCAGCATAATGGTTCGTTCTTGCATAAGTTCACCTTCGATGCGAAAGTATGTTCGTATCCTTATTATATACCGAATGTATGTTCTGTATGCAAGGGATAAATGCAGGTAATTTCAGACAGGGGGCTAAACACGCGAAAAGAATATAATTAAACATGAGCGAGCATTTAAAGCAATAGATCCGTATATCTAGTAGCTGGCATTCGTACATCCTTCTAGTGTGCCTCTGGCAAGTTGCTTTAGAAGAAGGAGTAAACAGTATTGCTAATCCTTCCATTAAATGGACGTGGAGGGGTTTATCATTATTACATGGTTCTTCATCAAAATCAGTTCTTGACAAAGAAAAAGAGAGTAGCGGAAGAACCCTCTGACCTGCAGCGATTCCCCTCGCTTCAAGTCAAGCACTGATTTCGGTTTTGAGCCTATTACATTAAATAAACAAGGTTGTAAATACAATGAAAATCAAATTAAATTTAATGATTATGGTGATTATACTCTTGCTGCTGGCTGGTTGTTCACAGAATAACTCCACTTATCCTAGCTCCGTAATTGTCAATGACAAAGTATACGGAATTTCTGTGAGTGAAGTGTCAGCTGATAAAGTTGGGGAAAAACTCGGTAAAGTTCTTAAGAACCGTCAACCCATGCCAAAAGAAAATTGGGAATCAAACAATGATAAAAGCAGAACGGATATTGGAAGAGCCTTAATAAGATTTGGAGGGCGTAGCAAGCCACTTGGTGATAATAGGGGAAAATATTCATATAGGACATTCCGAATGGGAGCTAAATTCCATTCAGAATGTCCTTTTTATAAGTTTAACATTCATTTTACCGAATACGACCCGTTAGTTAACACTACTAGACAATTGTCCTTTTTTCGAATTGCGAGGATCTCTAAAATAAAAATCAAATAAGGCAAGCGAATGGAGGTGAGAAGAAATCGAGCAGAAGCGAATTAGAGAATTTACCGCTACGGTTTATGTCTTGAATGAAGAGCACAACGCATTATTGTTTATGCGGAGGCGAAAACCGCCGTTTGTGGGGTGCTTTTTTCCGCCAGGCGGGCACTTGGAGTCGAACGAAACACCGGATGAAGCGGCTGTCAGAGAGGTGCTAGAAGAGACAGGCTATTCGATTCGGCTGTTGTCGGCACAAGAAGACAGTCATCCAGAGCCTGGTGTAATCCCCTTGGCTTTCCCGATCAACATTCAGCTCGAACGTATCGATGATCAGCATGACCATATCGATTACATCTATGTTGGAGAAGTTCTTCGCAGAGAGCGAACGGAAGTCGGGGAGGAGTGGATGTGGTTTGATGACGCCCAATTAGATGAAAAGTCGGTGCCAGCAGCTATTCGGGAAGTCGCCAAGCGAGTCTTGCAAGACCACAAGCACTAGGGGAATACTAGCTGTAAAAAGGTAATTGGAGGCTGCAAATGGACAAGTCAGTCCTGCTCAACATGATGAACAACTACAGATGGCTGCATGAAATGCTGGAGCACATGCCGCCGGACCTGTTTGTCCATTGGGAGCTATGGCGCTATTATCCGGAAGAGCTGGTATGCGAGCAAGGAGAGCATCCTGATGTCTTCTATATCGTTATAGAGGGGCACTTGAAAGTAGAGCACATTCTGGATGACGGTACGGTCCTTATTATCGCCTATCTTTATCCGGGTCAGATGATCAGTGATATCGAAATTGCCTTAATGACGCCGTACGTCTGCCGCATTACAGCTGAGACCCAGGCTTCTACGCTTGTGTTGAAAAAGGAAATTTATCAAAAATGGCTGCTGGCGGATAACCACTTCTTGCTGTACTTGACGAAACAGTTGGCCGGGAAGCTGTATGAGACGGTGCGCAAATCGATTGACAATGTGTCGATGTCTCTCAGGCACAAGCTGCTCCGCTATTTGTACAGCCAGGTCGAGCCTATCAATTTTAATCAGCAAGCTTCATTTATCATTCCCATCTCGCGTGAAGATATTGCCTCCCAGTGGGGAGTGACGCTGCGCAGCGTGAACCGAGTGCTCAAGGAACTGAAGGACCGGGAGATCATTTACGTAGATAAAAACCGGATTATTTGCAATGAGTGGAGCCGCTTTTTATTAAAAAAAGAATTAACGGACATGGAAAAATAACATCTAGGGAGTGTTTATTGTGAACCAAATGAATTCCATGCAATCAGGATTACCCAATAGAGGAGTGACTGCCCGCCATATTGTGGCGATGGTGATCAGTGCGCTGATTTTTGGAGCGACCATCTATATTTCCCGATTTGTCCCGATCAAGCTAGGTACGGTTCAAGTGCTGTATCCTGCTGCGATCTTTGCTCCGCTGTTCGGCGTTTGGTTTGGCGTATGGGGCTCGGCGGGACTTGTGATCGGCAATGTTTTATCGATGGTCGTTGTTGGCATGAATCCAGCGATCTATCCTTTAGCTTTGCTCGCTCAATTCGTTATGGGATTCGTTCCGGGGATCGCTTTCCGCAAAGTTCGGTTTGAAGGCGCAAGGGATCGTATCGTTTTCATCGTAACGGTAACTCTCGGCATGGTGCTGTCCACTGTCCTTGTAGCACTCAATCTCGTCCTTATTCAAAAAATTCCCGGCAACGTCGTATGGGGCACCATTTGGCCTTGGATGCAGGTCAGCAATACGCTTGCTGCCGCGATCTTCAGCCCGCTTCTGTTCGCTTGGATGTCTGATTATATGAATAAATCCGGTTTGTTTTTCAAAAGGTTTCTAGGCTGACGGGGGTTGCGCTTATGCAATTGTATTATCCATCGAATTCGCTTCTGCACTACTTGCATGGCTTTACGAAGATCTTAGTCTTTGGTCTGCTCTTTACCTTAATTCCGTTGTTTATGGATCAGCTCGCAAGTCTGACAGCTCTCCTGCTGATCTGCCTGACATTATTCATCTATATTCGTCCATCGCGTTGGCACTGGCTTTTGCTGATTCCCGTACTGATCCTGTCGTTTACGATGAGTTTGTCTTACTTTCTATCCGACGCTGGCGGCACGATATACTTTCAGGCGGATTTGGGATATTGGAAAGTCATCATTTCATCCAGTAACATCGAGACTTCGCTAAAATTTATGTGCCGTATGCTGATCTGGTCTCTGCTCTTCTTCCTGATCCTGTTTACGACTTCCAATGAAGATATTGTGATGGGGTTGAAGAAATTCGGGCTGCCTGAATTCGTGACGCTGTCTGTGTCGCTTGCGCTGCGGTACTGGAGTCTGATGATTTTCGATGTTAAAACGGTCATGGATGCGCAATACGTACGAGGCGTCGACTTTCGCTCGGGTAATCTGTATACCCGCTCCGTCCGGTTCGCAAGTACGCTCGTTCCGGTCCTGTTCGTCTTCTTGAAGCGGTTCCGCACCACCAGTTTCGCCCTGACACTGAAAGGTGCAGGGCGAAAAAACAAGCGGACTTATTACTACAATCCCAGAATTACCGAACTCGATAAGCGGGTTATTCTGACCGGGGGACTGTTGTTTACAGCTTGGCTCGTATTAAGATGCTTTTTTACATTATAGCAACGGAGGAGAGTCAAGATGATCACTTTCGATAATTACAGCTGCACGTATTCGTCGGGAAAGCCGATGCTGCATCGATTGAATCTGAACATTACACCCGGCGAATTTGTGTTTGTTACAGGGCCGAGCGGCGGCGGGAAGTCGACACTTTGCTTTTCGATCAACGGATTGATACCGCATGAAACAGAAGGCTCCACGTATCAAGGCAGTGTGACGGTGGACGGGAACCGGGTACAGGATGTCTATCCGAATGATCTCGTCTCTGTGGTCGGGACGGTGCTGCAGGACCCGGAGTGGCAGCTTGTCAGGGGCACGGTGAAGGAAGAACTGACTTTCACGCTTGAAAATATAGGCCTCTCCACTGACGAGATTGATCGGCGCTTGGAAGAAGTAGTGGAAAGAGTAGAGATTCAATCGCTGCTGCTGCGCTCAACACTAGACCTGTCCGGCGGCCAGAAGCAGCGGGTGGCGATTGCTGCCTGTCTGATGACGAAACCGAAGGTCATTGTACTTGACGAGCCGACCGCGGAGCTTGATCCGCTTGGCAAAGAGATGGTGTTGGATACGATTCGCCAACTGCATCAAGAATGGGGATATACGATTGTTTTTGTCGATCATAATCTTGATGTGTCCATGCCCTATGTTGATCGGGTTATCGTAGTGGCGGAAGGAAAAATCGTAGCGGACGCGCCGCCAAGCCGTCTGTATGATGAGCCGCTTGTTCGTGAATGGCTGCCGATGCCGCAGGTGATTGAATTGGCCCGCAAGTTAGGCGTGAAAATAGATGACGAACAGCGCTACGAATGCGATCCGCTGACCGTAGAAGAGCTGAGGAAGGCATTGCACCATCGAGGCGTCATCCGCCCTGAGCCTCCTAAGCAGCGTACGAATCATAAGTCTGAAGCAGAGGCAGTACCCGCTGGTGAAACGCTGCTTGAGCTGAAGAACATCACGTTCCGCTATCGCAAACAGGAGGACGAGATGACCATCAAGCCGCTGAATCTTCGGATCGGCAGAGGCGAATTTGCAGCAGTCATCGGCCGCAACGGTGCGGGTAAGTCCACCCTCTGCAAGCTGATTACCGGCCTTTTGCAACCGCATGGCGGAGAACTGCTTATTCACGGCAAGCCTTCAAGCGAATACCGGGCCGACCAACGCGTGCGTCATATCGGCTTTGTTTTTCAAAATCCGGACTATCAGTTTGTCCGCCGTACTGTGTATGACGAAGTCGCATATGGATTAAATGTTCAGAAGCTGCCGGCCGACGAGATAGATGCGCGTGTCAAGAAAGTTACTAAGCTGCTGCAAATCGATAAGTATCTGCAGGAGCACCCCCATTTCTTAAGCCGTGGCGAACGGCGCAGGGTGGCGATTGCCTCCATACTGGTGATGCAGCCGGAAGTGATCATTCTGGACGAGCCGACGACCGGACTTGATTCTGTAAGGTGCAGAGAGATGATGGATTACATTACCGAGCTCTGGCGCCAAGGACATACGATCATTATGCTTACACATGACATGCGGGTGGTAGCAGATTATATTCCGCGCACGATTGTGCTGTCCCAGGGGCAGATTGTATGGGATGCGCCTACCCGTGAGGTCTTCTCGAAGGGAAAAGAGCTGGAGCGCTATCATATTACGCTTCCGCCGGCGGTTGAACTGTCACATGTCTGGGGCTGGGCACAGGTTGCACTGACCTCCGATGAATTGGTGGACGCCTTATCCGTACATGACCTGCGAGAGCCTGTTCTCGGCGGAGGAGGAAGCGTATGAGCCAGCAATTCCGCATTATGATGCTCGGCGTCGGCAACGGATTTGTAAAATCCACTTATCATAATAATGCGCTGCTGGAAATCAGCCGCCGCCGCTATCTGATTGATTGCGGTGCGCTGGCTTGGCAAAGCTTGTATGAACTCGGACTCGGATTTGAGGATATCGACGGCATTTTTATTACACATCTGCATTACGATCATTGCGGAGGGCTGGATGAAGCCGCTTTGTATGGAGCCTATGCTGCCAGGCGTAAGATGAAGCTCTGGCTTCCTGCTCCGTTGCAGCACGCTTTATGGGAGCAACATTTACGCGGAACCTTAGAGAATGTCGCTGACGGAAAAACATCGTTAGCAGACTACTTTGATATACAGACGGTCGAAGAAGGAGAACCTTTTTGGTTAACGGCCGGCATAAGTGCTGGTGATGCTGGAGCGGACCGCCCGCCCCTCTCCATGCGCTGGATGTCCACACACCACGTGCCATCCAAGTTCAGCTGTTCGCTCGTGATTGACAGTCGCCTATTTTATAGCGCGGATATGGTGGCGGATGAAGCTCTGGTGTCCAGGCTTCACCAAGAAGGAATTACGGATTTTTACCACGATTGCAGCTTTGATTCCAGTCCCGTCCATGCCAGCTTTGAGGCATTATGCCAATACCCTGCGGCCATTCGCCAACATACCTATTTAATGCATTATGGGGAAGCCCCGAGCGGGTTGGAGGAAGAAGCGCTGTGCGGAATGAAGCTGCTTAGGCAGCATGAGTGGCGCACATGGCCGTAAGGGAAGAGGAGACGGCAAGAGAATGAACTCTGTAGGGCACTTTTCCAAAAATTAAGCTACAATAAAATGGGTTCTACATCAAAATCAATTCTTGACGGAAAAGAAGGGGCAGAGGGATTCTGGAGAAACGGCAGTGGTGGCTTTTAAAGCATGATTCCTACCTCAAACCTCTATTAAATAAAGGAATTAGGCTTTAATGGCGATCGGAAGAACCCAAAGCATTAGGAGGAATAGGTGTGACGAAGCTGAATTTTCCGTATATTACAATGCCTTTGCCGGAATGGATCGGACCTGTTGTGGCTAAGGTGTTCGCCAAGATGTGCGATGATTCGACCGGCCATGATTTTTTGCACGCGGTACGAGTGATGGAACTGGCTGCAATGATTGCGGATGAACTCCACGCCGATGCAGATATCGCTGCAGCAGCCGGACTAATGCATGATTATTATCGAAAAGAAGAGAAGGAAACCGGCCGGTTGCATTTTGGCCCGGAGGCGATAGCCGATCTGCGACGGGAGTTCGGTCCGCTGATCATTCCAGAGATCGGGGAGAACGACTTCGATCGAATCCTTGATGCCATAGCGCTTCATGAAAGCTATAGTGCTAATGCCGCTCTCTCGCTGGATACGCAGATTTTGCAAGATGCAGACCGGCTGGAAGCACTGGGTGCGGTCGGGATCGCCCGCACCTTTATGTTCGGAGGCGCACATGGCCTGCCGATGATCGAGGAGAAGCGGAAGACGGCAGCAGCTGAATTCGATCCTAACGTTGCCCCTAATGGTTCGGTCCATATGCACTTCTATGAAAAGCTCTTAAAGCTGGCAGACGGAATGCATACAGCACCGGGGAAACGAATGGCTGCACAGCGACATCAGGTGATGGTCACCTTTTTAGAACAATTCGAGAACGAACTGGGGCTTATCTCCCCTACAGTAATCAACGGGACGTAAACTTAGATAAGAACGTGAGAGATTATCGAACGAACAGACTTAGAAAAGGCTATCGTCGACGATGTTGAGCCCCTTTATGAACAAAAAAAAGCGCCCCCTTCCCTCGTCCACATGACAAGGAAAAGGGGCGCTTTTTTCAAGCGACCGCCTATTTCAATTCAACCTGCACCCGGCCGATGCCGGATAAATATTGCTCGTAGTGCGTGATCTCCAGTTTGACCGGGTTCGTCGGAGGCTTCTTCGCACGGTTGACGTCATACAATTCGCCCATGACCGTCTCGTCCTCGTAACTTGAGGTCCGTGTACTATAGGAGTGATAAGTTTCACCTTCGGCATCGATTAATTTGCCAAGCATGGCTCTGTGCTGATTTTGCTTGTACGGACGAAATTTGTATTGGACTTCGTAGTTATCTTTGATTTCAAGCTCGATCTTAATAGCGTCAGGCTGGCTGATCACGGTTTTTTTATCGAAATCAACGACAATAAAGGCGTCGGCTTTATCGATCGCTTCAATCTCGCGGAATTCGATCGTAACGCTTTTCGGAATACGGAAATAGTTGCTCTCCAGCATCAAGCTGAATTGCTCGTCTTCATAAGTTCCAAATCCGATAATGCCGTTTTGAATTTTGCCCAGTTCGACTTGATGCTCATCAAAAATGCGAATATCCTCAAAGTTTAAAATTTTCTTCGTGTTCGCTGGATCAATCGACATCTTCAGCTCGCATCGAAGCGGGGAAATAACGAGCTCATGAATCGTAAACCGCTGGCCGTCGACGGTTATCTCTTTGTTTACAGGGTAGCGCTTGGAGGCTTTAATCTCATGGGTCAGCTTAAACGGAATTTCAAAAACGGTTTCCGGAAATCCATTAAGTGATAATTGAAGCTTAAATTCCTTCGATGAATAATCCATCCCTGGGCTTGCAGCCACATCCAGCGTATTCTCGGTCTCATAAGTTCCTTTCTCCAATGCTCCCCAACCGCTGCCGACCGCAGCCTGCATAGGTTCGTTTCCTTGCGTCAATTCGGTGCGCACGCCGGTGACTACTGATAAATCCTCATCAGAATCAATTTTGTACGAAATGATCATGCCGGACTCATCCGCCACAACGCCTGTAACCGTAAGTGTTTTGCCGTTAATCGTTTGACTCGCGTTAATGTACTCGTAGTACTCGTTATTGATAATATCTTCGATGCCTCTGTCGAAGGCGATCATTTCGACGAGAGGCTTCAGCCCGGGAATTTGCGCCACGGCAGAAGCGAAAGCGGGCGACACCTGAATCGAACCGATAAAGGCAATGAACGCGACAGCGGCAAGAATCGCCGATTGCAGCCAGCGTCTGCGTCGTATTTTTTTCCTTCGAAGGCGATTGTGAGCGATTAACTCGGCATCGGAGGGAAGCGGGGGAATGGGCACCGCGTCTAATAGTTCGATATATCTTTTTTGCTGTTCTTCACTCATCGCATTCATGAAATATCCCCCTCTCCCATTAAGCGGCGAAGTTTTTTTAACGTCTGATGCAATCTTGATTTGACGGTTCCCTCGGGAATGTTTTGCAAAGTCGCAATTTCACTATTCTTGAGATCTTTGAAATATTTCAAATGTATAAGTTCTTGCTGCTCCACCGGCAGTTGCGACAGGACATCATTCAGCTCGAACAGCTCCGAATCGGAATGCTGCTGTTCCGGCTCCTGCACGTTATTCGTGATGACGATCCGGCGCTGCTTTCGTTTCATCATTAAACAAGTGTTGATGACAATGCGAACAAGCCATGTTTTAAAATATTGCGGAGCTTGTACTTGATGAATATGCTTTAAGCATTGATAATTCATTTCTTGCAGGGCGTCTCTTGCGTCATGCTCATTTTGCATATAGCTGTAAGCAACGCGGTACATCGGTTCTTTATATAAAGCCAACAGCTGGACTTGCGCTTCTTTATTGCCGTTAATAGCTTGTTGAGCCAGCTCAATTGCATCCATTGCGGAGCCTCCTTTAGCGATTAGATGCAACAGCCGAACAAATCGTTCATTTCTTTCAGCGGGATAGTAAAAATTTATATAACGATATAAAAAAGCCGACCTCCATTAAGAGATCGGCTTTATACTATTTATTGGTTATTGATTGAAGGCAATAGTTTTGATATAATATCACTTGCACAACTTATATTTTATTCAATCTTTTTCATAATATCACAAATCTAAATAAAAGTCAATATAGAATTAGGGGAGGGTAAAAGATGGTCTCAAACGATACGTATACAAACGGAGAACATGAACAGACGAAAAATATCCTTTCCGAGCCTCATACCGATTCCGGCAAAACGGACGGATTGTCCGATAATTTGTCGGTTCACACGGATTATATTTTGCCTCCGGGAGTCCGCACGGATGATTCGGTACGCATGTATTTGAAAGAGATCGGCCGGGTGCCGCTGCTCTCTGGGGAAGAGGAAGTGGAGCTGGCGAAACGAATCGAACAAGGGGATGAATGGGCGAAGCGAAAGCTGGCAGAATCGAATTTGCGGCTTGTTGTCAGTATAGCTCGAAAGTACGCCGGACGCGGTATGCATCTGCTTGATTTAATTCAAGAGGGCAATATGGGGCTCATGAAAGCCGTTAACAAATTTGATCACTCGAAAGGCTTCAAGTTCAGCACATATGCCACATGGTGGGTGCGTCAAGCCATTACTCGCGCCATTGCGGACCAGTCCAGAACGATTCGTCTTCCCGTTCACATGGTAGAGACCATTAATAAATTTGTTCGCGTCTCGAGACAGCTTCTGCAAAGCAGCGGCCGTGAGCCTACAGAGGAAGAAATAGCGAAAGAAATGGATATTACCGTAGATAAAGTGAAGGACCTGATGAAGATCATCCAGGAGCCGATTTCGTTAGAAACGCCGATTGGCGATGAAGAGGATTCGAATCTAGGCAACTTCATTGAAGATAAGGAGTCCCAGTCGACAGCCGACGCTGCTACCTCTACTCTTTTGAAAGAGCTGCTGAACGACGTGTTGGACACCTTAACGGAGAGGGAGGAGCAGGTGCTGCGGCTTCGTTTCGGTCTGGATGACGGACGCAATCGCACGCTTGAAGAAGTGGGCCATAGCTTTGGAGTAACGCGCGAGCGTATTCGTCAAATTGAGGCGAAGGCGCTTAGAAAGTTAAGACATCCGGGCCGGAGCAAACGATTGAAGGATTTTTTGGAGTAATCCGTCAGATTTCAAGCCATTGCGGCAATGCTCTGGATGAGTATAGCCGATTCGATTCGATCAAGTACTATATTCTCCCCTGTAAGCAAGAAGGTTAGATAAATAACCTTCTTGCCTGCAGGGGAGTTTTTTTTGGCCCAAACATAGGGTTCCAGCGAAGCAAACAAATATTGCATTTCTTCTGAAAATAGCCTTTATGCGCACCGTTTTTCACGGGACAAGCGACTGTTCTATTTTCAATTTCAGGAATAATTAGTGGGATTCAAACAACTTTCTAGTGTTTTCGAGCGTCTAATGTTTGGAAGATAGTGGTTGATTTCCAGCACTGAATTCGGTTCTAAGCGAGAAGTAGGAGTGGCCTATGGAAATTACATTGATCAGACACGGTAAATCGTTATGGATTGAAGATAAGCCTGTAACTTGTGGAGCGTTTAAGCATTGGGTTGAAAAATACGATAACAACGGCGTATTCGAAGAAAAGTCGTATCCTGCGGAAACGGTTGAAAAAGCAAGCGCAGCAACCGTTGTTGTGACAAGCGATTTAAAGAGGGCGATCGAATCTGCAAAGCTTTTAAATTCCAGCCTGCCTGCTGTTTCAGACCCATTATTTCGTGAAACAGAATTACCGGCGCCTTCAGTGAAATTAGGGGGATTGAGGTTAAATCCCAGTCTTTGGGCGGTCATGTTGAGATGCCTATGGTTTAGCGGTTATGCACGTGAGTGCGAGTCTTTGAAGGACGCTCAAATAAGGGCTGAAAAGGCTGCTGCGTTTTTAGATCAATGCGCAAAAGAAAATCAAAACGTCGTTTTGGTTGGGCATGGTTTCTTTAATAGGTTCATTGGTAAAGAGCTCAAAAAAAGAGGCTGGGATGGAGTGAAAAAACCAAGCTCGAAGCATTGGCATTGTACAACCTATACATTTAATCGGTAATGCCATAGTTAGTATGTTCAATGTTCAACACGCAGGCAAGCTATATGCGCCGTCAACCCTGCCATGAGTGCCGGTACCGACTACCGGATTTCATTTTAAAGAGGAGGAAGGATTCGTTATGTACACGACAATCTACATGGTGCGGCATGCAGAGTCGCCATATACGGAAGGGAATGAACGGACGCGTGGTTTGACAGCCGACGGTTGGCAAAAGGCGCAAGCCGTTACCGAGGCATTGCGGAATGAAGGCATTCAGGCGTTTGTGTCCAGTCCGTATGCGCGAGCCGTCTTAACGATCGAAGGGCTCGCCAAGCAGCTTCAGCTGCCAATCGAAACGATAGAAGATTTGCGGGAGAGGCAATTTGCCGGAGAGGATTACATCATTTCAGACGAACAATTCATACCTGCTATCGAAAAAATGTTTAGTGATCCCGATTATGCGCTGCCTGGCGGCGAAACGAGCAGCGATTGCCAGAACCGTGCAATTGCCGCTTTGAAAACGATTTTGACCGCTTATAAAGGAATGAAAGTTGCGATCGGCACGCACGGGAACGTCATGACGCTAATGATGCAATACTTCGATCCAGCGTATAATCTTGCCTTTTTTAATCAAACAAGGAAGCCCGACATTTATAAATTGCAATTTGAACAATTGGAATTGAAGCAGGTAACTCGCATTGAAATATAAGTCGTAGAACTTTTGTTCAATCAGCGGTGTCCGGCATCGTTTAACCTCGAATAGAGTCAAAAAGGTTTCATCGCATAGCCGCCGCGGTCGCAGCACAGGATGGGCATGTGGGCGTTGCCGAAAAAAAACAGCGCCCGCCTTCCGGCGAACGCTGTTTCGTTTTGTTGTGATTCCTTAAGCCGGGTTCAATTCCAGCTCGTCGTTTTTGTCGCTATCGAAGATGCTGCGGTCAAGCTCGCCCTCGGAGTTGGCAACGAGCGCTGCTGTAACCGTTGTACCGGTTGCGTTGACTGCCGTACGGCCCATGTCGATCAGCGATTCAACCGCAACGACCATAGCCAAGCCTTCAAGCGGCAGGCCAAGCGCTGTCAGAACGACAGTAGTGGAGATCGAAGCGGGACCCGGAACGCCGGCTACACCGATAGAGGAAATGACGCTCACGGCGACGATCAATACGTAGTCTGTTACGCTAAGCGGAACATTGTACACATGGGAGACGAAGACGGCAACGATTGCCGGCCAAATGCCGCCGCATCCGTTGAAGTTCATCGTTGCGCCAAGCGGAGCGACGAAGCTCGCAATACGCGGCGATACGCCGATACGTTTCGTAATGACTTCCAGGTTAACCGGCAGCGTCGCGTAGCTGCTGCGGGTTGTAAAAGCAACGGCGATCGTCGGATACGCCTTTTTAAAGAAGCGGAACGGATTCAGCTTGCCGACGAAGGCTACGAGGCCGCCGAATACGAGCACGAAATGCAGAGCCAAAGCGATGTAGCTAACCAGAATAAGCGTCGCCAGCGGCTTGAGCGTTTCCAGGCCGTATTTTGCGCCCATTACCGCGATCAAGGCGTAAACGCCGTACGGAGTGAAGCGCAGTACAAATTTAACGACTTGGTGCAGCACTTCCGTTAAGGAAGCGAACAGCGCCTTGACCGGTTGAACCGCATCCGGCTTTTTAGCTCCTACCTTCACGATCGCAATCGCGATGAAGATGGCGAAGATCAGCACAGGGAGAACTTTGCCTGTCGCTGCTTCATTGATTGGGTTCGAAGGAACGAGATCCAAAATAACTTGGAAGAAGCTAGGCACTTCACGTGCCTGGAAGCCTTCAGGCGTTGATGCTTCGAAGGAGCCGGCAGGGTTGATCGCCAGTGCGACCAGAAGACCGATAATAGCGGCTACGCCGGTCGTGCCAAGGAACCAGGCGACCGTTTTAATACCGATTTTTTTCAGGAATGCGATATTTGTTATCGAAATAATACTGTTGATGACGAGAACGAACACGAGCGGAATAACGATCATTTTGATCAAGCTGACGTAAATGGAGCCGATCGTACCGACGCCTTCGAATTTTAATTCGAATTGATTGAAAATAACGCCTGCGACAAGGCCTAGGCCGAGTGCGATAAGAACGCGGGTGCCGAAGCCTACCCGTTTTTTAGCCAAGAAATAAAGAAAAGCAAGAATAATTGCGGATACGCCCAATGTAATCCAGTTATCTTGAAGGGCGGTAACCAAGTTGTTTTCCATGATGATGAACATCCTTTCTTGATAATCAATAATGTCTACCTGATTACTATGAATTAGAATGAAAACAATATATCACCCGCAATGTCAGGCTGTCAATTCTATTTTTTGAAAAACAGAATGGAAGCGCTTCCTTTTATAGTCAGAAAGTCTGATTTCGTTCCTTCCTTTTTTTGCTATAATGATCCTAAAATGAATTCGATTTCATTTTTCTTGCTTGCTAGCGGAGAGAGAGAAAACCGTTCTTTATTCAGCAATGATAACTCCTTATAAAAGGATTTATCATAAGCAAACATCCGTTTCTTTTTGCAAACGATTTCATTTCATCGTGGAGGTGGTGCAGCCAACAGCTTGTTAAGGCGGTCTATGCAGCAAAACAGCTAAAGCGTGCATTGGCAGCAGGATAGAAGGGACGATTGTTCGATGGAAGTCGGTAAGCGTTTCTAATTTCAATTTCGGCGGGAGGGATTGTAATGAGAAGAAGAACGAAAGGTCAAACCGTAGTGGCAACGTTGCTGGCATTTTTAATGACAGCCGCAGTTTTATTGTCTTTTCCAGGGCTGCAGACGAAAGCGCAAGCCGCTTTCGGTACATCCGATTTTTTGAAAACGAACGGCAAGGTGATTCGCAATAATTCGGGAACCGGCGCTATCGTCAACTTGCGGGGGCCGAATCTCGGCGGGTGGCTGCTGCAGGAGCAGTGGATGTCGCCGATGAACACCCCGGACCAGTATACGCTGACGAAGACGCTGTGGACCCGCTTTGGCACCGACGGCAATCACAGCTTGCAGGACGCGTATCAAGATTATTGGATTCAGGCAAGCGATCTCGATAACATTAAAAATATGGGACTGAACGCCGTTCGCGTGCCGATCTACTGGGAAGACTTCATGAACCCGGACGGCTCGATGAAGTCGGATTCCATCTCGTTCCGCGAGCTTGATTGGCTTATCAACCAAAGCGCGCAGCGCAATATATATGTCATTATCGATTTCCATGGCGTACAGGGAGGCGCTTGTCCGTGGCATTCTTGCGGTATAACCAACTCCAATCAGCTGTGGAGCAACTCGACGTTTCAAAACCGGACGGTGCAAATTTGGGAGCGCATCGCTGAGCGTTATAACGGGAATCCGACTGTCGCCGCATACGATTTGCTGAACGAGCCGCTGCTCACCTCCGGCGCAGCGGAAAATGCCGCGCAAGTTCAACAGAAGTTTAATTATTATGACCGGCTTTACAAGGCCGTCAGAGCGAAGGATCCGAATCATATCATTATCGTCGCGGCGTTTTTCGATTTTGAGCAGGCCCTTCCGCCGTCTGCGTACGGCTGGACGAACGTCGTGTACGAAACGCATAATTACAACTTCGATCAATATGACAATTGGAACGTGACAAACTCCATGATGAACAACTGGCTGGCCAAAATAGCGCAGTACCAGACGGCATGGAACGTGCCGGTGTACGCGGGCGAATTTTCGTATGGTCAGCTTGATTTATGGGAGAAATGGCTGGGCGGGCTCAATTCGCTCAACGTCTCGTGGTCGAACTGGTCGTATAAGGTGACGGGAGCAGGCAACTGGGGCTATTACAACAACAATGCGAACCCGGTGCCGGACATCTATAACGACAGCGCAGCCGTCATTACGTCCAAATGGAGCAAATTTACGACCGCCAACTTCCAGCCAAACACAGGCTTGATCAACGTAATCAAAAAATACGCCTCGCAGCCGCCTGCGCCCGTAACACCCGTCGCGGCGACGTCGAGCTTGCGCGCGGCGGCTAATAACAGCTACGTAAGCGCGGAAAATGCTGGCGCAGGCTCGCTTGTCGCCAATCGTACGACGGTCGGCGGCTGGGAGAAGTTCACGATTGTCAACAATGCAGACGGTACCGTATCGTTCCTGTCGGCTGCCAACAACAAATACGTTACCGCCGTTATCGACGAGAATACGCAGCTAGTAGCGCGGGCAACGACGATTCAGGCTTGGGAAAAGTTCCGTCTGGTCGATCGCGGCAACGGCAGGGTGGCGATTCAATCGACGGCCAACAATAAGTATGTCAGCGCCGATCAGAACCTAGGCTCAGTGCTGTACGCCAATAGGGACAGCGCCTCGCAGTGGGAAGAGTTTACGATCGCTTCCGCTCCGTAATGTTCATACGGGCGGCAAGACGGAATCGTTAAAGGCGGTTAAATGCAGTTAAATGCAGTTAAATGCAGTTATTGCATGAGGTGTACCACGCAATGAGCGGCAACTAGACGAAAAAAAATCCCCGTTTGCCGAAGCGAGCATTCGCTTCGGCGGCGGGGATTTTTTACGCATGGATGGACGGCTTAAGCACCGATTCGACCTTGGTGAGATGCTCGCCAATCCGTTCGGCCGCCAGCATAGAATCGGCCTGCCGGATAGCTTCATAAATCGACCGGTGCTCCTCCAGCAGCCGTTCCGCGGTAGAGCGCTCCTGGAAAAACCACAGCTCCCGCGTCTTGCCGATCGTCTCGCCAAGCCGCTGCGCCAAGGAATCCATCATTTGAATGAGCAGCGTATTGCGGGAGGCGGCGGCGATGGCCGCGTGAAAGTCGAGATCGGCTTTCTCGCCTTCCGCTGTGTCGTCCGCCCGAAGCGCCTGCTCCATACGATTCAGAATCACTTCCAGCTTGATAAGGTCATCGTCCGTTCGCCGTTTCGCAGCAAAAGAGGCGGTACCGGTCTCCAAAATTTGCCGAACCTCGAGCAGCTCCAGGATCGAATCGGCCTCTTGAAACAGGGAGGAGCCAGCCGGCGCTTCGGTCGGCAGCACTGGCTTCACGAACGTGCCGCCGCCGTGCCGGATGTCGAGCCAGCCGGTCGCCTTCAGCGCGCTTAACGCTTCGCGCACGGTCGAGCGGCCGACGCCGAATTGCTCGGAAAGCTGGGTGACGGACGGCAGTCTCGCGCCAGGCGGCCATTCGCCGCCTTCGATTTTATCTAATATAATACGGCCTACGATTTCGTGGCCTTTCTTCGTTTCGATTTTCATATCGCGTACGGGCAGCTCCCTTGATTGATTTCGATTTCGCGCTTTGCAAATTTTTCTGTATTTCTATCTAATCATAAGCTATAATGATTGAAAAGTCATCAGATGACCTGATGAATATTAAAGGAGGCAGCTTCGAACCGATGCTGAATGCTGAAATCACATCCAAACTGAGAGCTATCGTCGGAGAAAAGGGCTATCGTGACGATATGGAATCGCGAGTCGCCCATTCTTACGACGGCACGCCAATGCTGCAAGCGCTTCCGAACGGCGTTATTTATCCTTCATCCACGGCGGAAGTGTCCGACATTATGAAAGTGCTGCACGAGCATCGTATCCCGCTTGTCAGCCGCGGCTCCGGGTCGAATTTATGCGGAGGCACGGTGCCGCTTGAGGGCGGAATTGTCATGGTGATGCATCGCATGAATGCGATCATGGAGGTCGATATGGAAAATTTGACGGCCGTCGTTCAGCCGGGACTCATTACGGCTGAGTTTATAGCCCATATCGAAAGTCTGGGGCTATTCTATCCGCCCGATCCGAGCAGCATGAAGATTAGCACAATCGGCGGCAACATCGCGGAATGCTCCGGCGGGCTGCGCGGCTTGAAGTACGGCACGACGAAAGACTATGTGATTGGGCTGGAAGCGGTGCTGGCTGACGGTCGCATTATTCGCACCGGCGGCAAGCTGATGAAGGATGTGGCCGGTTACGACTTGACGAAGCTGCTCGTCGGTTCGGAAGGAACGCTGGCCGTCATTACGGAGGCCACGCTGAAGCTGATCCCGCCGCCGAAAACGAAAAAAACGATGCTGGCGATGTATCGCGACTTATACAGCGCCGCTCGCACCGTGTCCAAAATCATCGAGTCGAAAATTATTCCGGCAACGCTCGAATTTATGGACAATCCGACTGTGCGCGTCGTGGACGACTTTGCGAAGCTCGGCTTGCCGCTTGATATGGAGGCGATTTTGCTGATCGAGCAGGACGGCGATCCGGAGACGGTTGAGCGCGACATCGCGCGGATCCGAGACATTTGCGAATCCGAGAAAGCCGATCGTATCGAGGTGGCCGAGAGCCGGCAGGAAGCAGAACGGCTGTTAACCGCGCGTCGCAGCGCATTCACGGCGCTGGCGCGGCTTCGCCCGACGACGATACTCGAAGACGCTACCGTTCCGCGCTCGCGAATTGCCGATATGGTCAAGCGCATTAATGAAATCGCACAAAAATATAACGTGACAATTGCGACGTTCGGACATGCCGGGGACGGCAATCTGCATCCTACGGCAACGACGGATGCAAGGGACGCCGAGGAAATTCATCGGGTAGAGGAGGCGTTCGCCGAAATTTTCGAAGCTTCCATCGAGCTGGGCGGCACGATTACGGGCGAGCACGGCGTGGGTGTCGTGAAAGCTCCTTATTTGGAATGGAAGGTCGGCGCTGCAGGCATGGACGTCATGCGCGGCATTAAAGACGCTTTCGATCCGCATCATCTGCTTAATCCGGGAAAGATGTTCGCCAAACAATCGAGAAAAAGGGTGGTTCTTCAGCATGATTGAATCGAAAATCAAGAGCAAGCCCGATATTCAGCATGAGAATCCGCTGGCGCAGACGCTGCTGGGCAAGCTGGATTACGATCAGCTGACCAATTGTATGCGCTGCGGCTTCTGCCTGCCGGCGTGCCCAACCTTCCGCGAGACAGGTATCGAGCAGGAGTCGCCGCGCGGAAGAATCGCTTTAATGAAAGCGGTGGCCGACGGCTTGATGGACCCGGATCAGGCTTTTCAGGATCAGATGAATCACTGCCTCGGCTGCCGGGCCTGTGAGCCGGTTTGTCCGGCCGATGTGAAATATGGACAGCTGATCGAGCAGGCTAGAGACGCAATCGAGGACTACTCGCCGCACAGCGCGCCGGTGAAGGGACTGCGGAAGCTGATGTTCAAGGGCGTTTTCCCACATCGCGGCAGCCTGAAGCTGCTGGGCGGATCTCTCGGCTTTTATCAAAAATCGGGCCTTCGCAAGCTGGCGAGAGGAGCCGGTGTCATGAAGCTGTTCCCGGCCCATTTGCGGGAGATGGAATCGATACTGCCGGATGCGTCGTCCAAAGGCGTCGTAGAGCGGCTGGGCAGCTACTATCCAGCTAAGGGAGAGCCGATCGGACGCGCGGCGCTGTTCCGGGGCTGTATTATGGACGTTATGTTCGCGGACACGAACGTCAACACGGTGAAGCTGCTGTCGGAGGCAGGTTTCGACGTTATCATTCCGAAGACGCAGGCTTGCTGTGGAGCGCTTCATGCGCATAGCGGGGAGATGAACGAGGCGAAAGCTTTGGCGAGAACGAATATTGCAGCGTTCAAGGAAGCCAGCGTCGATTATATCGTCTCCAATGCGGGTGGCTGCGGCGCTCTGCTCGTCGAATACGATCATTTGCTGCACGACGATCCCGATGAAGCGGTGCAGGCCGATGCGAAATGGTTTGCTGAGCGTGTAATTGACGTTAGCGCGCTGATCGCGGAGAAGGGGCGTCTTCCTCGCTTTGCCGACTTATCGGAAGGAGAGAGCGGCGTAACTACGGTTACGTATCAGGATTCCTGCCATTTGCGAAACGTGATGAAGAGCGCGGATGCGCCGCGCCGGCTGCTGCGCGGCGTCGAGGGCGCGTGCTTTGAGGAGATGAAGGAGGCGGACCGCTGCTGCGGCTCTGCGGGCATTTACAATGTGGTGCAACCGGAAATGGCCGGACAAATTTTGGAGCATAAGATGGAGCATGCCGCAGCGACGAATGCCCGTTATATGCTGACGAGCAATCCGGGCTGCCTGCTGCAAATGAAGCTTGGCATCGAGAAACATCGGCCGCCGGAACCGATGGAAGCGATGCATATTGTCGACTATTTGTATGAGCGAGTCGTTTCGACATCCTCATAAATGCGGCGAAAAAGATGTCGGTGAAATTACCCACCGCTCTCTTATAAAGAGCAGTGGGTAATTTTTTTACTTTTTTTAGAAGAAAAAAGAGGAAAAAGGACCTATTGTTCAGAAATTGTATAGATACTTTTGTCATAATTTGCTTAGCGATTTCTGTCAAGATTTGCTTGACAGCATGACGAGATGGGATCGAAGCAGCCTACTAATGGAGAGGAGAACTATCACTTTGATGAAAGAGCAAAAATTAAAACGGGCAAGCGGGAAGCGCTGGCTATCGACCGCGCTGATCGCGGCGCTGGTCACTTCCAGCTTTTCGTGGCTGCCGGTCCGCAACGCAGAAGCGGCGTCGGCCGTGCAGACGGATCCAGGAAAAGTCTATGTATCGTTGAAGAACGCCGATTTCGGAGCGAGCAATCCGCTTGCGGCTGGCGTAGTGAAAGGAGTGGAGGAGAGCAAGAACGGCATCGACCAGCTCGGAAGCTTCTCCACGGATTATTTGCAGTTCAACTACGGGAAGCAGAATCCGAAATACAATCCGGCGGAATCGATTGTCGGTTTTCTGAAGAAAACCGTAGACGGTACCCCAAAGGATATCGTACGTCTCGCGGCTTCGAACCAAAACACCGCTTTCGGCAGTGTATTCAATCAACAGCGCGTGACGCTGTCGGACAACCGTTCTTTTAGCACTTATTTCAGCTTCAAAATGGAAGGCGGTTCCCAGGCGGACGGCATCGTCTTCGCCCTGCAAACGGCTTCCAACGAAGCTGGCGCAAGCGGCGGCGGTCTTGGCTATTCCGGCGTACAAAAAAGTATTGGCGTTGAGTATGATACGTATTACAACGTTGGCATCGACCAAGGACAGCCCCGCAACGATCCGCCTCCTGTCGAGGGAGTGACTGGTAACCGCTCCTCGCATGTCGCGCTGGTGAAAAACGGCGACGTAAATCACGGCGAGTCGGGAAAAGCTTCTGCGGACAACGGAGTCCCCGTTGAAGGCAAAAATATGGCTACGCTCGACCTGCTTCAAATGTCGCTCGCACAGACGAATACGGAAGCGACGGCGGACCCTTACAAAGCGTTTCACTCATGGATCGATTACAATGGCTTGACGCATCAATTCCGCGTCTATTTAATTCGCGAGAATAATGACGGCACGTATTGGGCGCCTGTCGTTGGCGCGAACGGTATGCTTGATCGCGAAACGATCGGCGGCAATTCAAGGATTAAAACGGTTAAGCTCGCTTCTTTCCCAATCGCCGATAACGGCCAATTGATTGCCGAACTTACGGGCAATCAAGGCACGGTGACAGTTCAGCCGATACTGGCGGATACGACCGATCTGTCGAAGCAGCTGCTGCAGGACGACGTATTCATGGGCTTCACGGCAGCAACGGGCGGGGCTACGCAAAATCATGATATTTACTCGTGGCATTTCAACAACTTCAGCGGTCTGATTGCACCGCAAGCGGCAGTTACGCCGCAAGAGGCTGTCGAGCAGGCGCCTACGGGCATTCAGATTTTGAATCGGACGACACTCCAATTGAAAGACGGTACTCCGGTCGGCTTCAATAAAGCGACGAACTTCGAAAACAAGCCGTACGGCACCAATGTTGTTCCGGTATCCGGCGGCGGAACGACCGAGAACGGCATTGTCGCGACGGGCTCGAAGGCAAGCGTCGAGGCGGAAGTGAGGACGATTAAAGACAAGCTTATTGAAGGATACCCTGTAACGTTCTCGCTGTATTACGTCGAGAAATATGCGAACGTCAACATCGGCAGCGGCAGAACGGCGATCGCCGCAACGCAGAAAGACGACGAGCCGCTTTATTTGACAGCCGAGGGCTATACGGTGAAAACGCGTTACTACGATCGCGACGGCCAAACGATTACCGTCCGCGAAATTACGGTGCCGACCGACACGAACGGCATCGCAACCGTCAATGTTTGGAATATGGGCGACCCCAAGCATCTGACGAACGTAAAAGCGAGAATCGGCGGTGAATTAAACGGCATAACGTACGGAGGAGGCAATTTCGATTCCGCGCCCGTGCTGTTTGAGGAAGCGATTGCTCCGCAAGTTGAAAAGGCTGAGGTCGGACCGGACCGCCGTACGGTTATCGTTGAACTGGATAAACCCGTCGCTTATGACAAGGGCAAGCCAGGCGGCTTCTCGATCAACATCGGCACCGACACCAATCCGGTGCTTGTGCCTTTGAAAGTGAAAGATTTCGTAAAAGATCCGTACGGCGAGGAAGATCCGTTCCGGCTGGTGCTGGAGGTCGATCCGTCCGATCCAGCCTTTCCGCCGCATCTTCCGACTGATTATGTCATCCCGGCCGGCAGCAAACCTCCGCTGCAGTATGATAAGGATGCCGGTTCGGTGAAAGGCGCCGGTCCCGGCGGCGCACCGCTCGAAAGCTTCCCGATATCGGGCGGCACAGGCGTGGAGATCGTGAATCGATTCGCGCCGACCGGTATGAGCGTTGTGAACGATCAGGAGCGCAGCAAGATCGAAGTGTCTTTCCCGGGCGATGTGGTCGTGCCGAACGCCGCTGTGGATGCATTCAAAGTGACGATTAATAACGGCGTCGACCCGGAATATACGATTACTTTGAACGATGTGAATGCGGAGTTGTCCGTTGATCCTTCGTCGCCGGACAAGCTTTCCATCCTGTTGAAGGATGACCGCATTCCGTTGAATGCGAAAGTATCGCTGACATACAGCCCAGATAAGCTTGATCCATCCGAACGCATTAAGGACACTCAGGGCTCCGAGCTCGATGTGTTCGTCAATGATCCGGTGAAAAATCAAATGAAGCCGCAGCAGGCCGTTGTTATTAATGATACGACCCGCGATAAAGTGAAAGTGACCTTCAGCAAGCCTCTTGATCCGGCTTCTGTAGCCAACAGCGTGTACGCCTTCTCGTTTACGATCGACGGCTCCTTGGAAGTGAAGCCGAATGCGGTTGAACTCGGCGCCGATGGCAAATCGCTTGTCTTTACGCTCGGCGACGGACTTCCGCAAGGAGGCATTCCGGTCCTGCAAAACGAGACGGACCCGACCAACATTGTGATGAACTATGCGACGGGACAAGCTAACCCGAGCGACAGTTCTCTGATAGACGTTCGGGAAATGGGGCCTAACGGCCGCAGTCTCGGATGGCTGACGGAATTCCCGGTGGCTAACCAGTTATGGTTTGAGCCTGAAAAAGCGGCCGTCGATAACGACCGCAACAAGGTGAAGGTGAAATTCTCGTCCGAAACGGCCGTGGAAGGCAGCCCGGAGATTTGGGTAACGGTGTATAGCGAGACCGGCCAGCCGCGCTCCATTCCGGTTGCTTCGATTGACGGCGGCGGCACCGATACGCTGACGCTGACGCTTGGAAACGGCGAACAAATTCCGCCGGGAGCCAAAGTTGAGCTCAGCTACTCGCCGAATGGCGGCAGCATCGTCGATGCAGACGATCCCGAGCGGACGTTGAAGCCGCAAAGCGGCTTCCCGGTCAGCAACGTGTATGTCACGATCGATACGCCGGCGGACGGCTGGAAAGGCAGCAGGCCGGTGACGCAAATTGCTGGCAAGAGCGAAGCTGGTTCAGACGTTACGATCGTCGTTCGAGACGGTCAGAACGTGGTAGTGGACGGCACTCTGACGACGTCTCCGGATGGAAGCTGGAGCTGGGTTCCGGATGCGCCGATCTCGGCTAACGGCAAATATACCGTCGAAGCGACGGCAAAAGGCGCATTTAATACGACAGACGAGGCCGTAAGCGCATTTACAATGGATTCATCCATTCCGCTTGGAGGCGGCGTTGAGCTGAAAGCCAACCCGCTGCGCAACGTCGGTGACGGCGAAACGTCGACCACATTGACGGCTACAGTCAAAGATTCGAACGGTTACCCGGTTGCCGGGGCGAAAGTAACGTTCGAGGTGCCGGCAGCCGGCGGCCGTTTCGTAGATGCGAACGGCAACCCGCTGTCCGTTCCGGAAGCGCTAACGGGTCCAGACGGCAAAGCGGTCATTTATTATCAATCTCCTGACCTAACCGGCCAACCGTCGGTGCAAGAGATCGAAGTGAAAGCTTCCGTCTTCGATTTGTCTCATGATGTCAGCGGCGAGGCGGCATTTACGATTTATTTCGAACCGCCGAGGCTGAAAGGCAAGCTGACCGAAACGTTCGATTCTGTCGGCGTTGTGCCGCTTGCGGGCAAGACGGTTATTATTCGGGGAGAGGACGGCTCAGTAGTCGGTTCGGTTCAAACCGATGCGAACGGGGAGTACGAATTCCTTATTCCGAGCAAGCAGAAGTATACGATTGAATACACTCAAACAGTTGCCGGCGGTCAGACGATCGTTTACCGGCAAAAAGCGGTCGTCGATAAGCCGCTTAAGGGCGACGGCACCGACGAAGTGAAGGCAAATAAAGCAGTAGCAGGCGTATTGGGCGGCAAAGACGCCGACGGCAAGCTGCGCCTAATCGATTTCTCGGTATTGGACGGCTTGCCGAGCGCGCCGAGCTTCGTCGCTTTCCTGAAGAAAGGAAATGAATACGTCAACGCCGTCGATCCGTCCGGCTCTTTGCTGCAGACGGCAGGCGAAGGAGACGGCTTTGCGATTGACGAGAAAGGCCTGTTTATCGCGGACGGCTTGCCGCAAGGCAATACGGCTGCTGACAACGAGTACCAATTGGAAATCCGGTACTATTACAATGTGCTGGACGGCAGCGGCAACGTGACCGGCCGCAACTATGTCGTCATTAATGTGAAGCGCGACGGTGGCTTGCCTAGCGTAACGGTGCAATCCTCCGGTGAATTGAACATTAACGAAGAGCTGATCGATCCTTATGGCGATATTACCAATTCGTCAACGGGCAATGTGATTAACGACAGGGATGTTAAGGTCACCATTTGGTATGCGGATACCGTTCGCAATCGGAATAACGGCATAACGCCGGGGCCGGTAACGCTGCCGAAGCTGCCAGGCTTCCCTCCGGCCGACAACGACAGCCCGACGCAAACCGTGTCCGGCGGCGCTTACGCCTGGATGGTTTACGGCGACAGCGATTATTACATTACAGCCGAGGCGAACGGTTATTATTCATATGATAGCCGCGCCGATAAAGGGGCGCATCCAGAGAGCTCCGTCTATACCGAAAACGGACAATCCTTCATTAAAGTCGATCGATCCATTGTCCGGTTTGATTTCGCTATGGTTCCTGCGAGCAGCGGAGGCGGATCAACGACACAGCCATCGCCGTCACCAACACCAACACCAACACCGACGCCGACGCCAGGAGCTCCGAACCTAATCGTTAACGTGCAAACGGATCGCACCGTGCACCCGGAACAAAGCAACGGAACGATTGACGTTTTGTACAAAAACGACGGAAGCGCTGTGTTGGAACAAGGGCAAATTCGATTGAAGCTGCCTGAAGGGGTTCAAGTGATTGATGCGGCAGGCGGGAAGGTGCTTGCAGGCGCAATCGTATGGGATGTGAAAGACGTGAAGGCCGGTGCATCCGGCAGCTTCCGCGTCGTGCTGCAATGGCCAGCTCTCGCGGAAGGCGAGCAGGAGAGAACGGTTGTGCTGAAGAGCGAGTTCGCCGATCGCGATGGAAAAATCATTTCAGCCTCGACACTGCAACTGCTAGTCTACTCGAATCGAGCCGGGAATTTGCAGCATCAGCGTTACATTCTTGGCTATCCAGACGGTACATTCAAAGCTGATCGGTTCTTGAACCGCGCGGAGCTTGCGGCTATTATCGCAAGGCTGATCGGGGAATACGACGCAGAAGCGAAACCGTATTCGGATGTTCCGAAATCGCATTGGGCTTACAAGTATATCAATACGGTAACGAAGCATAACATTTTCCAAGGCGGCACCGACGGTAAGTTCCGTCCAAACGACCCGGTGACCCGGGGCGAGTTAGCGGCTGTAATGACCCGTTATCTTAAGCTGGAAACGGGCACGCCGATCGAGCTTCACTATTCGGACGTCAAAGGCTCCTATTGGGCTGCTGCCGCTATCGAATCGCTTTACCGCAACGGAATGACGACCGGTTATCCGGACGGCACCTTCAAGCCGTTAAACGGCATTATCCGTTCCGAGGCGGTCACGCTCATTAATCGGATGCTTTACAGAGGTCCGTTGACCGGCGTGGAGCAAACGTGGCCGGACATCGCTCCGTCCTTCTGGGCATTCGGACAAATTGAGGAAGCTTCGGTTTCTCATGAGTCGACCCGGGCGGAAGTGGACGGTAAAACAGTGGAAGTGTTCGTAAAGCGATTGCAAGATCAAGTGAGATAATCTAACAATAAAAGAGTCAAGGCTGCCCATTAAGGTCGAAAGACCGGGCGGACTTGGCTCTTTTTTTACCTGGGCTTTACCTGAATCGGAGCCGGCTTTTACCGGGCGCAGGTACAATGGGGTGAAACGAGGCTCCAGAGGAGGGTAATTCTGACATGAAGAACGCAAAGTGGTACTTGCTTACAGCCGCGCTCCTGCTCAGCTTCGGAGCTGTTGTATGGCTTCAAGGGGCCGGCAGATCGGATGCGTCAGGCGATTTGTCCGATCCATTTCTGGATCCCTACGCGATGACGCTAGCCCATCGTCATGCCGGTCCAAGCATGGAGACGGCCGCCGAAAAAGCCGTTGATATTGGTGTCGCATGGCCGAACGGCGCGCCCGCTGCGGGCAAGCAATCGCTGCTCGAGTTGACGGTTTCGGGCCAGGACGGGAAACTGATCGAGCAGTTTGAGATCGTGAACGAAAAGCTGCTTCATCTTGTTGCGGTAAGCGACGACCTGCAGCATTTTCAGCACGTGCATCCTGAATATAAAGGAAAAGGTAAATACGAGCTGCCGCTCCAGTTCGAATACGGCGGCAACTATAAGCTGTATGCCGATTTTCAGCCGTCCGGCATGAATGAGCTGACCCGTTACGCGGAAGCGGTTGTGGAGGGGCGGCAATCGCTGCGGGAGCCGTTAACAGCCAGTTCGACGCTTGAGGCCGATTATGGCGGCGCTCATGTCGCGCTTAGCTTTGATCAAACGCCGACGGCCATGCAGGCGATGACGATGACGTATACGTTCACGGATGCCGACAGCGGCAAGCCGCTGCAGGATTTGGAGCTGTATCTTGGCGCCGTCGGCCATGTCGTCGCGGTGGACGGAGGAATGAACGATTATTTGCACATTCATCCGCTAAACTGGGCTTCGTCGGGCCCGCAAGCCGTCTTTGGCGTCAGCTTTCCGCGCAGCGGGCTCTATAAGCTGTGGGGACAGTTCCAACGAAACGGAGAGGTTATGATCGTTCCTTTTACAATTAACGTGCAGTAGGCATAAGCTCGATCTTTAAAGCCTTGATTCGCTCCTGCGGGCGAATCAAGGCTTTTTGCATTCAGTCCCCGCCGATTGAGCGATACTTACTTCTTAGCTGAAGTTTACCTAAATCGGGTTATGATTTTACCTTCTCTTGTTACAATTTCTCACATGAAAGACAATCCAATAGACTAGACGGAGGGAAAACATGAACAAGAAAAAGTGGATTATCCCAATGGTTGCGGCAAGCATTGCGCTGAGTTCGACGGGGATCGGCTACGGCGTATTTGGCAGCGGCAAGCTGAGCGCGGCGGAAGTCGAAGCGATTGTATACCATCCGTTGAACCCGCTTACCCCGCAGGAGATTGAGAAGGCGGCGCAAATTGTGTTCAAGTCGTCGCATGCGGCCGAAGGACTTTATTTTGCGGAGATTAAGCTGGAAGATCCAGAAAAAGCAAAGGTGTGGGAGTGGGAGTTCTCGGACGGCAGCAAGCGCTTGCCGCGTCAAGCGACGTTTACGGCGATTCAAAAAGATAAGCCGTATGAAGGCATTGTCGACCTGGACAAAGGGGAAGTCGTGAAATGGACCGCCGTTACACAAGGGTGGCCGCTGTATACCGAGTTTGGAAGCACGGGGGATATTGTTAAAAAAGATCCAGAAGCGGTAGCTGCATTGAAACGGCATGGCGTAACCGATTTGACCAAAATCCGGTTCAGCGACGGCCCGCTTGGCGACTATGGTCCGGAGTTGACGCCAAAAGGCTCCCGTCTCGCGATGTCGGTTCCGAGACCGATCATTGAGAACGCGGCCAACAATTTTGCACATCCGATGGACGGACTCGCTTTCCTGGTCGATCTGAACGCAAAGAAGGTCGTCAAAATTTACGATTACGCGAATCCGCCGGTGCCGACTGATCCGAACGATTATTCCAAAGTAATCAAGAGCAAGCGTACCGAGCAAATTAAGCCTTTAATTATTTCGCAGCCGAATGGTGCGAGCTTTGATGTCGCGGGCAATCAGATCGATTGGCAAAATTGGAACTTCCACTTCCGTCTCGATCCGCGCGTCGGTCCGATCGTTTCGACGGTCACCTACGATGACGACGGCAATAAGCGAAAAATTATGTACGAAGGCTACATGGGCGGCATGATGGTGCCGTACGGCGATCCGGAACCGGCTTGGTTGTATAAAATTTTCATGGATGCCGGCGAATACGGCGTTGGCATGTCCACACGGCCGCTCAACATTGGCAGCGACGTGCCGAAAAACGCGACGCTGTTCGATGCAGCGATTAATGACACGGCCGGCAAAGCGCAAGTGATCAAAAATGCTTTCGCCTTGTTCGAGCGTTACGCTGATCCAGAATGGTCGCATAACGGGGAGGCTCGCGAGCGCCGTGAGCTGGTGCTCCGTTCCATCGCAACGATCGGCAACTACGACTATGTGCTGGACTGGGTATTCCTGCAAAACGGCTCAATTAAAATTATGGTAGGGGCAACTGGTCTTGCGCAAATTAAACCTGTTGTGACGAAAACGATGAACGATCCTACGGCAACCAAAGATACGAGAAACGGCACGCTCGTCGATTACAACATCGTCGCACCGACTCATCAGCATATTTTCAATTTCCGTCTCGATATGGACGTAGACGGCGAAACGAACTCGGTCAGTGAAATCTTGCCAAAGGCTGAGACGGTGGCAAATCCGGAATTTGCCCGCAGCGAGATGATTACGCTTGAGAAGACGTACAAAAAAGAGCAGGACGCGATTCAAAAATTCGACCCGGACAAAATCGTTCTCGTCACTAGCGAGAAGTCGAAAAACCGCCTCGGCAATTCGACGGGCTACCAAATCATCCCTTATGCAGGCGGCACGCATCCATTCATGGAAGAGCCGCTGTTCACGAAGACGGACTACGTACTGAAACGCGCGGAATTTATTAAAAATCATATTTGGGTAACGCCGTACCGCAAAGAAGAGCAATATTCCGAAGGCAAGTATACGACACACAATACCGATACCGGACTCGGCTTGTGGACGCAAAAGAACCGCAGCATTGAGAATAAGGATACGGTCGTTTGGATCACGACGGGTACAACCCACGTGATGCGCGCCGAAGAGTTCCCGATCATGCCGACCGAATGGGTGACGGCCATGATCAAGCCTTGGAACTTCTTCAACGAGACGCCAACGCTCGATCTGATGGCTCCGCCAACAGAGTAATAGAAAGCAAAAGAAGAGAGGTCCGAATCAGGGACTCTCTTCTTTATTTGTGAATAGCGTTACATCTGGCGACAGCGGTATTAGGATATAGACAGGCAGCGGACTCGATATAGCGAACAAGCAGCGGTCTCAATATAGCGAAATTAATGGCACGCGGTGTTCGGTCACACGTCGGCGGTCAAACGATCCGTCACCCGTGTGGACTGGCATTTGCGCCATTCAACCAGCTTCGACTGACGCAGCTGGCCGTTCATACAACGGCAAGGACAGTGTGAACGTGCAGCCGTCGCCCGAAGGCGCGTTAAGGCGCAGGCTTAGCTCGCCGCCGTGCATGGCGGCGATTTCTTTGGCGATCGATAAGCCGAGGCCGCTGCCGGGGATATCGCTGTTGCGCGATTTGTCTACCCGGTAGAAGGAGTCGAAAATAAAGGGGATTTCGTCCCGCGGAATGCCAGGGCCGGCGTCGATGACGCTAAATTGGACTGCATTGTCCGAGAGAGAATATCGGAAGATGATCGGACAGTCCGCTCCTGTATATTTGATAGCGTTCTCTATCAAATTGTCCAGCACTCGCTCCAGCAAGTGGGCGTCCCCCTGCACGAAACTGTCTGCTGCAGCGCCCTCCGCGGCAAACCGCCGCTTTTCAAGCTCCATATAGGGCTCCCATTTGCCCTTAACTGACCGGAATAGCACGTTGGAATGGAGCGGCTTCATATCGGCTTGCAGTTGGCGGGTTTCGAGCAGGCTAAGCTCGTTCAAGTTACGGGCCAGCCGGGTAATGGTGCGAATGCCTTCATGGATGCGCTTCAAGTATGTATCGATCTGCGCCTCCGGTATTGTGCCGTCGTTGATGGCCTCAATATAGCCTTGAATGAGCGTGATCGGCGTTTTTAAATCATGCGAGATGTTCATAAACAGCTCCTTGCGCCATTGCTCCAGCCGGATCAAATCGCCAATTCGCTCCTCCAGCTCCCAATTCATCTCCCGCAGTTCAATCGTACGCAGTTGGACCTTGCTTTCCAGTTCCTTGTTCAGCTGCGCCTGTTCCTCCAGCAGCTCGCTAATTTTGCCTGCCATTCGATTGAAAGAGTAGAGAAGCCGGTTGAACTCGAGAACACGGGTGTCTCCCGCCCGAAGCTCGACCGGTCCGCGGCCGATCCGCGAGAACGCCTCGGTTAGCATGTTGACGGGCCTTGCGATTCTCGAACGCAAATAAAAAGCGAGCCCGATGCTTAGCGCAATAGCCAAGCCGCATAATAGAGCAAGCTGGATGAATAGCGTCTTCTCCGTCTGTTGATTCAGCTCTTTGGTCGCGGAATAGACGGGCTCCAGCAGCTTTTGTTCGGAAATCACGTAACCGAGCGTCCAATTGGTTGCCGGTATGACCTGGCTGAAGACCGCTTTGGCTTCGCCGTTCAGCTCCAGCCTGCGGTAGTTGTCAGTCCGATACGCTTCGGGTGTATGAAATACCGCCGACAGATTCATCTGATTGATTTGCGAAATGCCGTGCTTCTGCGAGGCGATCAAATGGTAATCGGTATCGAGCAGCAAGGCGTAACCGTCTTGATTGTCGAAGCTGGTGTCCACGACATTGCCTAAAAAATTGTCGATCGTTACGTCCGCGGCGACGATCCCTTTCAACCGTTGTTGCTCGTCATATACGGGAGTAGTGGCCGTAAACATCCAACCTCTCGGCGTAATGTCAAAGTAAGGCTTCGTCCATACGACCCGGTTCGCGCCAGGCGGAATTTGCAAAGCATCCGTATAAAAAGGATAGGTCGTCAGCTTGTTGATTTTCCGGGGTGTCAGCTCTTGCGGCCCTTCATAGCCCGGGTAATGAAAGGAGCCGGAATGCGGATGAATGTAGTACATGGATACGATGTTGCGGTTGTAGGCCGTCTCCGACTGGAAAATGGGGAACAGTGCTTTGCTTATGGCAAAATCCTGGGCTTGTTCGGGAGTCGGCCGTTCGCTTTCTCGATCGACCCGAATCGTCACTTCGCCTTTGCTGCCGGAAGCAGGGTCGTAATAGAGTGACCGCTCGCCGTCAAAGACAAAGGAGAGCGGGTTTGCATACGGCGCAGGATCGGAAAAGATCGCTTCAGCCATCGATTTGGCGACGAGGACGGCGCTCTCTACTTTGCGCAGCTCGGAGTCGATCGATTGCACCTGTTCCGCAATATTATTTTCGTACATGTGGATATAATTGGCTTCGGTCCGCGCTACGCTCATCGCGCCGGACTTTTGCAGCTGGCTGAGCACCGTCTGTCCGGCGAAGACGGAAAGGAGAAGCAGCGGCACAAGCGATCCGGTCAGCACGGCCAGAAGCAGCTGAACGGCAAACGACTTCGGCCGGCCGCCGAATTTATACCGTTTGGACAGCTTCATCGAATTTGTACCCGAAGCCGCGTATCGTTACGATGCGCTCGGGATTGGCAGGATCGCGCTCGATTTTTTTGCGCAGATGGCCGATGTGGACTTGAAGTGTTTTCGTATCAAGCGTGCTTTCATAACCCCATACATTCGTGAGCAGCCGCTCGCCGCTCAGCACCTGTCTGGCGTTTCGCATAAAGTAGGAGAGCAGTTGGAACTCCTTCGCGGACAATTCGAGACGGCTGCCGTCGACGAATGCTTCATGGGTAGCGACGGAGAGACGGACATGCTGGGATGCAAGGACGGGGGGAGCAGCGGCCGCCTCACGCCGATGGACGATACGGTTGCGGCGAAGCTGGGCTTTAATGCGGGCAACGAGCTCCACCGGGCTAAAGGGCTTGCTCACGTAATCGTCCGCCCCTACCGTAAGGCCGACGACTTTATCGATCTCGGAATCTTTGCAAGTGAGGAAGACGATCGGAATATCCGTTTGCTGGCGAAGCCGGGCGCACAGCTCATAGCCCTCCATATCGGGAAGGAGCACATCGAGCACGATTAGGGCGGGCGGATCGCTTTCCGCGATTTCAAGCGCCTGCTTGCCGTTTGTCGCCATGCGGTGGCGGAAGCCGTCCTTCTCCAGGTACATGCCAACCAGTTCGCTGATGCGGGATTCATCGTCAACGGTTAATATCAATTCTCCTGACATGCTGCTCACCTCATCTGCTTTAACTTATTCGTATGGTAGTTTCGTGTAATGATCACGGACGATATATCCTTTATATTAGGGTGAAAACGTAATAATGGCAATATCAATGTAAGAATACATTACATAAATTCATGATTCGATTAAATCGTCCATTCACCTTCGCTTAAAACTATAGGCTAGAAGAAGCCGATTTTTCAGGGAAGGCGGTTGCCGGTAAAGCGGCTTCCATTTATAGTAGACAGGAGAGAAAGGCAACGTAAAGAGAGGAACGGGGTAACGTGACAGCAACGATCTTGAATGCAGTCTTTATTGTCATCGGCAGTTTGATCGGCAGTATTTTCAAGCGGGGAATGAAGGAACGGTATGAAGAAATATTAATGCAAGGGATGGGGCTCGCGGTCATTGGTCTCGGCATTTATGCCGTATCGAAGCATATGCCTGAAAGCCAGCATCCGGTTTTATTTATAGTAAGTATGGCGCTCGGCGGTTTAATCGGGGAGAAGCTCGATATGGAGCGCCGCTTCAAGCAGATCATCGAAAGGTTCTCCAAAGGCAATTTGGCGGAGGGGCTGTCAACCGCCGTGCTGCTGTTTTGCATCGGCACGATGTCCATCGTAGGGCCGATCGAGAGCGCGCTAAATGGCAATCAAACGTATGTGTTCACGAATGCGATTCTCGATTTGGTCACCTCGATTGTACTCGCCGCATCCTTCGGCTTCGGCATTGCGCTATCGGCAGTTGTACTGCTGTGCTGGCAAGCGTTCTTTTATTATTCGGCCGGCGCTGTGGCAGCTTATATTACGTCTGATTTGCTGACGGAAATATCGATTATCGGCGGTGTGCTCATCCTGAGCTCGGGACTTAGCATTCTTGGCATCAAAAAGTTCCGGACGATCAACCTTGTTCCGGCGTTGCTCGTTCCCGTCGTCTATTTGACGGCCAGAAATTTGTTCGGGATATAGAAAAAAAACGGATCAAACATATAATCAGTGCTTCCCCTCAGTTCAAGTCATGTACTGATTTCGGTTTTGAGCAAAAAACATCTCGTTTCACAGTTTAAAGTGAAGCGGGATGTTTTTTTCACAAACTCAACTCGAAGCATGGCTGTAAAAACCGAAAAATGGCTTTTAAGACAGCCTTTAATTTTGCTTAACGGGAGGGAATCTTACTTATATAATGGAAGGTAAACGCTTTCGCCAATCGCGGCTGTCCGCTGAGAACGAATAAGCCTTGACACAACAAAAAACATTCTGCTATATTATTGAGAATTTAAACATCGTTTGTGTGGGCGCCGGTCCACGCATTCTTTTTCCGCCGCAATACAAAATCACATTGAGGAGCTGAGAGCATTGGCACAGTATTACTTGGAACCATCCCGAACATTCAGCGAGTTTCTGCTCATCCCGAACTTGACGACGAAAGAGTGTACGCCTCAAAACGTAACGCTGAAAACGCCGATCACGAAGTTCGCCAAAGGCGAGGAGCCTGCCATTTCTCTGAATATACCGTTCTCATCCGCGGTTATGCAGTCCGTATCCGACCATAATATGGCGACGGCGCTGGCCAGATGTGGCGGTATTTCTTTTATTTTCGGTTCCCAGTCGGTCGAGGATCAGGCCGCAATGGTACGCAAAGTAAAAGAATACAAAGCGGGCTTTGTCGTTAGCCGTTCCAACTTGAAGCCGAACCAAACGCTGGCCGATGTGCTTAAGCTCAAAGAAGAGAACGGACATTCGACCGTTGCGATTACAGAAGACGGTACATCCAGCGGCAAACTGCTCGGAATCGTCACCAGCCGTGATTACCGGCTGAGCCGCGATTCGCTGAGCAAGCCGATTAACGAGTTCATGACGCCTTTCACTTCGCTTATCTATGGAAATTCGGGCATTACGCTTCCTGAGGCAAACGATTTGATCTGGGAGAAAAAGCTCAACTGTTTGCCAATCGTCGATGAGAATCAATGCTTGCAGCATCTTGTTTTCCGTAAAGACTATGATGCGGATAAGGAAAATCCACAAGGATTGCTGGACGGCAACAAACGTTATATCGTCGGAGCCGGCATCAATACGAAGGATTATATGGAACGCGTACCTGCTCTCGTTGAAGCGGGCGTTGACATTCTTGTCATCGATTCCTCGGACGGATACAGCGAGTGGCAGGCTGAAACGGTTAAGTATGTGAAGGAAAACTTCGATGTGAAAATCGGCGCCGGCAACGTTGTTGACCGCGAGGGCTTCCTGTATCTGGTCAACGCCGGGGCAGACTTTGTGAAGGTCGGCATCGGCGGCGGTTCGATCTGTATTACCCGCGAACAGAAGGGTATCGGTCGCGGCCAAGCATCGTCATTAATTGAAGTGAATGAAGCCCGCGAGCAATATTATAAAGAGACGGGCATTTATGTGCCGATTTGTTCCGACGGCGGCATTGTCCACGACTACCACATTACGCTTGCTTTGGCGATGGGCGCCGATTTCGTCATGATGGGCCGTTATTTCGCTCGGTTTGACGAGAGCCCAACGAAGAAGCTGAAGGTAGGCAACAACTTCGTGAAGGAGTTCTGGGGCGAAGGCTCGAACCGTGCCCGCAACTGGCAGCGGTATGACACGGGCGGCAAGCAAGGACTTATCTTCGAGGAAGGCGTCGACTCGTACGTGCCGTACGCAGGCACGTTGAAAGAGAACCTCGACAAGACAATTCATAAAATCAAATCGACGATGTGCAACTGCGGTTCCATTTCGATCGCCGATATGCAGCAAAACGCAAGAATTACACTCGTTTCTGCGACCAGCCTTGTCGAAGGCGGCGCACATGACGTTATTATGAAAGATAACGGCTTGTCGGGCGAATAATACCTGTTCGAGACGATATGCTATCGTTATGGAGCCCGGAAGCTTGCTTGGACAAGCTTCCGGGCTTTTCATAAATCGTTTTATGAAAGACGGCATCCGTATGACTATTCTTTGTCTGCCAGCTCGCTGCCATTCGAGGCGCAAACGAAGCATATGGCTGACTTGTCGTCGCGTACGATCCCGTCCAGAAAGCCATCGAGGCAATACAGCGGTTTCTTGCATAAAGCGCAATAGCCGATAAACTCTTTCAAAAAGGATCACTTCCTTCCTGACATTAGTTTACAGAAAAAGGCCCATGATGAAAGGGCTTTATAAAATAAAGGTTGCTTTCTTATTTCCGACTGTGATACTATGCTTTACAAATCATTACTATTCTAAAACGAAATATGGATCTTCGGGGCAGGGTGAAATTCCTGACCGGCGGTGAAGCTCTTCTCGGAGCGCAGCCCGCGACTCTCTGAGCCGTCAACGGCAAGGAGACTGACTTGGTGCAATTCCAAGGCCGACGGTTATAGTCCGGATGGTAGAAGATCAACCGATTGGCATGCAGGGGCGTTAGCTCTGTTCTCGCATGTTTATTTGGCCAGCCCCGATTCGCGATTATGATGCGGATCGGGGTTTTTGCATCTCATCGCCGGTCCTGTTTCAACAAAAGGGGAAAACTGTTATGCAATCATCCGTTTCGTCTGTTTCATCCGCTCTGCGGTCGTCCAATTCTGGAAAAATGGCTTTTTGGCTCGTCGTATTGGGAGCGGCTCTATGGGGCGTCGATCCCGTATTCCGCATTATTTTGCTCGATTCGCTGACGTCTACGCAAATTGTATTGCTGGAGCATGTCATTTTATTTATGGCCGCAGCGCCGGTATTGTGGAAAAACCGCGCTGAGCTGCGGAGCGTCGGACTTCGCCAGGTTGGCGCGCTGCTGTTCGTCTCGTGGGGAGGATCTGCGCTGGCGACCATTTTGTTTACGGTCGCTTTATCGAACGGCAATCCAAACGCGGTGCTTCTGCTGCAAAAGCTGCAGCCGCTGTTCGCCATCGTCCTGGCCAGAGTCATGCTGAAGGAATTGCTGCCTCGTCGTATTGGCTCGTTGTTGCTGCTGGCATTGGCGGGCACGTACTTGCTGACCTTTGGCTTCTCGTTTCCGTTCAGTCATGTCGATGATTTAATGCAACTGGGCAGCCTGTTGTCGCTCGGTGCGGCGCTGCTATGGGGCGGCTCGACCGTCATGGGCCGCTATCTGCTCGGCTCGATGAAGTACGAAACGGTCACTTCGCTCCGCTTTGTGCTGGCGCTGCCGCTGCTGCTCGTTATTACCGCTTCCGAAGGCGCCGTCTGGCAATTGCCGGAGGGGACCGGAGCGCAGTTTGCCGTTCTGATCAATCTGCTGCTGCAGGCGCTGCTGCCGGGGCTGCTCAGCTTGCTTTTATATTACAAAGGACTGAGTAAAATAAAAGCGTCTTATGCGACACTCGCCGAACTCAGCTTTCCGATGGTCGGCGTACTGTTGAACTGGCTGGCGTTTGGCTCGATCGTAACTGGAGCGCAGCTGCTTGGCTTCCTGCTCATTTGGACGACGCTGTTCACGATATCGCGCCAGCAGGACCGGCTTTGATGTTCGCTCGGACGGCGGCTAGAAAGAGCCGTTTCGTCACAATTCATTCCCTTTTAGTGTGATTCCAATCACAATAGCGTTCGCCTCGCTCTAGGTATACTTGATGTATTCCATAGACAAGAGAGGCGAATCGCAATGCTAAACGAACAAACAATAGCTGTTATAAAATCGACCGTTCCGGTTCTCGAGGCGCACGGTACGACCATCACCAAAGTATTCTACGAGACGATGTTCGCCGATTATCCGGAGTTGCTTCATATATTCAACCATGCTAATCAAAAGCAGGGACGGCAGCAAACCGCTCTAGCGAATACTGTGCTTGCCGCAGCCCAGCATATCGATCGGCTGGAGGCGATTTTGCCGGTCGTCAAACAAATTGCACATAAGCACCGCAGCTTGGGCGTTAAAGCGGAACACTATCCGATTGTTGGCCAATATTTGCTAAAGGCGATCAAGGATGTATTGGGCGAAGCAGCGACTGATTCGATCCTGCAGGCTTGGGGCGAAGCGTATGGCGTTATCGCCGACGTCTTTATTGGCGTCGAGGCTGAGATGTATGAGAAAGCAGCGGAGCAAGCCGGAGGCTGGGCGGAATTTAGACCTTTTGTCGTGAGGCGGAAAGTGAAGGAAAGCAGCGTCATTACCTCCTTCTATTTGGAGCCAAAGGACGGCAAAGCGCTGGCAAACTTTGAGCCGGGGCAATATATCAGTTTGAAATTCAATATTCCTGGTGAGCGCTACGGACATATTCGCCAGTACAGCTTATCGGATGGACCAGGTAAAACACAATACCGCATTTCCGTTAAAAAGGAAGATGCGCAAGGCGGTCGGCCTGCGGGCAAAGTGTCGGTCTATTTGCACGAACAAGTGCAAGAAGGAGACGAGTTGCTCGTCTCGGCGCCTGCGGGCGCATTTACGCTCGAACGAAATGATCGTCGTCCGGCCGTCTTCATAAGCGGCGGCGTCGGATTAACGCCGATGGTCAGCATGCTGCAAGCCTCGGCGGAGCTTACGCCTGATCGTCCAGCCGTCTTTATCCATGCGACGAATAACGGAGAAACGCATGCGCTTCGAACCGAGGTTGAAGCATTAGCCGCCCGCCATCCGCAGCTGACGGCGTACTGGGTCTATGGCAATCCGACTGCCGAAGACCGTAAGGCAGGACAATTCCAGAAGGAAGGCTATCTCGATCATCCGTGGCTGCTAAGCGTCATTCCGACTCGCGACGCAAGCTTCTATTTCTGCGGCCCGCTTCCATTTATGAAAACAGTAAAAGAAGCTTTGCTTGCCGGCGGAGCAGCGGAAGACGATTTGCATTATGAATTTTTTGGTCCATCCGCCGCTCTTTGAGCGCGCAGCAGCCGATTGACCGTCTCGCGGCGCAAGCCGACAAATTGTCCAATCTCATCCTGAGTCAATATATCCGTCAATTCGTCTGAGCCGATGTAACGTTTGAACCAAAGCTGTGTTTTAACCAGTCGATCGGCGGGCGAAAGCTCGGTTAGTTGATCGATTCTCGCCTGCATCATGCGAAGCTTATCTTGCAGCAGAAGCGCAATTTGGCGGTAAGCGTCCTCCTGCTTCAGTTGGCTATACCAGTCTGCGGCAGGAATCATGTCGACGTCGCTTGTTATCAAAGCGATGGCCGTCCCGTAATAGGGCGACGGGCTGATCAAGGAGTGATGAGGGATTGTCTCGCCAGGTGTAATGATGTTAACGAGTAGAGGGCTGCCGTCCTGATGTACGCGGATGATTTTAAGCAAACCGCTGTTTAGCCGAAAGAGCGAGCCTGATTCTCCTTGACGGAACAGCGTCTCTCCTTTATGCAGTATCATTTCATGAATCTCCTTAAATGAACTTGGCTGCCTGCGTCTGCATGGCGGTCTTTTTTTGTAAACAGCAATTATGAACGGAAATAGGCTGATGTGACTCGCTTATTATACCACGTCGGGGTCAAGCAAAATGGTTGTTTATCCACAGCAGGCTCTCCGCTAGATTCATAACATAAAGGAAGGCAGGGCCAAGTCCCGGGCATTGCCGTTCATCGGCTGGCTTGGTGCAGGCTAACCAACAAAGAGCATCGGAGGGAACCATGAGCAAGGTCGCCTTCATTACAGGAATTACAGGCCAAGACGGCATGTATCTGGCCGAACTGCTGCTGGATAAAGGATATACCGTACACGGGCTGAGACGACGCAGCTCGCTGGCGAATACCGGCAGAATCGATCGATTGGTCGAGCGGGCTAATACCGGCGGACAGCAAAGATTGACGCTCCACTACGGTGACTTGACCGATTCGACGAATTTAATCCGGTTGGTGCAAGCGATACAGCCGGACGAGATTTACAACCTGGCTGCGATGAGCCACGTTCACGTCAGCTTCGATACGCCGGAGTATACGGCGAATGCGGACGGCATCGGCACGCTGCGGCTGCTGGAAGCGGTACGCCTGCTTGGCTTGTCCGGCAAGACGAGGCTGTACCAGGCTTCGACGTCGGAGCTTTACGGCTTGGTGCAAGCGGTGCCGCAAAGCGAAACGACGCCGTTTTATCCGCGCAGCCCTTATGCGGTGGCGAAGCTGTATGGCTATTGGATCACAGTCAATTATCGGGAAGCGTACGGCATATATGCGTGCAACGGCATTTTATTTAACCATGAGAGTCCGGTGCGAGGCGAAACGTTCGTAACGCGGAAAATTACGCGCGCAGTTGCCCGTATCGCCAACGGGCTGCAGGACACGCTGCCATTAGGCAATTTGTCGGCTAAGCGGGATTGGGGCCATGCGCGCGATTATGTGGACGCGATGTGGCGTATCCTGCAGCAGGACGAAGCGGAGGATTACGTTATTGCGACCGGACAGACGACGGAGGTGCGGGAATTTGTCCGTATGGCGTTTGCCGAGGCTGGCATCCAAGTGGACTTTGCAGACGAAGGGGAACGTGAATACGGTTATGTAACCGCAAGCGACAGATCCGAAGTGGGACCGGGACGAAAAGTGGTTGAGGTAGACCGCAGATTTTACCGTCCATCCGAGGTAGACTTGCTGCTTGGCGACCCGACAAAGGCGAGGACAAAGCTGGGCTGGGAGCCTGCGACCGGCTTGGCGGAGCTTGTGCGGGAGATGGTGGCATCCGATCTGGAGGAAACGAGGAAAATTGTAGAGCTGCGCAAGCTCGGCTTTGAAGCGAGTCTTGACGTCGAATGAGAAAAGGCCGTATCGCCGAAATATAAGGCGATGCGGTCTTTTCGTTATGGTGCAGACGGCTCGTCGTCGAGCAGGCCGACTTCTTTGCAAAGCTCGACCAATTGATGAATGCCGGATAACTGGTTGCGGTTGCGGACATTTATTGTAACGAGAGCGTCCTCCGCAAGTTTTTTTGCCTTTTCTAATTGATAATGCTGGGCGGCCTGCACGATCTCTTTCATATTGTCCAAGTAATAAACCGTTCGGCGCAGCGTACGGATGAGCAGTATTTGCCGTATATGCATGGGAGTAAAAAAACGGTAGCCGTTATCAGGATCGCGCTCGGGCGCAAGCAGTCCTTCCTTCTCCCAATGGCGGATCGCCGACGGCAGCACATCGGTTAATTTGGCGGCTTCGCCGATTGACATGCGCGGCTTCAGCCGTTTGTTCGGAACGACTGGAAGCTCGGGGTCCTGCAGCAGCTTGAGTGTTTCGGACGCAACCGTTTTTTCATGCTGCAAATCCGCTTGTTCTTTGTTGACCAGCCAGAATGCATCATCAATCCGGCCATGTTGAATATGAACGAGCACTTTGCAGGCAAACGCGATGCCGAAGCCGGGAAACATCGCCCTCAAGCAGCGGAAATAGGCCAAATGAACGGACGTGTACAGCCGATAGCCATTGTATGCACGCTCCGGAGCGGGAACGACTCCCCAAGACTCGTAATGCCGCAGCGCGCTTGTGCTGATATGAAGTTTCTTCGCGATTTCGATCGGTTTATAGTAGCGCAACAGTGTCAGCCTCTCCCGTAATAAGTAAAATCACTATATCAAAACCGTGCGAGCTTAGGCAACTTTCATCCAAGACTATAAAGTCCAACGCTAACCTTATCATAGGTAAATAAAGATTAAAAATACATAAACCTTATCACTTGCATGAATGTTGTATGATAAGCATTACAGTACGCGTACAGGTACCATAATCAAATGGATCAACTAAAATGAAGGAGGCTTTCTATGATTGATTTTATTCGAATACGAGGCGCCAGGGAAAATAATTTGAAGCGGGTTTCGCTTGATATTCCGAAGGGCAAGCTTGTTGTCGTTACCGGCCCGTCCGGCTCCGGCAAATCGACGCTGGCGATGGATATTTTACAAAGGGAGTGCCAGCGGCAGTATATGGAGTCGAGCGGTCAATCGGCGGAGGCGATCGAGAAGCCGAAGGTCGATTCCATCGAGGGACTGTCGCCATCCATCGCCGTCGGCCAGCACGTCACCAACCGCAATCCGCGTTCCACGGTCGGCACGGTTACCGATATGTATACCTATTTGCGGCTTGTTTTTCAGAAAAAAGGGCAGCGCCGCTGCGAGCGATGCGATCACGCCGTTCCAGAGGCTAATGCGGACGACAACGAGACGGTCGATTGTCCGGCTTGCGGGCATTTCAATAAAAGGCTGACCCAATCCGATTTCTCCTTCAACACGCCGAACGGCGCTTGCCGGACCTGCAGCGGACTCGGAACGGTCGTCGAGATCGACAAACATGCCGTATTCGATAGGGAGAAAAGCGTCAGAGAAGGTGCCGTTCGTTTCTGGAACGGCATGTTAATCGACTATCAAGCCGCTATTTTGGAGCAGGCTGGCAAGCATTACGGAATCCCGTTTGACGATCGGCAGGCGCTCAAGGACTATAATGAAGCGCAATGGGATTTGCTGCTGCACGGGGTGGAAAGCGAAGCGTTCTCGCGCCACTTTCCGGAGATTCCGCCGCCAAAAACGGTAAGCAAAGGGAAATTCGAAGGGGTGCTGAGCGGGATGTGGCGGCGTTACCGGGAGAAGGAAGGCCAGTCTGGCGAGGCAGGCTACTTTCTGTCTCAGTCCTGTTCCGACTGCGGAGGCGAGCGGCTGAAGAAGGAAAGCCGCTTGACGACGGTTGAAGGCGCAACGCTGCCGCAGCTTTCTATCCTGTCGCTCGAGGAGTTGGAGCAATGGATAAATCGCGTCGCTGATCGATACCGCCGGGACGGCGACGAGCTGTTGGAAACGGTGCTGCATGATTTGCGCACGAAAGTGACACGGATCGTCAATGTTGGTCTCGGATATTTATCGCTGGACCGCAACGCCGTGACTCTCTCCGGCGGAGAGGCGCAGAGGCTGCGCTTGGCCACTATTCTCGGATCTGGGCTGACCGGCGTGCTCTACTTACTGGACGAACCGACGTCGGGTCTTCATCCGAAGGATACCGACGGCCTCGTACAAGTGATGAAGCAGCTGCGCGACCTCGGCAATACGGTGCTTGTTATCGAGCATGATAAGACGGTAATCGCGCAAGCCGATCACGTAATCGACGTCGGCCCGGGGGCCGGCCGCTTCGGCGGAGAAATCGTCGGCCAAGGAACGCTGGAGGAGCTGCGGAGCCAGCCGCGATCGGTGACCGGATATTATATGAGCGAGCCGGCAGGCATGCAATCCACGCTTCGGAATGGCAATGGCTATAGGATTACGGTTAAGGGAGCTGAACTTCACAACTTGAGACGGGTGACCGCTTCATTCCCGTTGGGCTGTCTGGTTTCGGTGTCCGGTGTATCCGGCTCCGGCAAGTCGACGCTTGTGTTCGATTTGCTTGCCGCAGCGGCGACGGGAAGCGCGAAGAACAGCGTTAGAGGCTGCCACTCGATTGAAGGGATGGAGAACGTCGACAGCATCATTACGGTTGATCAATCGCCGTTATCGCGCATGCAGCGCTCCAGCGTCTCGACCTACATTGATTTATATACGCTTCTCCGTAAATTGTACGCGTCGCTTCCAGCTGCGAAAGCGGCGAGTTTGAAGGAAAACAGCTTTTCCTTCAATACGGCGGGCGGCCGGTGCGACCGCTGCGAGGGGCTGGGACAAGTGTCGGTTGACATGCATTTTCTGTCTCATCTGCAGGTCGTTTGTCCCGAATGCCGGGGCAAGCGCTTTAAGCCGGAGGTGTTGGCCGTCAAATATGAAGGCTATTCGATATCGGATGTGCTCGAACTCGGCATTGAGGAGAGCCTGACGCTGTTCAGCAAGCACAAAAAAATGGCCCGGCTGCTTGGACTGCTGTGCGAGGTCGGCCTCGGCTACTTGCAATGGGGCCAATCGGTGACGACGCTGTCCGGCGGAGAGGGACAGCGGCTGAAGCTGGCGAGGGAGCTGAGCAAACCCGCCGCCGGGCATACACTGTATTTGCTGGACGAGCCGTCGACCGGCTTGCATACGCAGGATGTACGCAATTTGCTCGTCCTGTTGAACAAACTAGTCGATGCCGGTCACACCGTCGTTATGGTGGAGCACAACACCGATCTGATCGGCGCTTCCGATTATTGCATTGATATGGGGCCGGGCGGCGGAACCGCCGGTGGCGAGATCATCGCGTGCGGCACCCCGTTCGAGCTTGCGAGTTCGAAAGACTCGGTGACCGGACAGTTTTTGGAGCTGTCTCACGGATAGACGACGTTCGTTCGCGCGACTAAAGAAAGCGATCCGGCCCGTGTGAACAACAATGTGAACGAGAAGAAGCTCCTGTCCCCTTGAGTTGAGGGAGCAGGAGCTTCTTGTTTTGCGTCTTCGCTGCTGCGTTGCCGTGCGGCAGGCGTCAGAGGTCTTGAAGACGCTCTTTGATTTTGGAGGCGATATACGCAATGTCGGCCTCGGACAGCCCGCCGTAAGTCGGAACATTGAAGCCTTGGGCGGCGATGCGGTTTGCGACGGGATAGTCGCCGTATTCCCGGCCTTCCAAGTATGGCGGCAAAATATGCATCGGGTAGAAGAAGGGGCGCGTTTCGATGCCGTCTTCCTTGAGCAGCGCCATCATCCGGTCGCGCGCCGCTTCGTTCGCGTCCTCCAGAATGACGCTGAACATCCAGTACACATTTTTGGCAAAGTCTCGCTGCACCGGCAGCCCGATGCCGTCGATCCCTTGCAAATGCTCGCGATAATGGGAGGCGACCCGAATGCGTTCGCCGATATGCCAATCTATGTTCTCCAGTTGCGCGCAGCCGACAGCTGCCTGCATGTTCGTCATCCGGTAATTGTAGCCGATGACCGGAAACCAATATTTTTTAATCGGATCGATGCCTTGGCCGCGCAGCGTGCGCAGCGTTTGGGCAAGCTCTTCGTCGTCGGTCGTAATCATGCCGCCTTCGCCGGTCGTAATAATTTTGTTGCCGAACAGACTGAATGTTGCGCAATGAGCGAGCGAACCCGTTTTTTTGCCTCTATACTCGGCTCCAAGCGCTTCGGCGGCGTCTTCTATGACGAACAAAGCGTGTTTCCGGGCAATCTCGTTAATAGTCTCCATATCGGCCGGATGGCCGTACAGGTGAACGGGGACAATGCCTTTCGTTCGCGGAGTAATCAAAGACTCAACATGTGCGGGGCTCAAATTCCACGTATCGGGCTCGCAATCCGCGAACACCGGCTTCGCGCCGCAGTAGACGACTGCGTTCGCCGTCGCGATGAAGGTCAGCGTCGGGACGATCACCTCGTCGCCGGGGCCGACGCCGTGAGCCAGAAGCGCCAGATGAAGCGCGGTCGTTCCGTTGCTGCAAGAGATGGCATACCGCGTGCCGCAGTAAGCCGCGAACGCTTCCTCGAAAGCGGTAATATATTTGCCGGTGGAGGAGATCCACGTCGAATCGATGCAATCCATTACATATTTTTTCTCGTTGCCGTTCAAGACAGGTACGGCAACGGGATAAAATTTGCCTTCCATACCAAACCTTCTCCCTCCGTAATGCGCTTGTTGCTGCTTGCTTTAAGCTTGAATGCGTTTGATGATCGCCGGGACGCCGACGGCGAGCGCCCGGTCCGGAATGTGGCGGATGATGACCGCGCCCGCTCCAATCATGCAATCGGAGCCGATCCGCATGCCGTCGATCACCTTCGCTCCGGTGCCGAGGAAGCTTCTTTCGCCGACGAAAACGCTGCCTGACAAAGCACAGCCGGGCGCAATGTGCGCGGCTTCTCCGATCGTCGTATCATGATCGACTGTCGCCCCCGTATTAATAATCGAATAAGAGCCGATTGTCGCTGCTGGCTGGACAATGGCGCCGGCCATGATCGCGACGCCCCGTCCGAGTGAGGCGCTCGGGGAAACGTAAGCGTGCGGGCTGACGGCATTAACGAGCTCGAAGCCGATCGCTTCGGCTTTCTTGGCAAGCTGCATGCGCCGCGCGTTGTTGCCGATCGCAATAAAGGCGTGGTGAACGCCTTGCTCAAGCAGGCGCGACAGTTCGTCGTCGCCGCCGATAACCGGCAGTCCGAGCACTGCCAAGTCCCGCCCTTGCCCGAGGCACCCGACGAGCTCGACGCTCGCATCGGCTCTCAGCACGTCGACCACGACTTTGGCATGGCCGCCGGCTCCTACGATGACCGTACGGCGCGGAACGGAATCGTCCATCCCAATCGACTCCTTCAGCGATTGATAGAATAGCGGTTATAGAAACGCGGTTACTTTACTATATTCGCGGGGTGTTGAAATGCTTCAAAAAAGAGTAGACAGCCGTCTAAATTCTGAAATATGGTTGCAATCCCTATGCGGGAGGGGCAAATGCCGTTGCTTTTTCAAACCGTGACAATACTCTAACTATGAAGAAGACGGATTGGAGGCTCGGTATGAAACGAAAAAGAAATCGCAGACGAAGCTCCGTAAAACGAGGCCGGAAACCGCGCGCGCTGCGCCGCAGAAGAAAGCGTGGCAAGTCGCGCAGCCTGTCAGCGAGACGCGGCAAAGGACGCAAAAGAGGACGCAAGGGCAAACGCCGTCGTCTAGCTCGCGTCCGGCGGCGCGGACGATTCGATAATAGTCCGGATGCGGAGGCGCTCCGAGAAGGCAACAAGCAATTTCGAACGAGGCTCGCGCCCGGCGGCCGAATTCTCGATTGGTTTCGCGAAGCGTTCCAGCTTGATACGGACGCATTCCTTTGGGAAATGTACCGGCAAACGCTGCAAAGAGAGCCGGATATAGAAGGCTTTGCCGCTCATAAGCAGCGTCTCGGCTCCGGTACGCCGAAGATCGTCGTCACCGCTGCTTTTATCGACAACTCGGAAGCGGAGAAGTTATATGGGAAAGCGCCTGGCGGCGATGCCGATACGGCGGCTCATGTCTTCCAGCAGCTTTATAAAGCCAATGATTTGGAGTTCGTTCACGGCGCGCACGCTCATCTGCTCGGGCGGGAACCGGAAGGAGCCAAAGTGGGCGAGTACGTCGAATCGCTGCGGCAGGGACTGCCTCGCAATGTGTTTATCGCCCGGTTGCTCGTCAGCGAGGAAGCGCAAAGACTGATTAGCGGCAGCGGCCTTCCGGCTGCAGCTCCGGTCGATCCGGCAACGGTCGCCTCCCGCAACATCGGCATTTTTCTCTGCTTCGGTTCCAAAATATCGATGGACGGCGAAGGAATAGGGCGGTTTATCGTCAGACTCTCGGAAGGGCTGCTATCACTGGATCGGGGTTACTTGCTCCATATCGCGACTACCGATGCAAATGCAGCAGAAACGGCTGCCATTTTCAGCGGATTGACCGAAACATTCAAGGGCCGGGTGCGCATTTATCACTCCGACAGCATGGAGACGATCAACCGGATCGTTCCGGCGCACGTATGGATCGTGCCTTACGTCGGCATGGCGCTGGCGCAATATTTGGCAAAACCGACAATTGTCTGCTTGCATGATCTTGTTTATATGCATTTCCCTGACCTGTATGCCGGCAATCAAGCGCACTATCAGTATATCCACGGAATCGCACAAAAGGTAACGGCGAGCGCGGCAGCAGTCGTGTTCGACTCAGAGTTTACCCGCAACCACGAAGGCTTGCGCTTTTTGTCTTTGCCAGCCCATAAGACGGCGGTCATTCGGTTCGCGGCGCCGCATGAGGAATACGCTTCATTCGGCGTGATCGGGGAGGACCGGTTCCGCGCGAGCTATAACCTATACGGCCCGTATATTACGTTCCCTTCCGTTATTCGCCTGCACAAAAACCACGACCGGCTTATCGATGCCTTTCATCGTTTCCGCTTGACGGCAACGGGGGCTGCCTCCGGCTTGAAGCTCGTTTTTACCGACGAAATAGCGCTTCGACCGCGGCAAAATGAAATTATCGCGGCGCTGAATGGGATTGCAGACCCGGCCATCCGCTCGTCGATTCTGTTTCTTGGCCGCATTTCCTCGTCGCACTTGCCGTCCTTATACAAATATGCCAGCGGAACCGTTGTGCCGACCTTGTTCGAAGGCAGCTGCCCGTTCCCTATTTTAGAGTCGCTGCTAATGGACACGCCCGTCGCTTACGGACGGCTTGAAGTCGTGAACGAAGTCATCGTCGACCCGAGCAGCTTCGCTACCTTCGATCCGACCAATTCGATCGAGATGGCGGAGGCGATTCGTCTGCTGTGGCTTCAGGGCAAAGGAGCCGCTCCGCAGCAGAAGGCCGCACTCGGCGACATTTTGAATCGGAGCTGGCTCTTTGTAGCTAACGATTATGCCGCTTTAATCGATCGTATCGCGGCCGGTTAATAAATGCGCTTCGCGTAGTATCGATAATACGTTTCCCGCATGACGGCCACGTACGCGGCGGCAATATCGTCCCAAGTTTGAGTTGGATCGTGAATGCCTTGAATGGCTGACAGTTTGTAATCATCATAATTCGTGAACAGTTCATCAAGGGCGTCCGCGATCGAGTCTGGGTTATGCGGGTCGAACCAGGCGATTTTAGCACTGTGTCTGGACAGATGCTCCCGCATGACCGGGATATCGGAGCACAGAACCGGCGTCCCGAGACGAAGCGCTTCTTCGACTGGATAGCTGCCGCCCCCTTCCGACAGGCTGGGCATGATGAGCGCCTTGGCGTTTTTAATTAATGCCGGAATATCCTGATCGGATACGAAACCGAGCGGGAACACGTCGGCGCCAACGCGGAGACCGGTGGAATTCATCGTCGAGGCCAGTGTAGGAATCCAACTGTGTTCGGACGAGAAGTTCGGGAAAGGCATGCGCAGCAGATCGGTTAAATATCCGGTTAACACTAACGGATATTTTTTTCTTTCTTTGAAGCGGGACAGGCCGAGCAGCAGGTTGTTGTGGTTTTTGTGCGGCGACGTATTCGACGGATAGATGATGTAGTCTTCCGGGATGGCGGCTGCGATCGCATGCGACACTTGGTTAGAGAACGTATGGGCGATCGGCGTAATCGCATGCGGAATGACGAAAGCGTTCGCGTTGCGGGGGCCGAAGTGGGCAATCAGCCGATTTTTGACATGCTGTGACGAAACGGCGACGGCTGTAACGTGTTCCAGCCACGATTGGGACAGCGTCCAGTGCAGCTTAAGCTGCGGACCGTCGATGAAAGGCGGAACAAAATCGAAGAAGGTCGTATCGTGAAACGTGCAAAGCGTCGGCCGGTCGATTGGACGGTATAGCTGCGTATGCGGCCAGAAATAATAGACGACGTCCACGTTAGCCAGCAAATAAGAGGCATTGGGATGGTCGATGAACGAGTCGTGAAACACGACGCTCACATTCGGGATCGAATTGAGCTCGTTGGCGTTGCGGAGCAGCGATTGCGAACCGACAACAAGCCGGATATGCTCGACGCCCGGCTGGCGCGCCATCGCTCGGGTCAAGTTATGGAGCAGCCGCATTCCTCCGCCGATGGAGAAGTTGACCGTCCAGATCAAAATTCGCATGAGCTTGCCTCCTGAGTAGTAGCGTTTTAGATACCGGAAAGGGATAAAACCTGCTTCAATTTGTTCATGTTCACGATCAGGTTGTCGGAGCCTAAAACCGCTTTGGGCGGCTGCTCGACCTCACACAGAATTTCATGATAGTGAACGCCCGCATGCCCGCACAGCTTCCAGAAATAGTTGTCGGCCAGGTTGTTTGGCGACAGCTCGAATAGCGATGCGCCCGGCTCGCAGAAGGCGACATTGGCGCTGCCGCTGCCGTAAGGGGCGACAATGATTCGCGCGGCGGAGAAAATAGACACTTTTTGCTCGGTCGTCAGCGGAGTCAACAAAATTTTGCGGAAGCCTTTGGCCGACAAATACTGCAGCACTTCGTCCTCGTTGACGACGAATCTTGCGGCGGCGTCCTGCCGGGTAATGTAGATGCGTTCGTAACCTTCCGCCTTCGGGATGGACTGCTCATGCTTTAACTTGGCCGTAATATAGCGGGAAGCCCAAGGCGGACATTTTCCAACCATAACAGGCACCGCCGGTACGACCAGTTGTTCCGCTATAAGATGAAAGTCGAGCCGTTCGACTTCAATCAGCTTCTCCTGCGGAATGCCGAGCATTTGGAGCGATTCATATTGAAACGGATGCTCCAGCTTGCCGATCAAGTAATAATCGATGGGGATACCGCTTCGCTCAAGCAGATGGAAGCGGGGCAAAATATCGAAAAACCAATGGCCGAAAACGTTATGCGTCCGGCTTCCCGGTATGTTCCAGCCCCATAGCACGGTTGCAACCGTTTTGTCCGTATATACCGGATCCGGCAGCTTGGCGTTCGTGAAAAAGGGGCAATCGTATTCAACGTCGCGTACCCTCTTGTTGTCCGGTGTAATAACGTAACAATTGCTCGTCGCTACTCTTCCTTTCGGAATAATAGCGGCGTAAGCTTCTTCGAAGCCGCATATTTGGGCCCATCTCGGCGGATCGATGCCGCGGATGCCCGGCAGCGTCACAATTTCCGCTGGATAGACCGGTTTGTAAAACTGAGGCAGCACGGATGGAGGAAAAGTCGCTTTTGCCCAATCGATCAGCTTTTCGTGAAACTCGTTCGGTACGGTGTACATGGCGGTCAACTCCAGTTATTTGAATAGTGCGCCCTCACATCGTCCTGCCGCTCGATCAGATAGCTTAACGACGCCGGACAGCCTTTCGGAAAGAGTACGCCCAGTCCGTTGGAGTGAGCGAATTCAAGACGGGGGTAATCGCGCAGCTGCTCCCATAGCTTATAAACGCCAAAATCCGACATTCGCACCATGATGTCGTGGAACAAAATAACGCCGCCTTCGGCTACTTTAGGCAGCCATGTCTGCAGATCGTGCAGGACCGCTTCATAAGTATGGAAGCCGTCGATATGAAGCACATCGACAGAGCCGTCGGCAAAAAGCGGAAGCGCCTGATCGAAGGTGCCCCGGAGCAAATGGCCGATGCCGCTAAAGATCCGGTTATTGAACAGTTGAACGTTTAAAAACACAGAGTCGTCATAGGCGCCGGTATGCCCGTCCCCGAACCATGTGTCCACAGCGAAGCATTTGGTGTTCAAGGCGCCGTCCTTGACAGCCTGGCAGAAGCTGAAAAAGGACGTTCCGTATAAGGTGCCAAGCTCAGTCACCACTCGCGGTTTCATATTGCGGACAAGGTCGTAAGCGAATCGGCGGTGGCCGGACCAGGCTCCGTTTTGCATAAACTCAATCGGCAGCTCATGCGCGCGGTCGGCGGAGAAATAAGGGTCGTAATACTTCCAGTTCATCGGGCTAGCCTCCTTTATTAAGCGCACGGTTATCGTATTCTATGTAACCGAAGGCTGATAGGATAGGGCAATTGAGCCTTGTAAATATGCACATTTCTTCCTGAAACGGCCGTACAAATGCCGTTGCGAGACGATTGGGGGCACATACTATGTCATAGTAAATCATTCCATAGAACTAGATACGGGGTGAATCGATGAAAACCAATAGGAATGGCGTCCGGCGGTCGCGGCAGACGATTCGAGGCAGCGGCCGCAAGCGGCGCGGCAGGCCCGGGAAAGGGAAAAGCCGCGCCATTGGCCGGACGTCGGCCGCCTGGCGGTACGGAAGAGCCGCCGCGGAGCAGGGCGAGAGGAGAGCGGATCAGAGCGAGCAGCAGTTTGTTCAGGAGAAATGGCTGGCTTTCTCGGGACGCTCCGGTGCTCGCACCGGGAGTTATAAAGAACGAATGTCCGCTTACTTGTCGGGATACTTTTCGGTTACCGGCAGTAAGCCGCCGGATTGGCTGCTGCTGCCGGCCACAGGCACAGTCGCCGCCGTCGTTATGGCAAAGAACGAGGAGCAATCGATCGAAGCCGTTATCGCGCAATTGGAGCGGATGCCGCTCCACGAGATCGTCGTTGTCATTAACGGCAGCACGGATCAAAGCTTAAGCAGAGCACGGACGAGCGAGAGAGCCGTCTTGCTTCACTATAGCAGCGCGCTTGGGCATGACGTCGGCCGCGCGATAGGAGCCAGGGCAACGGTCTCCGACATCGTCTTGTTTCTCGACGCCGATATTCCGATTGCCGCTGAGAAGCTGCTGCCGTTTATCGAAAAGGCAGCGAACGGCGCGGATGTTGTTCTGAACGATCTGAGTCCTTATATCGGCTTGTTCGGGAGCCGTGACGAAGTAACGATGTTGAAGGAGTTTTTAAATCGTTCTGTAGGGCGCGAGGATTTGTCCGCCAATTCGCTGACAGCAGTGCCTCACGCGCTTACCCGTCATGCCATTCAAACGATCGGGGCGGCGAGCTTGGCGGTACCGCCAAAAGCGCAAGCAATGGCCGTTAAGGGAGGGCTGCGCGTCGTCTCGGGAAGCAGCGTCGACGTCATTGGACCAAATCGGGTGCGGCGATCCAATACAGGAACGGGCAACGCTATGGTTCAATTGATTGTTGGCGATCATCTCGAAGCGTTGGATTGGGCGATGGGCAAGCAGCGTCCGAGATTGCAATACGAGGACCATCACCGGAAAAGGAGCGTGCCATGAACGGGGCGACCGGTTTGACAAGCATTATCATTCCTACCTATAACGGTTTGTCTTGGCTGCGGGAAGCTGTAGCGTCAATTTCCCGCTGCACGCCCGAGCCGCATGAGATCATCGTTGTAGACAACGGCTCGACGGACGGGACGCTGTCATTTTTACAGGAGCAGAACATAACGTTCGTCTCACATCCGGGGAATACCGGTTTCCCAACGGCCTGCAACTGGGGATTGCGCATGGCTAGAGGCGACTACTTGCTGCTGTTGAACGACGATGTGCTGGTAACCGACCATTGGCTGGGCGGCATGCTGGATGCGTTCGCGAAAGATCCGGAGATCGGCATTGTCGGCCCGCTGTCCAATTACGTGAGCGGCAGGCAGCAGGTCGATATGCCGAGCAGCTATACGGATACGGCGGCATCGATACGCAAAGCGGCGCTGGGGCAGGTGGAATACGTCAATCGTGTGATCGGCTTTTGTATGCTGATTTCACGCCGGTTGCTGGATCGGATCGGTCTGCTTGACGAGCAGTTTTCACCAGGACACTTTGAAGACGACGACTACTGTTACAGGGCAAGAGCAGCGGGCTTCCGCATTGCAATTGCGAAGGACGTATTCATCTATCACGACGGCAGCGCCAGCTTTAAACGCGAACCAGGAGCGGTCGATCAACTGCTGGCTCGCAATCGGCAATTGTTCGTCAGCAAATGGGGCGTAGATCCTCATCTATTTATATAATCGCCGCCATGCGGCTGGGAGGGGAAACGGATGAGAGCAAGCGTTAGAAATGGAAAGCAAAGGAGCAGGCGGCGCAAACGGGCGGGTAAAAGAATTGTCCGGACCCGCAAAAGAAGCGGAGGAGCGACAGCGCAGAGCGGACCGCATCCGTACGACGAAGGGTACGACAGCGGGCATACGGCCGGGTACGGAAAAGGTTTTGAGAACGGAATACAGAAAGGAAGCGTCAAAGAAAGCAGCGCCAAGCTTCAGGAGGAGAGCTATCAAACGGGCTATCGGAAAGGTGAGACGGAAGGCAGATATGAAGGCGGCGAAGCGATCGTCGACCGGCTGATGCCTCCATATGGGATTATGCCCGACACCTCATTGGAAGAGATTATAGCGGCAGGCATAGCGGCGAACAGCGGCAGAGTGGTGACGGTTATGTCTCCTGAGCAGGTTGCAGATCGGATAAACGGATCACTGACTCGCGGATTGCCTTTATCGGTCGTGAGGCTAGGCGACGGCGAGCTGCTAACGCTGGCGCAGGAGACGGTCATGCCGATCGAAATCGTCAGACAGCAAGGAAGCTTTCTGCCGTACGCAGGGGTCGAGGTACCAAATCTCGCAATACGCGACCAACTGCGCGAGGCAGTCAAGCAAGCCGATATTGTCGGCATTCCTATGCTGCGGCAGCCTAACTATCTGCTGCTTGCCGGCTCTGTTCTGCATGCCCACGGCATCGATATTCGAAGCCGCGTCTTTACCGATTCCCTTATTAATTACGGACTCTATAAAGGCGGTTTGTTGAAGCCGCTTTTGCAAGGCAGACGAGTACTCCTGGTTGGCAATAAAGCGGATCAACTGGCCGCCGTCCTTACGAACGCAGGCATAGTGGTTACCGGCATCGTAATGCCGGTGAATGGCGTTCAGGATGCGGATAGAGCGGTACAGGAGGCGCAAGGCCATGATTTCGATATCGCTCTCGTCTCTGCAGGCGTAGCGGCGGTGTTGATTGCCGAGAAGCTGGCGAGAACGACCGGCAAGGTGGCCATCGATTTCGGTCATATGGCCGACGCCATTGCAAAGGGAGAAGCGCCGCTGTAGTACATTATGTAGAGGCTCGCCCGGCATGGGCGAGCCTGTTTTAGAGCAGTCGCTTAAACCGGAACGGTTCCGATTGCTGCGGACAGCGAGCCGTAAGTGACGCTAGCGGTAAGTCCGATGGCGATAACGATGCCGGAAACGACAACTTCCACCGAGTAGATATGCGTGCCTGCGGTTAGCGTGCCGTTGTAATAAGAGACGGGAATCGTACGAGTCAGATCGAACGCGCCAAGGAGAGTAATCGCGAGAAGATCGGAGCTTTCCGTCGTTGCTACGATTACGCCGTCTTGAAGCAGGTTTACGGTAATCGTAGGGTTAAGGGCGGCGAGCAGCAAGGCCGTGCTCGATATCGTAACGGTAACAGCCCCCGTCACGATAACCTGATTCGATAAGGCCGTAACCGGTACGGCGATGGCGACGACCGGAACGGATGTGCCTGCAGTCGGAATGCTGATCGGAACGGTCGCTTGCGCGCCAGTGGCGTAAGATCCTGGACCGGCAGGGCCGGTTGCGCCCGTAGGACCGGTAGCACCTGTCAGACCAGTAGCGCCTGTCGGTCCAGTAGGACCGGTAGCGCCCGTCAGACCGGTAAGGCCTGTAAGGCCGGTTAATCCTGTTTCACCCATGAGAAAATCTACTCCTTTCAATTGATATAGTAAAGTATATGCCGGTAGTTTCAGAGAGCAACGGTAGTTGTCACGATGGGTCCATTTTTTGTGAAAATAGACTTGTCTGCTTGTCTATCCAGCTTATTCGAGCCTCGGCGCCGCCGAACAAGGGCGTAGATATTTGCCTTAATTATGAATGTCGCAGTCGATTCGTCCATTAGCTTCTCTCTATTAAAGCATACGATGCTCATATGGCATTTCTATTGCTAGGCATCGTTCATAGAGGAGGCGACCCGATTGACAATAATAACGACAATTCAAGAGGCCGAAGCTTTGTTTCGAGGTGAACCGCGATGAAAGCCGTCATTATGGCCGGAGGGAAAGGAACGCGGTTCTGGCCCCGAAGCACCGAAGAGAAGCCGAAGCAGTTTTTGCAGCTGGCTTCCGATCGCGCGACGATGCTGCAGCAAACGTATGAGCGATTTCGCAGTTGTCTGGCCGAAGAGGATATTTATGTGGCGGTGAGCGAAAATTATTTGCCCCTTGTACGCGAGCAACTGCCGACCTTGAAAGCCGGCCAGCTGATGATTGAGCCGGATCAGCGGGACACCGCTCCGTGTGTCGCGCTCGCGGCGAGCTTTTTATTGAATAGAGGAATCGACGAGGTTATCGTGACGGCGCCTTCCGACCAATTTATTCCGGAGACGGCGCAGTTGATGGAGGCGCTCCGGGCAGCCGAGAGCGTCGCAGAGGAAGACGAAACCGTTGTGACGCTTGGCATTGTGCCGACCCGTGCGGAGACCGGCTTCGGTTATATCGCCGCAAGCGAGCAGGTGCGTGCGGAGCGGTACGGCCACCTTATTAAGGAGGTCAAGGCGTTTATTGAGAAGCCGACGAAAGAAAAAGCGGAGCAACTGATCCAAGATTCCAACATATATTGGAACAGCGGCATTTTTATATGGAAGCCTTCGACCATAGCAGCGTATATGCGGCGTTATCAGCCTCAGCTGTGGTCCGTATTTCAGTCGTCGGGCGACGCGTTAAAGCAAGCTTATCGGCAGCTGCCGAAGCAGTCCGTTGATTATGCGATTATCGAGAAGGTGGAGAAGCTTTATACCGTTCCGATCGCATTTTTATGGGACGATGTCGGAACATGGACGTCGCTTGAACGTATTTTCGACACGGACGGCGAAGGCAATTTGCTGTTCGGCTCCGTCTATCCGCACGGCGTTCGCCGCAGTATTGTCTATTCGGAAAATCAGCGGATCGTCGTCATCGGCGTCGAGGATTTAATCGTCGTCTCGACCGAACACGGCTTGCTCATTTGTCCGAAAAGCGAAGAGCAGAAAGTGAAGGAAGCTATTGCAGCCTTGAATTCCGATCAGGAGGATCGCAAGGGATGAGAGCGTTAATTACAGGGATATCCGGTTTCGTCGGCAGCCATCTAGCGGAATATATGCTAAGCCGAAAAATCGAAGTGGCCGGTACTGTCCGCAGCGGCAGCCCGCTTCAGCATATCGAGCATGTGCAGCCGGACATACGCCTGTACGAATGCGACTTAACCGATGCTCCGGCAGTGGAGCAAACGATTTCCGCAGCGCAGCCGGACTTGATTTTCCATCTGGCGGCGCAAAGCTTCGTTCCGGCGTCATGGTCTGCCCCGATGGAAACGATTCATAATAATGTGGCCGGCCAAATTCATTTGCTGGAAGCGATCAGAAAGCAGGGTCTCGCATGCAAAGTGCTGATCGCGTGCTCTAGCGAGGAATACGGGCAGGTGGAAGAGCATGAGGTGCCGATCAAGGAAACGAATCCGCTGCGTCCACTTAGTCCTTATGCGATAAGCAAAATCGCGCAAAATTATCTCGGCTACCAATATTATCGCAATTACGGCATTCATACCGTCTGTACCCGGACGTTTAATCATACCGGTCCGCGCAGAGGCGAGCAATTCGTCACCTCCAATTTTGCGAAGCAAATTGTTGAGATTGAGAGGGGCTGGAAACCGCCCGTCTTGTTCGTGGGCAATTTGGAAGCGCAGCGGGATTTCGTCGACGTGCGCGATGTCGTGCGCGCATACGATTTGGCGCTCGACCGGTGCGTTCCCGGCGAAGTCTACAACGTCGCGTCGGGGAAAGGGCGAACGATCCGCGAAGTATTGAATACGCTGCTCGGCTTGAGCGCCGTTTCTATCGAAATTCAGGAGGATCCAGCCAGACTTAGGCCGTCGGATGTCAAAGCGCTTGTCGGCGATTATTCTAAGTTTCATGCGGTGACGGGCTGGCAGCCTGAAATACCGTTTGAGCAGACGATGAAAGATTTATTGAATTATTGGCGCGTCAAGCTGCCGCAGTAGCGACTGCGGGCAGCAAATGAACGAAGGGTTGAATCGAAGGCTCTTGCCGCGGACGGCGGGCCTTGCGTTGCAACCCTTCAACGTTTTATAACAACGAGAGCGATTGCAGTCGGCTGCGCATCATCCGTCCAGAAACGGCGGGCGAGAAGCTCTCCCGTATCGTGCGCATGCCGTTTGCCGCAATCGCCTGCCGCCAGGCGCGGTCAGAGACAAGCCGGCGCATGTAGTCGGCGGCATGCCGGACGTCGGCTTCCGCCCAAGTCTGATAGCCTTTGTACGGCCCCCAATCCTGCCCAACCTTCACAAGCCTGTAGTCTACCGGGCAGGAATTTCCAGTGGTCATAAAGTCGGTGTTGCCGGACCAGCCGGTGCCGATAACCGGCTTGCCGAGATACATTGCTTCGGCGAGTCCAAGGCCGAAGCCCTCCGCCCGGTGCAGTGAGACGAAGCAATCGACACATTGCAGCAGCGAATAGACCTCGTTTCTCGACATCGCTTTATCGATCAGGTAAATGTGGTCGCGTTCCGCGGCCAACTGGCGAAGTGGAGCGGAGTCTTGCGGGCGGAAGTCGCCGTTGTTAAGCTTGATGACCAGACCGACGTCTGGATGGTGCTTTTCGAATGCAAGCCGGAACGCATCCACTGCGGCTTGCGGGTTTTTGCGCAGAGCGGAGCTTTGAGCATCGTACATAACTAGAAATAGAAAACGTTCCTGGGGGAGGCCGAAATCGGTTCGGCTAGCCGGGATGAGCGGCGGGACGGCGACGCCGTGAGGGATGGTCAGAACCGGAAGCGACGTTTTGCGAGCAATCGCTTCGGCAGTGAAAGTGCTGCAAGTCCATATCTCTTGAACAAGCTCAAAAGAAGGACTGAACTCATCCGGGAAGTCGGGCAGCTCCCAATGCCAATAGCCGATATTGTAACGGTCTTTCGTTAAGTCGCTCCCGAAATGGCCGATAGCCGAGCTCATGAAATCGGCGTTGATGTGAAAGACATTGGCCGGGTAGATCGGCGTTTGAATTTCCTTGTGCGACCAACTGGCGTCCGACATTCGCTCGGACACTCTGATCGGGTAGTCGAGCATGCCGAACGGGATGCCGGCCGCTTCAGCCGACCGCGCAGCCAGTCTTGCCGATTCCCCGATCCCCATCTCAGCGTATATAAATCCGATAATATTGATGCCTTTGTCCGGCGGAGGGCTTGGCATAGGCGGGGGCTCAGGAGCGGAAAGTCGCTTTTTCCCGCGTGCCCGGAATCTCCGCCTTCGCCTCGAACGCTGCTTAGATCGTTTTCTGCGATTACGCGCTCGCTTCGGCCGCGCATAGGAACGTCTGGCGCGCGGTCGCCTCCGCGGCTTACGCCGTCTGGTTGGCTTATGCAATCGTTATTCAGTCCTCTCTGCCAGGAGCGAATAGTGGTTTGATTTTATCGTATTCAGCGGAGTCAACCTGCAAACGGGCTTCTGCCCGAATGGCCCGTAAAAGCGGCTTGTGCCCGGAGGCATACGCCTTCTGAAACAGAATCCGCAGAGAGAAATGGAGGATCGTACGTCTGCAGCGAGCGTCAAGAGTAGGGACAAAGAATCTGTGTAACACGTAGCATATGGCTGTATCGTATAGTGGCAAAAACAGCGTAATGATTGACGAAATCAAATGACAACTGCTATCATTACTACTATTGACAAGAAAATAATGCTCGGGAGCTTAGGGAACTATGCTGAGAGGAAAACTAATCCGTTTTCGACCGAAACGACCTGAACTGGGTAATGCCAGCGGAGGAAGCCTATCTGAACGACGGTCGCTGCATTTATGGCGGCCGTCGTTTGTATCCTGCGGAAGAATTGACGATTTTATTGTTCGTCGATGCGGCTGCAGGATGCATGAGCGCTTCATGCGGACCGTTTTTTTATGACGACGGCCGGCATGTAGCGCAGCGGCGCCAAGCCTAGCGGCGTTCCTCGGAGGAGGAACGTCTTTTTTTGTTTTTATCCGTCTGGCGATTCCGGTTACCTAATCATTTTCCGTCAATAGCCATTTACTCAGAGAAGGAGAGAAAGACATGCACAACAAAATGAAACAAAGACTGGCAACAACGAGGGGATGGAAAGCCGTCACAGCGGTGACAGCAGTGCTGTTGCTGCTGGCCGGATGCGGATCCGGCAATGCAGGCGGCGGAAACGACGCTAACGGCGCGGGCAATGGCGAAGGAGCGCCAACGAAAGTGAAAGTGGTGCTGGATTGGACGCCGAACACGAATCATACGGGATTGTATGTTGCAAGAGACAAAGGCTTCTTCAAGGAGCAAGGGCTGGACGTGGAAATTATTCAGCCAGGTCAGGACGGCGCTGACAAAATGGTCGCATCCGGCGGTGCCGAGTTCGGCGTCAGCTATCAGGAGTCGCTGACGATGGCGCGCATCGCAGGCGTGCCGATTGTATCGATTGCAGCTGTCATTCAGCATAACACGTCGGGCTTCGCCTCGCCTGAAGCGAAAGGCATCGATTCGCCGAAAAAGTTTGAAGGCAAAACGTATGGCGGCTGGGGCGCTCCGGTCGAAGCGGCGGTTATCGAGTCGCTGATGAAGGAAGAGCAGGGCGACGTGTCCAAGGTGAACATGATGAGCATCGGGGACGTTGACTTCTTCTCGGCGGTGAAGCGGGACATCGACTTCGCTTGGATTTACTACGCTTGGACCGGCGTGGAAGCGGAACTTCGCGGTGAGAAGCTGAACATGGTTTATTTGACTGATTACAGCGATAAACTGGACTATTATACACCTGTACTTGCGACAAGCGAAGATATGATTGCGAAAAAACCGGAGATCGTGAAAGCGTTCGTTGCCGGTGCGGCAAAAGGCTACGAGTATGCGATCGACCATCCTGAGGAAGCGGCGGAGCTGCTCATCAAAGCTGAGCCAGACTTGAATGCCGAGCTGGTGCAGGCAAGCCAGAAGTGGCTCAGTCCGAAATATAAGGACGATGCGCCGCGCTGGGGCGAGCAAAAGCTGTCGGTCTGGGAAAACTATGCGGCTTGGATGTACGATCACCAGCTGCTAGAGAAAGAGCTGGAAGCGGAGAAGGCGTTCACGAACGAATTTTTACCACAATAATTTAACGCAGAAAAGGGGAAGCGAAACATGGCTAATGCGCTCGTAAGTATTCAAATTTTGCCGACAACGCCGGAGGGACAAAGCGTTTATCCATACGTTGACCGGGCGATCGATATTATTAAGGCTTCCGGCGTTCCTTACCGGGTCGCGCCGCTCGAAACGACGATGGAAGGAGACTTGCAGCAGCTGCTCGGCATCGTTCAGAGAATGAGCGAGGAGTTGGCCGAGCTGGGCTGCCCGTCGATTATTTCGCAAGTCAAAATCTATTACAACCCGTCGAACGGCGCTTCGATGGGCAGGCTGCTGGAGAAATACCCGGATGGACAATAAGCGGCAAGCTTGGCGCAAGGCAGCGCCGCCAGCGCTGCTGTTGGCAACGCTGCTGCTGGCATGGGAGGCTGCCGTCGATTGGGGCGGCATACCCGAATGGCAGCTGCCGGCTCCATCGGCCGTCTTGGCCGAAATGGCGTCAATCTGGCCGCGCTTGATGGAGCATACGGCGGCGACCGTGAAACTGGCACTTATCGGCTTCGCGGGAGGCGCGACCGCCGGCTTCGCGCTCGCTTCCTTGCTTCATCTGCTGCCCTCCGCACGCACAGCCGTTTATCCGCTGCTGGTGCTCTCGCAGAACGTGCCGGTCGTCGCGATCGGACCGCTGCTTGTCATGTGGCTGGGCTACGGCATTTTACCGAAGCTTATGCTCGTATGGATGGTTTGTTTTTTTCCGGTATCGGTTGCCATATTGCAAGGGCTTAAGGATACCGATCCGGCGCTTCGCAATTATATGCGGATGATTGGCGCTTCACGCGGTCAATTGTTTTGGCGGCTCGAGCTGCCTAATGCGGTTACCCATCTGTTCTCCGGACTTAAAATCGCGGCGTCCTACGCGGTGCTCAGCGCTATCGTGGCCGAGTGGATCGGCGCACAGAAAGGACTGGGCTATTTTATGCTGCTGTCGTCTAAAGGCTTTCAGCCGAATCGGGTATTCGCCGCCGTCTTTCTGATTGTGACAATGAGTTTGCTGTTGTTTGGCTTAGTCGCACTGGCGGAGAAAGCCGTCGTACGCTGGCGGCCGCAAAAGGAGGAAAGAGGATGACAAAGCTGACAAGCTCTTCAGTGCAGCCCGGTCAAGACGGAACGCCGGCGCTCGAGCTGCGGAATGTGCATAAAAGCTTTGGCTCGAAAAAGGTGATCGGCGGCTTGTCGCTAACCGTCGGAGATGGCGAGTTCGTCTCCGTCATCGGTCCTTCGGGGAGCGGCAAATCGACACTGTTCCAACTGATTGGCGGTCTTGAGCCTTTGACCGAAGGAGAGGTGCGGATCGGGGGCCGCCGGACGACGGGGCAGCGCGGGCATATCGCCTACATGCCGCAGCAGGCTTCGCTTATGCCATGGCAAACGGTCAGCGGCAACATCGAGCTTGCTCTGAGGCTGGCCGGGATTGAACGCAAGGAGGCCGTGCAGGCGTCGCGAAGCTGGCTCGACCGGATTGGATTGTCTGAATATGCGGACGAATATCCGCATGTGCTGTCCGGCGGCATGCAGCAGCGCGTTTCTTTTCTGCGAGCGCTGTTGTCGCCGCAGCACCTGATGCTCCTTGACGAGCCGTTCGGCGCTCTTGATGCGTTGACGAGGCAGCAGATGCAGCAATGGCTGTTGTCGATATGGGAGGAGAATCGCCGTTCGGTGCTGCTCGTCACGCACAGTATCGAAGAGGCGCTGCTGCTCTCCGACCGGATTATCGTCTTTTCCGACGCTCCTGCGGTGATTACTGCTGAGCTCGAAGTGCCTTTCGAGCGGCCGCGGAGCGAGGATCTGTGGACGCAGTCGTTATTTAATGAAATGAAACAGCATATTTACGGGCTGCTGCATCGAAAGGAGTAGTATCGTGGAGCAACGGAACATCATTGACGCCCATATCCATCTCGACGCTTATCCGGAGGAGGAGCGGGATCGGCTGCTGGAGCAGGCGTTTGCAGCCGGCGTAGAGGCGGTTGTCGCTGTATCGATGGAGCTTTCCTCCTGTGAGACCAACCGCAAGCTCGCTCAGCGCTATCCGGACCGTGTTCACCCGGCATACGGCTTTCATCCTGAGCAGCCGCATCCGGGAGACGAAGCGATCGATGCGCTGATCGCATGGATTCGCGACAAGCATCGTGCTGGAGAGCCGTTTGCAATCGGAGAGGTCGGTCTGCCGTATTACAACCGGACGGAAGCAGAAGAGCAGGGGCGTCCTTTCGATGAAGCGCCCTATATTCGGACACTTGAGAGGTTTGCGGCGCTGGCTGCCGAATTGGATCGACCGCTTGTGCTGCATGCCGTGTACGAAGACGGAGCGAAAGCGTGCGAGATTGCCGCAAAGCATGGCGTTCGGCGCGTTCATTTCCATTGGTTCAAAGGCGATGAAGCGACAATAGAACGGATGATTGCGTCAGGCTGCTATATATCCGTTACGCCCGATGTCGCCTACGAACCGGAGATACAAGCGCTCGTCCGCCGCTATCCGCTTGATTTAATGATGGCTGAAACGGACGGGCCGTGGCCGTTCGAAGGCCCTCACGCCGGCAAGCAAACCGTGCCTGCTATGGCTGCCGATGCGGCCGAAGAGATTGCGGCGATTAAAGGAATACCTGCAAAAGAAGCCGCTGAAGCGCTCACGCGCAACGCGCGCGCATTTTATTCGCTGCAGCTAGAGAAACGGTAGCGTTCGCTTTTATAACCCAATTCCTACTAAATAAAGAAAAGAGACTTCAACAGCTATCGGAATAACCTTCCGTCCTGTAGTGTACACCCTCTTTAAGAATAAGAGTCAAGCTAAACTGCACACCAACGTTAGATGCAATCTAACAAGGGGTGCAGTTTTTTTGTTGTTGGAACCGCAGATTCGCCATTTTCGGCTGAAAAAGCGCTTGTTAGCGCGGCTGCGCCTTAGTCTATTTCTCGCAGAATCGCAGCGATTGCCTAGGCCAAGCAGGTACCTTTTCGCACGTCGGCAATATGTTATATAAAGCTATAGAACGCGATGCTGCAAGGAGGACCTCTATTTTGACATCGATCGGTGTGTTCTGGGGCTATTCGTTTACTCTTTCCTTTGATCAGGAAGGCATCGGCAGGTACTTTTTCCGTCTCATTGAAGGCATGCTGGCCAAAAAAGCGTACGTGATCAAAGTGGCGGTCCAGCCGTGCAACTTGGCGGAGATGGAGCGAGTGCTCGAGCCATTGAAGAAAAGCTATCCGGATTCCCTGCAAATTTTACTCTTCTCCGACGTTCCCGACTTGAACCGCCGCGCCGGCGTCGATTTGTGGATCGTGCCTTACGTCAGCTTGCCTAATGCACTTCAGCTCGACAAGCCTTATTTGCTTTGCTTGCACGACCTGATTTATAAACATGAGAATATGAGCTTAATCTATCGAACAACCAGTCCCGAGCAGTGCAATTACTTGGATCAACTGGCGCCGCTTATGTGCGAGCGGGCCGCAGCCGTCATCTTCAACTCCAACTTTATTTTGCAGCACGACGGTTTGAAGGAAATGAAGCTGCCGCTTTGGAAAACCGCGCTTATCCGTACGTCGGCTCCGGTCGAGGAATTCGAGCTGTTCGGATTAATGGGCGAGGCGAAGCTTCGGCAGAAATACAATCTCGGAACGCCGTACCTGCTGTTTCCGTCGGCGGTTCGCTATCATAAAAATCACGATCGGCTCGTTGTCGCCTTTTTGCAGTTTTTGCAATCCCCGCTCGGACAGCGTTCGAATCTGCAGCTCGTCCTGACCGACCATTTGCACAGCCATCCGATGGGCGTTCAAATCGAAAAAGCGATGATCGCCTGCAACAGTCCGACACTCGTCCAACGGATTCGGTTTATCGGCCGCATCGACTCGACAGATTTGCCGAGCTTGTATAAGTACGCTAAAGGGACCATTGTGCCAACGCTGTTCGAAGGCAATCTGCCGTTTCCGCTGCTGGAGTCGCTAGCGATGAATACGCCGTTAGCCATTAGCCGAATACCGGTTACGCTCGAGCTTGTCCGCAACGTGAACAGCTTTATACACTTCGATCCGTACTCGATCGCCGAGATGAGTGACGCTATCGCCCGGCTTTCGCTCGCCGGTCCGGGGCTTGTCGAGCGAGAGAAGCAGGAAATGAGCGAAGTGATGAAACGCCGCTGGTCGGATGTGGCTAATGAATACGGCAACGTTATCTATAATGTGCTGCGGGCAGCCAGATAAGAGAAGGAGGTGGGCAAAATGTCAGCCTTAACGAAGGAACAGTTTATAACCGCAATCGCTCCGGCCGTGCTGCTGGCGAGAAAAGAAGGATCGGCGCTATTCCCGTCGGTCCGGCTGGCGCTGTGTCTGCTCGAATCGGGAGGCGTCATCCACCCCTGGTATAATCTCGGCGGCGTCAAAACGGGAGGAGCGGCTCCAAACGCGTATTGGCGCGGAGACGCGGTCGTGAAGGGGACGAAGGAGCATATCGACGGGCGCGACATAAATACGACAGCGGCATTCCGCGCCTACGCAAGCGTCTATCATTATTTGAAGGATCAGGACCTGTTGTTTGCAAAACCAAGATATACGCCAGTCCGGGCGGCCGTTACGCCAGAGCAGCAAGCCCGAATGCTGAAAGCTTGCGGATATGCGACCGATCCTGCCTATGATACAAAGCTGATCTCGATCCTTAAGCAATATGGACTTGCGAAATACGATCAGGCAGCTGCCGTCAGCACTACGCTCGCGTTCAAGGGCTCAGCTGCCGCCGCGATTTTGCGTGACGGTCTGGTTGCGGCGGTCGGCTACAAGACGACGGACGGGGTTGTATGGGCGCCAGCCCGCGCATTGGGCGAGTCGCTTGGAGGGAAGATCGGCTGGACCGGGACGAAGGTAACCGTCAACGGCAACGAGTTGAATACAACGCTGGACGTCAGCACCGGTTACGTACCTGTTCGCGAGCTGGCTGCCGCTCTTGGTAAAAGGGCGGTATGGGATCAGTTAGCCGGAACGGTCACGATCGAGGATGCGCAGCCTGCGTCGCCTACTTCTTCGCCAAGCTCCGGCGCTTGATATAGGAAGCGTGGATAGGGCGCAGCAGCCTGGTCGTATAGAGCGTTTCGCGTAATGTACCGGGCGTCGCCGCTAAGGGCGTATCGTAACGCGGGTGCCGATCGGAACGATGCGGGACAGCTCGAGTACGTCTTCATTGTACATGCGGATGCAGCCATGCGATACCAAATGGCCGATCGACGCCGGATCGTTTGTGCCGTGAATGCCGTAATGCGGCTTAGACAAACCCATCCAGAACACGCCGAACGGACCGCCCGGATTCGGTTGTTTGTTAATAATCGTGAACTCCCCGGATGGCGTAGCGGTAACGATGGTTCCGATACCCACCGGGAACGCGCGGACGACGATGTCTCCGTCAAGTAAATAAAGCATGCGATCGGACAGATCGACAATAATTCGGTACTCTGGCGGTCTCACTCCCTTTCTACTGCAAGATGAATAGAGCGTCAACGCTTATTGCAACCTATGCAGGCAGAAGCGGAAGTGCGACGGAAACAGCGGAAATTAGGCGGCGGAAACAAAAAAAAGGTTGAATCGGAAATGAGATCCGGTTCAACCTTTTTGCTGCTGCGGATGACACGGCAGCAGCTCGTCTATAATGGTCGCGATACGGTTCGCATGGTACGGCTTAACGATGAATTCGTTGGCGCCGTTCCGCAGCGCGCGCAGGATCAGTTCGCCTTGTCCCGCTTCCGAGCACATAATCAGTTTTACAGCGGGATCAGCAGCGCGAATTTGTGCTGCCGCGCTAAGGCCGTCCAGGATTGGCATCGCAATGTCCATCAGTATCAGGTCAGGACGCCATGCCTGGTGAAACATAATCGCTTCCATGCCGTCTCCGGCTTCAATGACAACATGTCCCATCGGCTCCAAAATGCCTCTCAATACCCTTCGCATAAAAGCGTTATCGTCCACAACCAGCACGTTCAAACCCTCTGTCATCGTTCAACCTCCCGACAACAAGCATAGCCGGGGGCACTGAACAAATTCTATACAAACGCAAAGGGCGCAAACGGCGATTTGACATTGCTCTTTGCTCGAAGAGGATCATAAACGCTGAGGATGTGCATCTGTCCAGTCGCTCATCCAATCTTCGATCGGTTTCGGGATCGGAATCGCTAATTCTTCTTTAAACAAACGGCAGAGCAGCCGGTACTGCTCGAGTACAGCTCGGCGGTCTCCAATACGGTCGTATATAATCATTAGTCCAAAATGCGCTTCTTCATAGTACGGCAGCAGAGCGGTAATTCGCTTGTATACAGTAAGCGCTGGGACGTTCATAGCGGAATCGGCATAGTATTCGGCTAGCTTCATAGCCTGATGATACCAGATGGCCCGCAGCCGCTGACGTTCGCTCTCCGCCCACAAAAAATCGTATTGTCCCAAATAATCGCCCTCGTAGCGGTCAAGCCAATGTTGATAGAGCTCGTGCGTGTCCGGCCCAAGCTCTCCCAGCTCGACGCCTTCCCGTTCCCACAAATCGGCATCGACTGACGCGTCCTTTAATTGAAGCATATAGCCTTCGCCGCCGCTCATGTTGCGGATTTCGGAATGCAATCCCACCTGCTTCAAGCATTGTCTAGCCTGATAGACGGTTGTGTACAGCTGCGCAGCCGATTTTTTCGCGTCCTGGCCGGGCCACAGCAATTCGATAATTGAATCCTTGCTGACGAAGGCGTCGCGGTTATGCAGCAAATAGGCGAACAGTTCGAGCGCCTTAGACGTTCTCCAGCGAAATGGCGAGGGCGGACCGCCGTCGATCGAATGGCGAAGCGTATCGAAGCAATGGATAACAGCCGGCCCTGTACGGAGGGAAGTTTCCTGCTCTCGTCCGCTGCGATCGATCGAGTAGCGGTTCTTGATCCGCTCTACTGTTTTCGCGATTCGGGAACGGTTAATCGGCTTCAGCAAATAGTCGAGCGCGCTGAGCTCGAAAGCATCGATCGCATAGCGGTCGTAAGCGGTTATAAAAACGATTTGAGCGCCAGGAATGGCGTCCTGCAGCTTTTCCGCTGCCTGCAGACCGTCCATTTCCGGCATGTTGATGTCGAGAAAAATGACGTCCGGACGCAAAGCAGGCGCTTCCTCGAGCGCTGCAAACGGGTTGGTGTAAGCGCCGACCACCGCGATGCCGTCCCATTCGAGAAGCATATGTTCCAACTGCCGCAATGCAAGCCGTTCGTCGTCTATCAATATCGTTCTAATCATCGTTTATCACCATTTCACCTTTCATCTTCCGAACGGAACGCTGCCGGCACTTCAAAAGTGATGCATGTGCCCAATCCCGGCTTGCTGCGAATGCGAAGCCCGCTGCCGTACGTCTTTTTAAGTCTTCTGTCCGTATTGCTGATGCCGATGCCGCGTTTGCTCGCGTTTGCCCGATTGAGCAGTTCCTTGATACTCTTGTCCGACATTCCTTTGCCGGAGTCGATGACAGAGATAACGGTGCATCCGTCCCGTTCCTCGATTCTTATCCGAACAGAGCCGCCGCGCCCCCGGCTCATTGCTCCGTGCCGCACCGCATTCTCGACTAGCGGCTGAATGGTCAAGGGCGGGATGAACAAGCTGCTGTCGACCATTTTCCAGTCAATTCGCAGCCGTTCGCCGAACCGTTCCTGCTCGATAAATAAATAGGCTTTAAGCAAATCGAGCTCATACCGAATGGGGACGATTTGCTCGGAATTCCAAAGGTTGAAGCTGATTCGCAAGTAATCGCTGAACGCTTCGATCAAATCGTACATTTTTTCCGAATCGAGGCGGCTTAATGCCGTTATGGAATTAAGCGTGTTGAACAGGAAATGGGGCTGAATGCGGGCTTGATGGTAGGCCGCCTCCATCTGCAGCTGTTCCTCTACCGATTGCTTCAAGCCGACAAGGGCACGCACTCTCATTCGCAGTTCATTGGCGTCGACCGGTTTGACTACATAGTCGTTCGCCCCCGACCGAAAGCCCGAGTAGGTGTCGGCCGGCCTGCTGCGCGCAGTGAGAAGCAGGACGGGGAGTTCCGTCTGCGAGTATTGCTCCCGTATGCGTGCAGTCAACTCGTAGCCGGACATGCCGGGCATCATAACGTCTGCGACAACAAGCGAATACGCCGTCGTTTGTATGCGCTCCAGCGCTTGGCTCCCGCTCGTTGCGGAGGTGATACGGTATCCTTCCGACGCCAGTATGCCTCGTAATACTTTCAAATTGACGGGATCGTCATCGACGACAAGAACGGCCGGCTTGTCGCTTCCGGATTCGGGTGTGAAGGCAGTGCTCGATGCCGTTTCCGTCTTCGGCAGCTCGCCGAATTCCTCAGCGGCTTCGGTTTGTAGAATAGAAGATTCCTTCGTAAAAACGGACGAAGCGGCGTCAGTCGCATTTTGTAACGGCATGGCGAATGAAAATACGGAGCCGCGCCCAAGCTCGGATCGAACCGAAAGCGTCCCGCCGTGCAGCTCGATCAGCTGCTTGCAGATGCTAAGACCAAGACCAATGCCGCCGCTTGGATGTTGAGACGCCGGGTCGCCCTGCTCATACGGGCGGAACACGCGCGTTAGCTCCGCTTCACTCATGCCGGCTCCAGTGTCCGACACATGGATGAGGGCCTGGTTGTCCGACGTTTCCGCCGTTACCCGAATCAACCCCTTTTCTGTAAATTTCAATGCATTATGAAGCAGATTGAACATAATTTGAACGAGTCTTTTCTCGTCGCCGCCTATAGCCGGAAAGTCGTCTTCAATTGCCATTTCGAATCGGATCGGCCTGCCTTCGGACATCACCCTGACAATATCCAAAACACCGGATACGATCGATTGGATTCGAACGGGCGCTTTGTGCAGACGTATGCGATTTTCTCTCAGCTGATTGATATCCAGCAAATCGTTTAAGAGCAGCGACATTCGGCGTCCGACTGTAATTAACAATTCCAAGTAATCTTTATTCTCCGCGCCGAGCCGGGAGGCTTTCTTGTCATTGTCGAGCATCGTCTGTGCGATGTTGACAATGCCGTGAAGAGGCGTGCGCAGCTCATGCGACGTATTGGCTAAAAATTCATCTTTTAATTTATCGGTTTTTTTCAATTGATCGGCCAGCTGCCGGGTTTCGGAGGCATTGTCGAAAAACCGCTTGAACCAGTAGGCCGCGAACAGCAGACTAGCGGCGATCGTATCAAAAGGATAATAGCCTGCGTTTAAACCCGCTATATTTTTGGCGATTCCCCAGCCTACGCTGCCGGCGATTGCTGTCGCTCCAAGCACTAGATAGATAGCGTTCCGGTCGAATTTCATCGTAATCCGGAGAAGCGCAGCGGGAACGAAGAAGTAGGGAACGGCCATCAATACGAGCAAATAATCACTCTTAATCGTTTGATAGAAAGGGATGCTGAGCGTTAAAACGGCTATGCTTGCGAGTCCGAATATCGTTAAACCGTCCTGTACTCTTTTATTGATCGCCAACGGGAACAGATTCTTAATAAATTGAAGGAAGAACAGTGCAATACCCATATAGGCGATAATCGTCAGCCGAACGGACCATTCGTACGGAATTGAAAACCAGCTAAGCAGCTGTTTTTCATCGTCGATTAGGATCGATAAGACCGAACAGCCGATCGCCCCGACGAAGTAGAGAAGACTTGTTCTCATTTGGCGATTGATAATTGAAATAACGGCTGAATAAATGACGAGCATTAATAAAATGGCGCAGGCGATCCATTCCATGCCGTAGGAATAGGCTCGTTCTTTGCCGATTGCTTCCGCTGCCCCGAACTTGATAGACTGCTTCGTCCATCCGGCCGTTTTGCCGATATGATTCGAGACGTGTACGACTACCTCGACAGAGCTTTTGTCCGAATGAAAAAAGAAATAGGCCGGTAAAACGCGCTGTATCTCTTTGTCCGCCGAGGCAGCCGGTCTGCCGGTCTGCAGTTTTTTATTGCCATCTATGTATAATTCGGAGGCGGCCGGCGTATCCGGCATACGGATGCCGTACAGCCCGTCTCCGCCGGATGGGAGCCTGATCATCAACCGATAAGTGCCGTAGCGGCAGCTAGCGGAATCACCGTCGGTGCAGTGGCTTTTAGAAATCGGCATTCGCATGATCAACGGATCTCGTCCATCCTCGCCCGAAGAGCCGGCTTTAAGAAATGTTCCGGGGAAGTATTCCCACTCGCCGTCCAGCGTGACTAGCTTTTCGAGGTTCCGCGTCGTCAAATCGAGGACGCCGTTGGCCGCTGACGGCTGCTGTTCCTTCAATGGCCATCCGGTTAGCAAACGGAATGCGGTTAAGACGAATAAGAGAAGCACGCATAGCCATATGATTTTTTTAAGACTCATGAAGGTGATTTCCTTTCGATATCGAACAGAAAATGGTAAAGCTGCTCTGCGTTGTAATCATTCTGTTACACTCGTAAACGATATGCCTATTATAATCGTTAACGTAACGATTTGATATGAAGACAACAACTTGAGGAGCTATGCCATGAACAACCGCGCACTTATACGCCGCACCGGCAACAGCCGCAATATTCGCAGCAATTATTCCAATTCGATCTCGGATCCAGGCTTTCGCAAGCAATCGCTTTTCTCGGCTTCCGCCGAAAGAGGAGGACGCTTTCATGACGAGTAAGACCGGCAACGGCAGACGCTATATGCCCGGACTTGACGGCTTTCGCGCCGTCGCGGTTCTGGCTGTCATCGCTTACCATTTGAATATGCCTGGCATGCGTGGCGGCTTGCTTGGGGTAACGCTGTTTTTTGTGCTGTCCGGCTATCTCATTACTGATATTTTGCTCAGCCAGCATGAACGCGGCAAGCGCATGAATTTGAAAGCCTTTTGGTTAGGAAGGGCGCGGCGATTGCTGCCCGCGATGCTGCTGACGCTGGCAGCTGTTGCAATTTATCTCTATGCGGTCGATCCCGGCCGATTAAATACTCTTAAAGGTGATATCGGTTCTTCCGTCCTATACGTGAATAACTGGTGGATGATTTTCCACGAAGTATCGTATTTCGAAAGCTTCGGCCCGCCGTCGCCGTTCGGCCATTTATGGTCGCTGGCGGTAGAGGAGCAATTTTATGTCTTATGGCCGCTGCTGCTGTTGCTGCTGCTCCACTATTTGCCGAAGCGGGGAAAAGCCGCTCTGGCCATGACGGCTGCCGCTCTTGTCTCTGCCGCAATGATGGCGGTTCTCTACGATCCTTCAGCCGATCCAAGCCGGGTCTACTACGGAACGGATACGAGAGCGTTCGCTCTGCTTATCGGCTCGGCGCTTGCCGTTGTCTGGCCGAGCCGAAAGCTGAACGAGTCGGCTGGCACCGGCAGCCGGATCGCGATCGATGCAATCGGCTGGAGCGGATTGGCCGTTATAGTCGGTTTTTTTGTCTTGGCGAATCCTTATGATGCCTTTCTGTACCGTGGCGGCATGCTATTGTTCTCCATTGCCGTCGCTGTTGCCGTCGCGGCACTGGCTCATCCGGCCGGCAGGAGCGGAAAATGGATGGGAAGCGCCCCGTTGAAATGGCTGGGCACGCGCTCTTACGGCATTTATTTGTATCATTATCCGATTATCATGTTGTCAACGCCCGTCCGTGAAACCGGCCAATTTGATCCGCTTCGGTCCGTGCTGCAAGTTGCGGCGACGATTGCGGTCGCAGAGATGTCCTATCGCTGGCTCGAACAGCCGATTCGTTACGGCGGCGTCGGCAAGCTGCTGGAGCCGGTTCGCCGTTATTTTAAAGAACATCGGATTGGCAGCGGCGCGGCAGTCGCCGCTCTGTCCTTGTTTGTTTTTGGCGCATGCTTTGCTTTCGCTTTGAATAGCGGAAGCATCGATATTTTGACGGTCAACGCGAAGCAAGCGGACATGACCGCAGGCGCCGTCGTCGCAAAGGACATCAATTCAGCGCTCAATACGCCGCTGCCGGTTCTCGATTTATCCGATGGACCGGTGCCGAAAGGCAATGCGGTTGCGAAGGAGACAACGGCGGGGCAAGTGGACGAAAGCGGCACAAAGGATCAAGCGGCGAGCAAAGCGCCCGCGGTCGTGAAGCCGCCGAAGGCTGCGGTCACACCCGATCCACAGAACACGCCAGATGGAAAAGGGGAGGATGGAATAGGGAACGGCTACGCGATGGAAGACGAAGAAACGACGCCGGACAAGGAAAAGGGCGGCTCATCAGTGGGATTGCCGTCTCCGCCGCAATCTCCATCGCCAACGAAGAATCCGAATACGGGTTCAGAAGAAGGGCGGTCTGAACCGTCTCCCAATGAAAAGGCACGGCCGGTTGCGGTGACGGCGATCGGCGACTCCGTCATTTTGGATGCGGCTCCCTATTTGGAGAAGCTGCTCCCCGGCATTGTCATAGACGGCAAAATCGGCCGTCAAATGCGGCAGTCGGTGGACGTTGTTGAACAGTTGAAGGAACAGCAAAAGCTGGGCGATACCGTCATTATCGAGCTGGGTACGAACGGCGCTTTTACCGGCAAGCAGCTGAATAAGCTGCTTCAATCGATTGGCGAAGAGCGGAGAGTTCTGCTCGTCAATACGCGAGTGCCGCGAAATTGGCAGGATACAGTCAATAAACTGATTGCAGAGGCGGCTGCCGGCGCGCCTAATGTGACGCTGGTCGATTGGTACGCGGCGAGCGAAGAGGAAGACGATTATTTTGCCGCCGACGGCGTGCATTTGAAGATATCCGGGGCGAAAGCCTATGCGGCGATGCTGGCAGATGCGGTCAAGGCAACCGATTGAAGCGATCAGAATGGAAACGTTCCTTTTGTAACATAATGAGTACGTCTTGCCAAACTAACCTAAAGGAGTGTCGGTTTGTATGCGTGAAGGTTTGATTCCTGCGGTTCTCGGAACCGTAGTAACGGCTTCGGGCGCTGCCGCGATGCTGAAGAGCAGGTATAAGCTTGTAGGGACGGGTGTTCTCGGATTTGGTCTGGCCCATATGGTTTTGGGAGCGATCGATTTGATCGAGCGTCGGTAAACGTTTGGCGGGATAACGAAAGGGAGGCTCAGAGGAGTCTCCCTTTTTGCGTGGATCAGATCAGTTGAATGACTTGTAAATAAGCGTAGGAATAGGAAGGAGTGCCGGATACGACGGTTGGCACAACTTGAACCGTATCCCCGGCGTCAAGCGGCAGCAGCAGAGAAGCATGCACGGGAACGGTAATGATCATCTGGTCGGCGGAAGCAGCGTTGGCTACGACCGAATATTGCGGAATGAAATCCGGAACTTCGAACGCGTTAATGAAGACGTTTAGGAAAAAGGCTTCATGCGCAGCCGAATTAAGGCTGGCCGCGAGCGCGTATTGCACTTGGTAAACACCTGTCTTCAACACTTGTATGCCATTCTGATTATAGACGGCATCCCTCATCAGTCCTGCGTTCGGAAATAGAATCGGGGAGTTAAGCGTCATCGGTAAGGTGGTGGCTTGCCGAGTGATATAACCATAAGCGGCCGGTACCGATGGACCGGGTTCGCCTTGCGGTCCTTGCAGTCCTTGAGGACCGGACGATCCTTGCAGCCCGGTCTGTCCTGCCGGCCCCTGAGGTCCCGGCGGCCCCTGAGGTCCCGGCGGCCCTTGAGGTCCTTGAGGTCCTGCCGGTCCGGTAGGTCCCGTCATGCCCGTCATCCCGGTAAGTCCCGTATGCCCTGTATGGCCGCTGTCTCCCATTGCTTTTCCCGCTCCTTTTATCTCATTATTCTAGTAGTCTATTCTATGAAAATATAAGGGTGTCGGTGAAGGCGGAAACAGCGGAGAAGAACGAGTGTATTTTAGTAGAATGCGATAGTTTCTGGAGGGAACAAAAAAATCGGGGGCTGTCCCAAAAGTAGATATGCTTGCTTAAGGAGACAGCTCGCTTGATGAAAAATCATACGAAGAACCAAGAAAAAGCGGTGCGGGGTAGTTATCCCTGCATCGCTTTTTCTTCGTTCCGGTCGATTGCCACCTTCTTGAGCAAATTATGGGCGAGCGAAAGCCATCCGACCTCAAGGCTCACTTTGGGCAGGCCTCGAAGCAGAAAACGTCGGAATCCTCGATTGTTTTTTAATTGTCCAAATACACTCTCTGGTTCAATCATTCTTCGAACCGACAGCGCGTATCCTTCCTCACTCCTGAGCTTCTCCCGTACTTGCTGCTTGTAACGGAGGTATTTCAAGCTCACGCTAATCTCCCGGTTCCCTTGTGCTTTCGTACAACTTGGTTTTAGCGGACACCCTTCGCAGCTTTCGCTCCGGTAGTGGCGTTTCCGCAACTCATATCCACTTTCCGTCTTTTCTTTGCTTTCATAACGAAATAGCAGCTTCCGGCCTGCGGCACACGTCCACGTATCTTCACCTTC
>NZ_JBHVSK010000026.1:0-70411 GCF_042885235.1 Paenibacillus sp. NPDC058071
CCAAAAACCGCTTCGTTCTCCCGGCTACCGCCATCGTATAACGACCAATTAAAAAAGGCCAACCAGAACATTCTGGCTGACCTAATAATACGAAAAACCGCTTCCATCGTCGCGTATCGTGCGCGGCGGGAAACGGTTATAAAAGATATATAGATAGAAGACGTGTTACTGTCAGTCTAGCTCTGACGGATCGATCCAATCCGTCGACCAGCGTTCAATCTCCCGAACGACAGGCTCCCATGCCAGCCCCTTCTCGGTTAATGCATATTCGATGCGAACGGGAATTTCCGGATATACGGTTCTTGTCACGATGCCTTCACTCTCCAGATCCTTGAAACGTTCGGACAGCAGTCTTCCGCTAATCGGCAGGGCGGATTGTACCGTGCAAAACCGCTGAGGCCCGGACAGCAGCTGATAAATAATAAGCCCGGTCCACCGTTTGCCGATTAAATCCATTCCTTTCTGGAGACGAGGACAAAGGTTCGTTTCCTCCATTTTCGATCACCTCTTTGTAAGTACTATTATATTCTTAATATCATTTTTATACAACCAAACTTTTTACATGCACATAACTTGACGTTATATGATTGTGAATATATAATTAGTTACTAATAGTAAGTGAATTGACGAGGAGGTTTCAGAATGAACCCTTTATTTGTTGCACATGGATCGCCTATGCTGGCCGTTGAGGATAATGATTATACACAATTATTGAAGAAAACCGGAGCTGGACTGAAGCCGGACGCCATCGTTATTTTCACGGCGCACTGGGAGACGGAAACGACGACGATTAGCTCGAAAGACGATGTATATGAAACGATTTACGATTTCGGCGGTTTCCCGGATGAATTGTATCAAATTCAATATCCGGCCTCGGGGTCTACCCAAATCGCAGAACTTGTGAGAAAATTGCTGGAGGATAAAGGAATTCCGTCCGAGTTCGATAAAGTGCGTGGACTCGACCATGGGTCGTGGACGATGCTCCACCATATGTTCCCGAAAGCGGATGTGCCTGTCGTGCAGGTGTCGGTCAATCCGTACGGGTCGCCCGAGGAGCAGTACAGGATTGGCGAGGCGCTGCGCGAATTGTCGGATCGCAACATATTAGTAATTGGAAGCGGCGTAACCGTTCATAATTTAAGAATTTTGAAATGGGGACAAAAAACGCCGGAGCCATGGGCCGTTGAATTTGACGACTGGCTTATCGACAAGCTGGAGAAGCACGATCTGGAATCATTATTCCGGTATGCTGAGCTGGCTCCAAATGCGAAAACGGCGGTTCCGCGGCCGGAGCATTTCGTCCCTCTTTTTATCGCGCTGGGCAGCGGCAAGCCGGAGGAAAAACCGGCTATTATCCATCGAAGCTACGACATGGGCAATTTGAGCTACCTTTCATTCCAATTTTAAAACTTATACAGTTAAGTAGGTGCAGCATATATGAATAAGATCGATACAGCCTCGATTATCAGCAAGAAGCTCCGCGCTATCGAAGGCGAGCAATATGATTTATACGTAGTTGGTCCCGTTCGTCTTCCGGTCGAGTTGGATGGAGAGACGAAAATTTTCAACTGGTACAGCTGGATGAAGAAAGAAAAAGCGAATGGCGAACAGCCGCTTTCGACCGAGCAATTGATCGGCGAACTGAACAAGTTCCATTATGCCGATCTGCAGCAATCAAGCGTGCTGGTGTACGGCGATTTCGAAGAAGACACGGAAGCGCTCATTCGGATGCATAGCATTTGCCATACCGGCGATATTTTCGGCAGCCAGCGCTGCGACTGCGGCTTCCAATTGAAGCAGTCGATGCGAATGATTACGGAGCATGGGACGGGTGCGCTCTTTTACTTGGCGAATCATGAGGGCCGGGGCATTGGCTTGTTCAGCAAAGCGATGGCTTATATTTTGCAGGAGGAAGGTCTTGATACGGTTGATGCGAACCTTGCGCTTGGCTTTGCCGACGACTCTCGCGATTACAGCGAAGCGATCGCTGTGCTGAAGTCGCTGCGCGAGCATCCTGTATCGATCATCACGAACAATCCGCGCAAAGTCGAAGCGCTGCGCCAAGCGGGCATGAATATTGCGAACCGCGTGCCGCTCTGGGGCGAGGCAACGGTTTATAACGAGAAGTATTTGGCGACTAAGGTTGAGAAATCAGGACATTTCGAGCGTTTGCTCGCTCGTTAATAAGAAATAGCCGGGCGCTGTCCGGCTCAGCTTGCAGAGAAACCCTCGTCATTTTTAATGACGGGGGTTTTGTAGTTTTATGGGAGGCGTGCGGTGCGGAAGAGGTTTGACCGCCGAAGTGTGAGCGAGCGCGGAGCAGGGAGCAGGAGCACCGAACACCGAGCACCGAACACCGAGCACCGAGCATCGAGCATCGAGCACGGAGCACCGAGCACCGAGCATCGAGCACCGCGTACCGAGTACCAAGCATCGAGCACGGAGCACCGCGTACCGAGCACGGAGCTCAGCATGCCGCGACGGCACCACGTATATCCGGTTTTTCAACATCGGCTTAAACTTAAAATCGAGCTTTGGCGGGAAGAGAGTGAAAATTAACGGGGTAGAGCGAATCTGGAGAACGAAAGTAGTCGTTTTCAAAGCCAGATTCCTACTGCAAACTTGGATAAAATAAAGAAAACAGGCTTTAGCGGCGATCGTAGGAATCCTCTGATCCTCAGCGCTCCCTCATACTGGAGGTTAAACATTGATGCGGCTATGAGTCGAAAAAACGGTTCTACATCAAAATCAGTTCTTGACGGAAAAGAAGAGAGTAGCGAAGGGTCAGAGGGATTCTGGAGAAACGGCAGTGGTCGCTTTTAAAGCATGATTCCTACCGCAACCCTCAATAAAATCAAGGGATCAGGCTTTAATGGCGATTGGAAGAACCCTCTGATCCGCAGCGCTTCTCCTCACTTCAAGTCAAGTTTCTGATTTCGGTTTAGAGCGGAAAAACCTATACATTTTGGACTCAGAGGGGAGACTTGGCGGAATATGTGCGAAAAATCATACATAATTTTCTCTGATGTGGAGATTTGGTTAAATATGTGCGAAAAATCGTATATAATTTCGCTCTAAGGTGGAGATATGGCTAATTATATATGAAATTTCATACATATTAAGCGCTCAGGTTCGATTTTCGAAAATTATATACGAAAAATCATATACATTACGCCCTCAGATGAAGATCTGGCTGAATGCATGTGACAAAATGGACTCTCCATACTATCCAGCATCTGACGACCCGTTACGAATAAGAAGTGTCTCCGAACGAACCATAAATCGAGCTATTCAACAACGCAACAACACACGGCACGACTCAAATAAGCGATAATCAGTCAAGTACTAATTTCTATTTTGACCCAGTATATCCGCTTTTAAGTCGAATTTTCGGAAATATTTCACGAAATGGGCACAGAAAGCATGTTTTCCGAGGGGCAGCGACCGAAACTTCCGGCCGACTTTTTCGTCTAATGGTTATGCTCAATCTGGCATACACTAGGAAGACGGAAGGTTGGGTGGGCTTCAATGACTAAGAATGAGGCAGGCCGAAGGGCCTTTATGATAATGATATTAACACTCCTGCTTGCGCTTGCCGCCGGCTGCTCGAACAACAAGGAGACTGACGTGGCAAGGCAAGGCGCTGAGGAAGCCCAGCTTCAGAAAAATCGCAGCGAGGAGGATGACAATAAGGACGTTATTTTGGATAAATTCCGCAGCACGGTGAAGCAGGCGAAAGAGGCTGCCGAAATATTGTCCTATTTAAACGAAAACATGAGCAAAGCGGGACAGCGGAACGCGGATACGATGATTCGTGAATTGAACGCTTTCTATACGGCAGACTTGGACAAGTCCCAAGACGCTTTCGTGAAGCCGAACGTGCAGGAGGTACTGCTTGAGCAGTCTTGGCCGATTACTTCGTCGAACGCCGCTTCCATCGAAGATAAGGACGTTCGTCAGCTTGTTGTGACCAAGCTTTCCGGCGGTTATAAGCTGGAGCAAGCGGAAGGAACGATTTTTCCGATTGTCGATTATGCGATGCAAATCAAATTCACCTCTTTTTTATCGGAGGAAATGAACAATTACGTCCAGCTAAAAGCAGTGGAGTCGGATGAGCCGGCAGCGAAAGACGGAGGACTTGTCATTACGTGGAAGCAGCTTTCCGAGAGAGCCGTGATGGCCGAAGCTTTTGTTGCCGCTTACCCAGGCGTGCCGGAAGCAGAGGAGGCGCTCGGGCTTTATTTGGATTCTTACTTACCGATGTATATTTACGGCTTGAACAATACGCCTGTCTTTGATTATGACACTTACAAGCTGAAGGATGAAGTGAAGGACAGCTACAAAAAAATAATACAGGAGCAGCCGGATACGGTGACAGCCGTCATCGTTGAGCGTTTTCTGAAGGTGCTGGAGCATTCGAATGGAATGGTGTACGAAAACCGGGAAGGTATGCAGACAAGCATCCCTGCGGTTACACAATTTCACGAGCGGTTCCAGGCGGAAGCGAAATCGTTACTGCTTGCCAAATCAGGGACATAGCTGTCTGCTGATAGCCAAAAAACGACAAAATTATTTTGATTTATCGGGTGTTTTCAAGTATGATGGGAGATAAAAAGAGTTAGACCTCGTAAACGAAGGAGCAAGCGCATGAATTCGAAAACAAGCCATTGCAAAATTGTCGATTGTACAATCCGTGACGGCGGACTCGTAAACAACTGGGATTTCAGCGTTGAGTTCGTCCAGCACTTATACGCCTCGTTGAATGAAGCCGGCGTTGATTATATGGAAATCGGCTATAAAAACTCTCCGAAATTGCTGAAGGGCGCCGAATCGGCCGGTCCTTGGCGTTTCCTGAACGACGATTTTCTGAAAAAAGTGATTCCGAACAAAGGAAACACGAAGCTTTCCGCACTGGTTGATATCGGACGCGTTGATGAGAACGATATTTTGCCGCGCAGCGAGAGCCTGCTCGACCTGATTCGCGTTGCCTGCTACATTCAAGACGTCGATAAGGCGCTTGAGCTCGTAAAAGTGTTCCATGAACGCGGCTACGAAACGACGCTGAACATTATGGCGCTTTCCAATGTTATGGAGAACCAGCTGCTTGAAGCGTTCGAGCTTATTAATAACAGCGTTGTAGACGTTGTTTATATCGTCGATTCCTATGGCAGTCTGAAGCCAAACGATCTCAGCTATCTGGTGGAAAAGTTCCGCAAGCACTTGCCAAACAAGCGTCTGGGCGTACATACGCACAACAATATGCAGCTGGCGTTTGCCAACACGCTGATTGCCGCCGAGAACGGCGTCGAGCTGCTTGACGCTTCCGTATACGGCATGGGCCGCGCTGCAGGCAACTGCAACACGGAGCTGCTTGTAGCTGAGCTTCAAAACACGAAATACAACGTACGTCCGCTTCTCGACATGATCGAGAAATATATGATCCCTCTTCGTGAGAAAGAAGAGTGGGGCTATATTATCCCTTACATGGTTACCGGTATTTTGGATGAGCACCCGCGTTCCGCTATGGCGCTGCGCAGCTCGGAAGACAAAGACAAATTCGTCGATTTCTATGATCGTCTGACGACGCCTGAAATCGCTCACGGCAAGTAAGCCCGTTGGGACGACGAAAATGAATAAATGGCTACTGATTCGCTGACGGTATTTTTCCGACGGGGGTCAACAGCAAGCACCTGCAAAAACAGGCGGCCTTGTCACCGTATGGGACAGGGCCGCCTGTTTTTCTCGAACACGGACATCATCAGCGAACGATTGCATCGTATCGCCGGATGTCCGTTTTTTATGGGCATTGTGTGTGGAATTCGCAATCCGCTTAGTCAAGCAGTTTCGTCATTGTGACGTGAGGAATGCCTTCTTCCATAAAAATATCGGACGTGGTCTTATATCCGAGCTTTTCGTAAAACGATTCTGCATGCGTTTGTCCGTTCAGCTTCGCTTTCTTCCAGCCATTCGCCTTCGCCGTATCCTCAAGCGCTTCTACGACAACTTTGCCAAGACCGAGTCCCCGATGCGAAGACAGCACGCAAATACGCTCAAGCTTGGCGATGCCGTCCACGCTGCGGACTCGGCCCGTCGCCACAGGCTCTCCTTTATGAAGGACAAGCACATGCTGCGAGCTGTCTTCATATTCGTCATATTCCCGGTCTTCCGCTACGCCTTGCTCCTCAACGAAAACATGCTTGCGTATTTGATAAATGGCATCCCGGTCTTCATTTGTTTGCACTTGCTTTACTGTTGTATTTGAATCCATAGATGTTCCTCCGTTTCTTCCTAAGACGGGAGCAACCGGACTGCTCTGGCGCGGGCGGCGCTTCGCCGCCGATTGTCAAAGGCTGTCCAAGCGTGCTCAGTTTGTACTTGTCGTTGTCGTAATCTTCGTCATGGCAGTGTACGGGTGACGTTCATACTATTCAGGGTAGCCAATTAGCTCATGTGGAGCTCGCCGTCACCGCGAATGGCAGCAGCTTGATGCGGCTCGTTCGGATGCAAATAGGCCGAGCCACGGAACTTGCGGCCGTCCTTGGCCGACGCATTCAGCTCGATTCCGATATTTTCGCTTTGCCCGAACCGCCTTAAAAGCTCAGAGTCTGCGATGCCGTCTACGTTCGCGTACCAGAGCCGAGACCCGTACTCGGATATGACAATCAGCTCAGCTTTTTCGAAGCCTAGCTCGATGACTTTTCCTTCATAATCCATCGTTATCGCGATCAATTCAATCGTTTCCATCTGTCGATTTCTTCCCTCCGCATGTAGCGACCGGCATTTGTATCGGTAAGTTGGCCGCATCGCCTGAATTCGATTGTAATGTTCCTTATCCGGTTTTGCAACAATAGACAAACTGTTCACGTTATAGAAGGAAAAGATAGAGGGGGTTGTCAAAAATGCCTGATCTATACAATTGGTTTGCGAATAAACGAAAGAGATCGGCCGTACTGCTGCTATTGGCTGTTGCGCTGGTGGCGGGAGGCTGCTCCGGCAGCACCGACGATAGAAGCGTCAACTCGGATCGGTCCAATAAGTCCGGAGAGACTACCTCGGAAGCGGTAAAAGAGCGTAATAAAGACGATGCGCCAGCCGGGAAGGAACCCAGGCCGGAGAGAGAGAAGGACGGCAAAAATGTAAGGCGCTATGAAAACCGGAATGCTCCTGTTCAAGCGGGTCAATTAACAGCGGGGGAATGGGATGATCTTGCCGCGTGGCAAAGCTTTAAAAACTTGCTGAATGGCGGAGAAGGCGACTCCAGCATGCGGTATTGGTCATTTCGCGGATTCAATCGCCTGGAAGTGTCCGTGACTGCGGGCGGAAGGCCGGTAACGGATGCCATTGTGCAGCTGATGGACGGCGGGCGTACAGAATGGGAGGCGCGTACGAACGGGGAAGGCAAAGCGTATCTCTTTGCCGACCTATTTGATCTTGGGCCACAGCGCGATAATGTCGAGCGAACTAAGGACGATAGAAGCGGAAGCGGTGGACGAGGCCGCTACGATGTCGTTGTTCGTCATGGTCAGAGCAGCAAAAAGCTCGAAAATATTCGTCTATCCGAACAGGAATCGCTGAAGATGACATTGGACGAAGAAGCGAAAAAGCCGGAACAGGTCGATATTATGTTTGTAATCGATACGACCGGATCGATGCAGGACGAACTTGATTACTTGGAAGCCGAGCTGAAGGATGTAATCCAACGTGTCGGACAGCAGCATGGCAATCAGCTGGACATTCGGCTTAGCGCTAATTTTTATCGTGATATACATGATGATTATGTCGTCAAATCGAATCCGTTCACGAAGGATATCGACAAGGTGGTTCGCCAAATCGCAGCCGAGGAGGCGAGAGGCGGCGGCGATTACCCGGAGGCTGTTGAACAGGCGCTGCGCAACGGCATCGCGGAGCATGATTGGAGCCAGGAGGCGCGGGCAAGGCTGTTGTTCCTCGTACTGGACGCTCCGCCGCATCATAACGATCAAGCGATTGAAGAGGTGCAGGACATGACCCGGAAGGCTGCCGAGAATGGCATTCGCGTCATCCCGGTCGTCTCCAGCGGAATCGATGTCGATACCGAATATTTGATGCGGTTTCTGTCGGTTGCCACAGGCGGCACTTATTTATTCTTGACCGATGACAGCGGCATCGGCGGCGAACATCTGGAGCCGGCTGCGGGTAAATACGAGGTTAAGCTGCTCAATGATTTGCTAGTGGAGACGATTAATCGCTACACGAACTAACATGCATAGAAACGAAGAATAGGGCAGGACAGGAAAAGGGCTGTTAAGCGATGGTTCCGAGAGGGATGGAGGGGTGATCGCGCGCAGCCTTTTTTTAGTTTATGTGGGAGATAGGAAATGAAGCGAAGGCGGATAGCCGTAATCGGCGATTTCAATTAAAATGTGTAGTAAGAAATAAGGTGTGGAATCGTCGCTGCTATTGAAGTCCGGCGATGCAAGGGGGAACAAAAAAGGGTGCAAAGCTCGATACGGATAGAACCGCTCGGAGATCGGGCGATCGTGATAAGAAGCGTTTCTTTTGAAGGAGAAAGCGGCTGGCGCCGGACGGCTGCGCTCGCCGATGCGATTGCCAATCGCCGTGAGGCATGGATCGAGGACGTTGTACCTGCCTATGAAACGGTCACGGTTGTTTACGATCCGCTGCAGCTATGGCAGTCTGCTGGGAATCCTGCGGACGAGCTGCCGTATGGGATTGCAGAGCGGCAGTTGAGACGAATGGCGAGCATTTTAGATCAAGACGAACTGCTGTATACAGCAAGAAGGATCGATATTCCTTTACGATACGGCGGGGAGGACGGACCGGATTTGGCGGAAGCGGCGGAGCGGGCCGGGCTGTCGCCAGAGGCTTTTATAGCTGCGCATTCGGGAGCGGAGTATACGGTTGCGATGATTGGTTTTATGCCGGGCTTTCCCTATTTGAGCGGTTTGCCGGAACGTTTGGCGCAGCCTCGCAAGGAAAAGCCGAGAACGATCGTTCCGGCAGGATCGGTCGGGATTGCGGGCTTACAGACCGGCATTTATCCGATTGAGACGCCAGGCGGCTGGCAGCTGATTGGCCGTACTTCATTCCGGCTGTACGATCCGGATCAGGAGCCGCCTGTATTATTGCGAGCAGGAGACAGAGTGCGTTTTATCCCGGAGGTTACGTGAGGATGATGGATGACACTCGTACGGTCCCGCTGCGCGTTGGGGGCCGAGTGCGTGCAAGGCGAAGGAAGTTGCTGCTTTTTTAGCACAGCCTCTGTTGGGACTAGCTTCTACATAGATATAGAAAGGAATGACAAGATGAAGGGGACGGCAGCGAGCTTTGGCGAGAAGAACGGCGGTTTTACAATCGAAAGAGCGGGTATGCTGACAGCGCTTCAGCATCTGGGAACGACCGGCAGCCGAGCTTTAGGCATTCCGACCGGCGGCGCTATGGACCGCTACGCCCTGCGTGTCGCGAACTGGCTTGTTGGTAATGCACAGGAGGCGACCGGACTGGAGCTGACGCTGGCAAGGCCGGAGTTGACGGCGCAAAGCGATATGCTGATCGCGGTCTGCGGGGCCTATATGGGGCCGACCGTCGACGGCGAGGAGCTGCCGATGTGGCGGCCGGTTTTCGTGCGGCGGGGCGCGGTCATCCGATTCGGGCGCGCCGAGAGCGGCTGCCGCGCCTATGTGGCGGCAGCAGGCGGGTTGGCCGGCAAGCCGGGAGCACGGCTGGCGGCGGGCGCCGCCGTGCATGCGGCGCAGCCGGCAGGGCGCTGGGCCGCGGCATGGCTCGCGGCCCTGGCGCTTGAGGGGGCGGGCCGCCGCCGGAGCGCAATGGCGGCCGCGCCTTGGTTTGCGCCGCCGCTTGCCTATGGCGGCGCAGGCGATGACGGCATCGAGCTGCGCGCGATGCCGGGGAGCGAGTACGGGCAGTTTAGCGAAGCTGCCCGTGATGGTTTTTTTCGGGAGCGGTACCGGGTCGCTCCCGCCTCGAACCGGATGGGAATCCGGCTTAGCGGATTCCCGATCGAGCGCGAGAGCGGCGCGGAGCTGCTCTCGCACGGGGTAACGGCGGGCGCCGTGCAGGTGCCTGCAGGCGGCGAGCCGATCGTGTTAGGCGCCGATTGCCAGACGACCGGCGGCTATCCGAAAATCGCGCATGTCGCTTCCGTCGACATGCCGCTTCTTGCGCAAGCGAAGCCGGGAGATACGATTCGCTTTCAATACATAACGGTAGAAGAGGCACAGCGCCTAATGTTGGCCTTTGAGATAGAGATGGCATTGCTGTCGGCAGCGATTCGCTGCCGCACGCCTTAGAGAGGGGATTGGATATGACGCATCAACATTCGATATCCGTCGATTTAAACTGCGATTTCGGGGAAGGCTTCGGCGCTTATTCATTCGGTCAGGACGACGAGTTGCTTCGCTATGTGAGCAGCGTGAACATTGCTTGCGGATTCCATGCTGGCGATCCACATACGATGCGGGAATCGGTTCGGAAAGCGGCGTCAGCGGGCGTTGCCATTGGCGCACATCCGGGGTTTCCTGACCGGCTCGGCTTCGGAAGGCGTTCGATGGCGATGACGGCGGAAGAGGTATACGATATTGTACTTTATCAATTGGGTGCGCTAAAGGTTTTCGCCCATGCGGAAGGCGTGGGGATGCGGCATGTAAAGCCTCACGGCGCGCTTTACCATATGGCGAATCAGGACGCAGCGATCTCGGCTGCTATCGTACGCGCTACCTGCGACTGTGACAATAAGCTGATGGTGTACGGACAATCCGGCAGTATTCTGCTTGCTGAAGCAAGCAAAGCCGGGCTTACCTCTGTGTCGGAGACGTTCGCGGACCGGGCGTATGAGCCTGACGGCAGCCTTGCATCTCGCAACAAGCCCAGAGCGATCATACACGACGCCGATCAAGCGGCGAGACAGGCTGTCGCCATGGCTGTACGCGGTACGGCTTTTACGTTAGAAGGCCTGGAGACGCCGGTGCGAGCAGACACGATTTGCTTGCATGGCGACGGCGCTCACGCGGCTTTGTTCGCTTCCCGAATTCGCGAGGCGCTGGAAAGCGAGGGTGTTGCCATTCGTCCGCCCGTTGAGGCACGACAATGAGCGATGGCAGCGGAATAACAAAAGCAGCCGCACCATTCATACGTATATTTATTTATGGTACGTTGCTGCCCGGGCAGAGCAACCATCGGCTGGCTGCCGCCTATATGGAAGGAAGCGTCCCCGGCCGCATCGCAGGCCGTCTAGTCGATGTGCGGGATTATCCGGCAGCCGTCCTTGACGAACAAGCGATGAAGCAACGTTCAACGATTCGTGGATTATGGATACAAGTGACGCGAGAAGGATTAGCTGAGATGGACAAGCTGGAGGAGTTTTTCGGTATCGAGGAGAAGAACGATTACGAAAGAGTATGGACTTGCGATTGCGAATCGCCAGGACGGAGCGGATGGGTCTACGTATGGCCGAATGATCGAAATTACCCGGCTATTGTGGGGGATAGCTGGACGGTTTATTTTACGGAAAAAGAGAAGTAAGACTAGGGTAGGTATGCGTTTAAAATTAATCGGGGTGAACCGTACATAAGTAACGGCAAGTTTTAATTGAAAAAAGGCTTGAAGATGACGTTACGTAACCTTGTATAATGAGATTCATCGAAAGGGAGGAATACGATGAATCCAAAGATCCGAATCGTAAACGAAGAAATTTTGTCCGATAACTGGTATGTGCTTAAGAAAATCACTTACATGAGCGAAGCAAGGGATGGCTCCTGGAATAGTCAGTCCAGGGAATCATACGACCGTGGGAACGGTGCAACAATCTTGCTCTATAATCGGGAGAAGCAGACGGTTATTTTGACGCGGCAGTTCCGGATCCCGACTTACTTGAACGGAAACGAGACGGGGTTATTAATCGAAGCTTGCGCAGGTTTGTTGGACAAGGAAAGCGCAGAAGACAGCATTCGTCGGGAGACTGAAGAGGAGACCGGTTACAGGGTAGCCAATGTACAAAAAATCGGCGAAGCCTATATGTCGCCAGGCTCCGTAACGGAAATTTTGCATTTTTTTGTCGCGGAATACTCGCCAGTCATGAAAATTGGAGAGGGCGGAGGAGTCAAGGAGGAGCAAGAAAACATTGAAGTGCTGGAATATCCCTTTCAGCAGGCGCTTGATATGATAAAAGCAGGAGTGATCAAAGACGGAAAAACGATTATGCTGCTGCAATACGCTCAAATCAATCGGCTGCTTGAACCCGTTTTAAGACAGCAGCATATCCTCATTGCAGGACCTTATCGTTCGGGAACGGGAGACGATCCGGATTTAATTCATAGGAACATCGAATTGATGAACGATATCGCACTTCAGGTATATGAGGCCGGCCATTTGCCTGTACTTGGCGAGTGGTATGCACTTCCATTAATCGATAAAGCAGGTTCACAGCAGATCGGAGACGATATTTTTAATCGTATTTTCCATCCATCCTCCGTTCGACTCTTGAACCATTGCGATGCCGTTCTTCGAATCGGAGGGCCCTCCCAAGGTGCCGACGAAATGGTGAGCGTCGCACAACAAATGGGAAAGATCATCTATAGTGATTTAAGAGACATTCCTCGAATTGTATAGAAAAGGTTATAGTATGGATAAATGAGGAGTTCCCAGGGGGAGGTACTCCTTTTTTGATATCATTTGTATAATCAAGATAACAATCGTTGCAATGGAGGATATTGTAGATGCAAGCCCGTGAAGATAAAGAATATTGGACGACTGGACAGATCGCGAAACGGACGGGATTGACTCTCCGAACCTTGCGGTATTATGACCAGATCGGGTTGCTGAAGCCATCGTATGTTAACCATGCTTCTGTCCGAATGTACGGTAAAGACGACTTAGTTCGGCTGCAAAAAATTCATGTGCTCAAATATATCGGTCTGAGTCTTGTCGATATAAAGCATATCATTCATGAAGGCTTATTTCTCAAACAGGATTTAAGAAGCTCACTTAAGCTGCAAAAGGAAGTGATCCGGAAAAAAGTTGCCCACATGCAATATGTATCCAAAGCAATCGATGAAGCGCTAGATGTGCTGGGGAAACACCAAGCGGAAATGGAATGGGATAGCTTGTTCGAAATCATTCAGACGATTCATACCGAGAAAGATTGGGGAGAACAATACCGCAACGCGCTCCGGCTACAGGCCAGAATCCAGTTGTACGATACCTTCAGCGCCAATAAAACCGGATGGCACCGATGGTTCTTCGATCAGCTCGGTTTGGCACCGAATCTAAAAATATTGGAACTGGGCTGCGGAGATGCCGCCTTGTGGAGTCGAAATAGGGACAGGATACCGCCATCCTGGAGCATCATGCTTACCGATATATCCTCGGGCATGTTGGAGGCCGCTCGCGCAAATGTAAGAGACATCAGCGGCAGTTTTGCGTTTCTTGTCGCCGACGCTCAATCCATTCCGTTCCATGATGACGAGTTTGATGTGGTTATTGCGAATCACATGCTTTATCATGTGTTGGATATCGGACAAGCGCTGACCGAATGCCATAGGGTCCTTAAGAACGAGGGCATGCTCTATACCTCTACCATGAGCAAAGCTCATCTTCAGGAAATGGAGCAGCTCGCGAGGGCATTCGACCCGGACCTTCGAGTGTTGGATGATGTTATGGAGAGGTTCCATTTGGATAACGGAGCGGAGATCTTGTCGTCCCATTTCTCGGTCATTGATCTGCTGCGGTATGAAGATTACATGGAGGTAGATGAGGCGGAGCCTCTCATTCATTACATGACTTCAACGCCTATGAACGCAAGAGACTATCTGAAGGGCAATAATTTAAAAGCCTTCAGAGCCTATTTGAACGAGAAGATCTCGGAAGAAGACGGAAGTATCTATATTACGATGGAATCCGGTTTTTTTCGATCCAGAAAGACATGTTTACAAAGGAGGACGGTATGAATTTGAAAACTTGCCGTTATAGACAGCACGGAGAACCATATCATAAATAGGGCCGAGTGTTTACTCGAGGAATGCTTAGAGTGTGTTGGGACAGCAGAATAGATTGAATTATAAGCTTCTAAAACTTTGTTTTAGGGGATAAACAACACCTAAGAATTAGTCCAATATCCCGCTGGAAATGAATCAGGCATCTGCCATAACTGAAAGATCAGTTACATCCATAGGGATACATTGATTACATATACTGCAGAGTTGAGTGAATCCTTAAACAACGGGGGATTCGTGATATGCCTATGGAAAATCACATGAATATTTTAGTTGAGAGAATAGACTGTATTCTTTATTATACGGAATCAGGCCAATCGAACGAACATTCTAAAGGCTGGATCGGAGGGAATGCACCTGACTTCTTTAATGATCAAGCAGACCTTATCCACGAAGGCAACCAAAAATATTACTTTTACTTGAGTCTCGTCCATCCCTTTAAACCTGAGAGCATGATTTCGATCTTCATTCCTGAGGACTATGAAGAATATCTAGAAAACAATATTTAGCCTAATTGCTCGATAAAGGTGCTTGAGCATCCAAATTCAACTGAAAGCGTCAAAGATATGTTTACTAACCCAGGTCTTATAAAACATGCAATTTCAGACGGGGCACTAAGTAATGACGAGAAATCGATGGATCAGTCTTTTTTAAAACCTTGCTTCAAGATGCTTACAGTTATCCTTTTGGTTTTAGGTCTCTCTATATTTTCGCCAAATGCAGGACGGATGAGATACAAAATCTAGTAGCAGGTTTTTGGAAATTCTCATGATTTAGCGCAGGTGTGATTGTCGCCGGCTTTCAATATCGTCTATGGTTGTTTTTCTAGGCCTTTTCGCCGTTAGGCATCACTACCCAACAGCAACATACTGAACGTTGCTGACACATAATCAGTATGGTGCTGACGCCTTTCATGATGCATAATAATGGAAGGGAAGGAGGAGTGGTTTGTGCCGAATATTAAGGTGCTGATTGCGGACGACAATTCATTCATTCGCGAAGGGATGAAAATTATTTTAACCACGTTTGAAGGATTTGAGGTTGTCGCCACGGTTCAGAATGGACAGGAGGCTGTTGCCTATTGCGAGCGGCATGAGGTTGATGTAGCGCTGCTTGACGTGCGAATGCCGGAAATGAACGGAGTGGAGGCGACCAAGCTGATCGTCGAGCGTACAGCAACAAGGCCGCTGATCTTGACGACGTTTGATGATGACGAATATATTAGGGATGCCATTACATACGGGGCCAAGGGCTATTTGCTGAAAAATAACGACCCTGAGCGGATCCGCGATGCGATTAAAACCGTTTATTACGGTCATAATGTGCTGCAGGACTCGGTATTAGACAAGTTGAAATCGGATTTTGCCGGGGGAAAGGCGGGGAAGGACACAGATCTGCCTGCACGTAACCAAGAGTCCGGGATCGACAAGAGTCTCTTTACGGAAAGAGAACTGGATATTATGGCACTGATCGCCAAGGGACGGACAAACAAGGAAATTTCCAAACAGATCTATATCTCTGAGGGCACCATTGCCAATCACGTTACTTCTATATTAGGCAAGACCGGCCTCACGCACCGCACTCAAATCGCCATTTACTATTTGACAGGGGAATTGACCTGATGAGTGATCCAAGAGATGGATCGGAACTGTTAAAGATAGGCTATAAAGTGACCCTGCTTGTCTTTGCAGTCGGCCAATCCCTATCATCTGAAACAAGTATAACGCCCTGGTATATTTTATCCGTATTATTATATCTAAGTACGAACCTGCTGTTTTATATATTGAAAAAAGAGAGCGTTCGCCCCCTTGTCGCTGTGCTATCCATAGGAATAGCTATCGCCATGTTCCATGATCATCCGCTAATGATTTTACTGCTTCCGGCTCATCTTTACGAGTTGGCGTCCATCTTTGTCGGTAAACAAGCGATTGCGTCGTTCCTCTTCATGATGATCCCCTTGCTACTCGTACCACGGCAACTCATGCTTCTCTACATACTCATTGCGGCAGTAACTCTGATCTATTTTCCCACATTAAAGTTTTACAATAACAAGCTGCGCGGACAGCACTCTGAATTGGAGCGAATGCGCGGCGATCTTGAACGGGTGCAAACTCGGCTGCAGGAAAATAACGAATTTCTGCGGCAAGCGGAATATACGCTTAAGCTGGAGGAGCGAAACCGATTGTCCCAGCACATCCACGATAACATCGGACACGCGATGACCAGCGCATTGATCCAGATGGAGGCGGCAAAGCGCTTAATCAAGATCCAGTCAGACCAAGCGTCGTTGCTGCTGGACAATGCTATTCAGATATCAAAAGAGGGCATCGAAAGCATTCGATTCGATTTGAAGAAAATAAAACCGCCTACGGAACAGATGGGCGTTAACCGGATGAAATTATTCATTGATGAATTTGCGGACAAGCACCCGATCCGTACGGCATTTACATATGAAGGAAATATGGATTTCATCTCGCCGATCCATTGGAAGATCATCCAAGATAATATGAAAGAGGCATTTACGAATATGATGAAGTACGCCGGAGCTACCGCGGTTTCAATTCATGTTCAGGTGTTGCCTGCACTAATTAAGGCTACAGTTACTGATAATGGACAAGGGAAAACAAAGATTGTGAAGGGACTCGGTATCATTGGAATGGAGGAAAGGACGGCGGCGGTAGGAGGAAAGGTGATTGTAGACGGTTCGCGGGGGTTTTCGATCACAACGTTAATACCATATACCCCATGAATGTTTGAAGGGGGATAACATGAATAAATTCATGGGAAGAGGATGAACTTGTGCACTTCTGCAGGTACGTCCTTTTTTTGTACGATAAGAACATCAGAAACGGACTTAATGGGAGGGGAAAACAACGGTGAACATGTTGGAAATCAAACAGTTAACGAAAAAATTCGGAGAATATACTGCTGTGGACAATTTATCGCTAGCAGTGCAAGAAGGAGAAATTTTCGGATTTTTGGGGCCTAACGGGGCAGGCAAGAGCACGACGATTCATATGGTTGCTTCCTTGTTATCCGCGACAAAAGGCGAAATTGAGATCATGGGCCGGAATATTACCAAGCACAGCAGGTTTGCGAAGCAATCGATCGGCTTTGTGCCCCAGGATTTAGCGATCTATGAAGATATGACTGCTTATGAAAATGTTCACTTTTTTGCCGGGCTATATGGATTAAGGGGATCAGAGCTGAAACGCAGCGCAATCGAAGCCTTGGAATTCGTAGGCCTCGCGGATCGGCGGGGGAGCTATCCGAGAAGCTTCTCAGGTGGAATGAAGAGAAGGCTAAATATTGCCTGCGCGATTGCTCATAGACCTAAGCTGATCATCATGGATGAACCGACGGTAGGTATCGATCCGCAATCCCGCAATTATATCTTGAACTCGGTTCGGAAGCTGAATCGGATGGGCAGTACAATCATTTATACGAGTCACTATATGGAAGAGGTTGAAGAAATCTGCTCTAGGATCGCGATTATCGACCACGGGAAGATCATTGCGGAAGGGACGAAGGGAGAGCTTAAAGCGATTATTACGAATCAGAAAAATATGAGCATTTCAGTTCGATCGACCGAAAGTCTTCCGATGGAACAGTTGAAAAGCATTGTCGGTGTGAACACGGTCGAAGCGGCGGAACAAACGATTAACATCAGCTCCGTTGTAGAAATTAACAACTTAAATTCAATCATTCAGCTGCTTGTGGCAAGCGGCGTGGAAATTCGCGGCGTGGAGGCACAGGAGCCAAGTCTGGAGTCCGTGTTCCTGACTTTAACCGGCCGAACGCTGCGAGATGAGTAATCAAGAGCCATACTACGAATACGAAAGAGGAAGGGGGCAGAACGAATGAACATTTTGCGTATCGCTGGGAAAGAATTAAAGATGTTTAGGGATGTCAAAATGCTGCTGTTTATGTTGGCGACACCTGTTCTGTTGATGCTCATATTGGGGACAGCGCTATCCGGTAATTTCAATGGAACCGTAAAGGTCGATCCGATTCGCGTGATATATAGCTATGACAGCACGAGTAAAACGGTAGAAACGCTGTGGAAGGCTTTTCTGCTGGAAGCGGAAACGTCCGGCATCCGATTTGAAGAGGTAACGAGCAGAACGGAAACGGATGTCGTCAAGGATGTGCAAAATGGCCTTTATACGGGTTATGCGCGAATCGTTGATGATGGAATCAGCTATTATGGCAACAGCGGCAACGGGATGGAAAATGGTATCGTTCAGGGTTTATTGGCAGCGCTGGCTGATCGCTATAGATTAACAATAGCAGAGACCGATCTTCCGTCTCCAGATGGAAATTATGTAACTGAAGCTTCGATTGATGCCGTTAGACAGCCAGGGGGCTTGGACTATTTTGCTGTTGCAGTGACAACCATGATCATTATGTACAGCGCCTTAACGGCTGGGAAATTAATCGAAACGGAAAGAAGCAGACATACCGATCTCCGTTTGTTGGTGTCACCGATCACGAAAGGAGAAATTTTCGCAGGGAAAATTGTCGGGACACTCGTGCTTAATGCCATATTTGTCGCGATTATCGTGCTGCTCAGCAAATATATGTTCGGTGCGAATTGGGGAGAACATCTGTGGCTTGCTTTCCTTGTCTTATTAACTGAAATTGTGTTGGCGATCAGCCTTGGACTCGGCGTAGGCTATTGTCTGAAGGGCAACGCAGCTGGAAGTGTACTGATGATCGTTATTCAAGCGGCAGCGTTTGTGGGAGGGGCATATACGCCGGTCGATCAAACAACAGGGATAATGAATGTCCTTTCCCGATATTCTCCGCTGCATTGGTCCAATGATGCTATTTTGAAAATGATTTATGCGGGGGACCTTACGGCTGCGCCTTCGGCAATGATGCTTAACCTGGGATGTTCGGTACTATTGCTTGCCCTGGCAATTGTCCTCATGAGAAGAAGGGAGGGTCTGTAATGAGAGAGATGATCTGGCTGGTCCGTAGGATGGCGTTAAGCACGTTCAAAAACTATAAGCTGATGCTGTTATATTTATGCTTACCGGTTCTTGGCATAGCGTTGGCTTCATCCATCTACAGCGGCTCCGGCTCCGAAGAGAGCCTATTGAGAGTTGGCGTGGTCAATCATGACGACGGTCAGGCGGTACCTGTGAATATGGTGGAGTATATCCGCAAGCTTGATCAGGTTGAAGTCCGGGAAGTGCGGGCGGAGGAGGCGGAGGGGCTTCTGGCGAATGGTCATATAGATGCATTGTTAACATTCCCTAAAGGATTTGCAGTTAGTATGTTGTCCGACCAACCGACAAACGTCGGTCTGACTTCCGTTCAAGGCTCGCAAGTCACAGCTTATATCAAGTCGTATGTGAATGCATATATTGAGAATCTCTTGTCCATCGGCCAATCGTCCGGAGGGGAGAAGGCGAAGTTCGACCAGATGTACACAAACTATCTTCAAGCGCAATCCGGACTCTCGGCCGAAACGGTGGAGGATCACTCCGTTCAGCATCGCAAGTCGGCTCAGACGGTAGGCTACCTGATCGTGCTCATGCTGTTCTCAGCCGTCAGTTTGTCTGGGATACTTCTGAAGGAAAAAGAAAACCGAACCTATTTCAGAGTGTTTACCGCACCGGTGACGGGCCGCGCATACGTGGCAGCCAACATCATTGTGAACCTTGCCGTCATGCTGATCCAAGTTGCTGTGACATTAGTGGTTATGACCCGGTTCTTTCATATGGATACAGGAATACCGGTTATTCAAATGTTTTTGCTGCTTGGTCTGTTTGCCCTGGTGGCGGTCAGTCTGGCTTTGGCCATCGTAGCATTCTCGTCAAGCTCAATGGTGGCGAACGGGATACAGACTATGGTCATTATTCCAACCTGCCTGGTGGCCGGATGTTTATTTCCGATCACAACGATGCCAACGTTCATGCAGCAAGCTGCCCAATTTCTCCCGCAATACTGGCTTTTGGATACGGTCAGTGGGCTGCAACATGGAGAACAGCTATCTGGAATGCTGTTGAATCTTGCCATTCTACTCGCCTTTGCGCTCGTTCTAGCACTGACAGCCGCCTATAAATTCGGAAGAAACAGAGAGATGCGTTCGTTTATTTGATCGGATTGCCTGCCTATTTAAGAAATAAAAACGTGCCTCCAGAATCACTTCTGAGGCACGTTTTGCGTAAAAGGAATCCATCCTTTTAATATTGTTGTGGTATATTTTTATGCAAGAAGACTTATAACGAAATTAAGTTATTGATATATGGAGCCAAGGAGATATTATGAAACAGTGCTTTAATAAAGGAGTTGTGTCAAATGAATAACAATAAAAGTACAGAAATGAAGCGTTCTTCAAAAGCAGAAAGCATTCTATCACTGATCGATATCAATAGTAAAACGAAGCTAGGCGACTTACGAAAAATCGCGAAGGACATTAAAGTAGATCACGAACTAGCTATGGAACTTTGGTCAACCAAAGAGTTTCTGCCCAGGCTATTGGCAATCTTAATTATGGACAAAAAACTTCTTTCAGAAGATGTGTTAAATAAGCTTGATCAGGATATGCAGCTGCACACATTTGATGAGCGAAATAACTTAATGGATTGGTTAATGGCTAATCAGCTTACCAAAGACAAGAAGGCAATTGCATTGATGGAGTTATGGGAAAACAGTCCTTCTGCTCTTCAAAGGCGAACCTTCTGGTATTATAAAGGGCGATTGAGATGGACTGGACAAACACCGCCTGATGACACCGAGGACTTACTATCTGCAATTGAAGCTAATATTACGCAGGAAGAACCGGAAGTCCAATGGGCTATGAATTTTCTCGCAGGCTGGATAGGCGTTTATGATCAGAAGAATCGAGAACGTTGCATCAAGCTTGGTGAAAAAACGGGTCTTTATAAAGATGAAATGGTATCAAAGGGCTGTACTCCCAATTATTTGCCGGAGTTTATTACGATTGAAGTTAACAAACGAAATAATAATTAGTTAGGTAGGCAAAAAACAGAGGTCTTGGCTGAAAACCGAGACCCCCGTAGGTTGCTTACTTGCGTACCGCTTCATATACAAATTTTTGCTTGCCATGTGTTGGTACCTTGCCATATTCGAAATCAGCCGATACAACCACATCTGAAAAACCGATGCTTTCTAAAACGAGTTTAAATTCTTCGACACCATACCAACGTAAGGCAAAACGCTGTAATTCTGTCTGGATAAGTGAACCGTTACGCCATTTTTCATATTTTAATAATGAAACTTTGTATTGATTGTATAAATCCGCTTCAACAAGCTTGCCTTCCATTGTGATGATGTCTCCATCCGGTAATGTGAATGTCGACGTCCCACCAAACTGACCACATTCAAAGTTATTGTCAGGAAGGAAAAGATCAAGTAAAAGACGTCCACCTGGCTGAAGATGGTCGTAAAGGCGTTTTAAGGCGTGAAGAGACTCTTCTCGTTTTTCGATTAACAAGAATGAACCGCCTGGAATAATTATAGCCTCGTATTTATCAGGTAAAGAAAGTTCTTGGAGATTTGATTCATACAAATTAGTTTTTAATTCTCTTTCTTCACAACGTTGACGGCAAGAAGCCAACATCTCGGGAGAATAGTCAAGGCCATCTACAATAAGACCTGATTCGAGAAGCGGAATGATCACACGTCCAGATCCGACCATTGCTTCAAGAATACGCCCCTTACAAGGTTTCAGTCTGTCACGGTAATATTCTAAATCACCGCCGAAAGATTGACCAATTTTCTTAGTGAGGTCATAAATTTCTGTACAAAGTTCTCCGTAATAGCTAAAAGACATGCATTTTTCCCTCCGTGGGTTGGATTTAACACGGAAGGGGATCGTTTTGATTTTATCCCTTCCGCACCTTATTAATGGACGCGACGGATTTAAGCATTTGCATGAGAATCACTCACCTTTATGTAAAATTATCTCAATTATAGATTCCAGTTAAAATTTGATCAATAAGAAAAATCGGCTCAAAACCGAAATCAGTGCTTGACTATAAGTGAGGGTGATGGGAAACGCTGCGGGTCAGAGGGTTCTTCCGATCGCCATTAAAGCCTGATTCCTTTATTTTATTGAGTTTTGAGGTAGGAATCATGCTTTAAAAGCGACCACTGCCGTTTCTCAAGAATCCCTCTGACCCTTCGCTACTCTCATCTTTGCCGTCAAGAACTGATTTTGATGTAGAACCGAAAAATCAATAAAAAACTTGCCGTTATAGACAGCACGGAGAACCGTACCATAACAGACAGGGGGTAAAGATTATTGAAAAGTACGGTAATGACAAAGAACGTTTTCTAAAAGACATAGTGAATTCTCTAAACTGTGCATTGCCTTTTCCTCTTGCCTTCTTTCAGGCGGAGTCGCGCAGCATCCGAGGCGCAAAATCAATAGTCCGGTGCGGCGTACTTTGCGTCCGGCTCGAATGCAGCCCCATTGGACAGGTCCAGCTCAACATGGGTAGTTCCGCGAAAGTCGGTCAGCACGAGCATACGCGAGCCAACAACGGGAACACGGTCGGCGCTGGTGCGCATGTGCGCTGAGACGACAAGAGGAGCATCATTGACGATATAGCTTACCTCGACTGTAAATATCGGGAGATTGAAGAGCCAGCGGTTAGTGAAGTTAACGGCGGTCAACGTCCCAGTGAACAACGAACCCTCCAAGCGGAGGCGTTCGATGTCCGCCTGACGTCGCAGAGCGTGGGCGATTGAGCCGGGCAACTGCAGGAGCACGATAGCTGCCAAGAGGGCGAAGACAGCTCCGACAATGGCGCCGAGCTCTGGCGGGATCGTCGGCGACGTCGCTATGGCCTCGAGATCGAAGGGGCGTGACGGATCGTTTGTCAGCGTCCAGAGCAGGAGGACTCCCGCGCTTGTGGCCAGTCCTCCTGCGATCGCTAGTGTCGCTGACAGGCCGGCGACCCTGGTCTGCCCGAACTGCTCGACCGCTTGCGAGTACACTCCGCTGGTCGCACCGATCACGACAAACAGCAGCACCAAGGCGACGCCCACCGTAACCGGATGACCGAGGAATAGGCTAATCGCCGGTGTCGGCGCCAGGCCGAGCAGTGCTCCGAAAGGCACTGAGCCTGTCAGTGCCCACAGTGCAGCTGATATGAGCAGCCACGGCAGCAATGGAGCCACACGTCCGACGTGACGTCCCGGCCGGAGCATAGTCATCCTTCCGTTCCTGTCCATGGTGGAGAACAACGGCATCGGCTCAAATTGTTCTTGCTGCCCGTGCTTCTGTTGACCCTCCGTAGTATTCCTCATTGGCATGGCCCTCCCGAGGAAATTCCTTCAATCGTATATATTGGATAAGGGCAAGGTGAATAGTTATGAGCGCAAACAGATTCTAGGTGCCGAACTAAAAAGTTTAAACTTTTATTATCTTTATATTTAGCCATACACACCTTCACCTCCAAAATTCCTTATCTGTATTTTATCACCTATACGTTGTCTACTGTAATACCTAAGTCGAAACAAGGAGCAGATTAACAGTGATATCTGATTCTTTTGGATTTTCGCCGATAGGCCTATTAGGCTGAACTGGATCACTCGCCATGATTATGAGATTACAGAATGAGAACTGAATTAAACAAGTTCTTTTTAAGTCTTTCCGGGCCATTGCTGTCTCTGGAGGCTGTTAAAAGAAAACGAAAAAAGGATGGCGGCATGCCATCCCTTTTTTCCATCAGTTTAGTTCATTCAGTTTAGTTCATTTTAAGAATCGGCTTAATGACTTCGCCCGATTTCGATGCCGCGAACGCATCATTGATCTGGTCGAAATCGAAATATTTCACTAACTTATCGAATGGAAATTGTCCGTTCTTATAATACGAAATGAGCTTTGGAATGAATGTATGTGGGACTGAGTCGCCTTCCGTAACGCCCATGATTTTACGCCCGAATCCCGTAATCTCCATGAATGGAACTTCGATATTTGCCATTGCCGCCAAGCTAACCATTTCGCCCAATTGCGCCAAGGAGCGAACCGCTTGGAGGACGACAGGAGGTACACCGGTTGTTTCTACCGCATAATTAACACCTACGCCCGTAATACGCATCAATTCCTTCTGCGCATCCGTTTCTTTGCCGTTAATGACATGTGTAGCGCCCAACTCTTGCGCCAGCTTCAAACGTTGTTCATGTACATCGACGACGATTATTTTCTCGCAGCCTGCGATCTTAGCAGCCATAACGGCGCTTAATCCCACGCCTCCCGCGCCGAACACTGCAAGACTTGAGCCGAATGCCGGTTTGAGCACGTTCAATACGGAGCCTGCCCCTGTTTGAATACCGCAGCCTAATGGGCCGAGCAAGGCTAATTCGACCTCCTTATCTACCTTCACTACATTGCGTTCATGTACGATCGCGAACGTACCGAATGAGGATTGGCCGAAGAAGTTTGAAATCTCGACGCCGTGGTGATGCAAGCGGGAGGAACCGTCCTCCATTTTTCCACCCATATTTAGTGGCATGAACTTGTAGCAATAAGCCGGGTGGCCTTCCTTGCAATTTTTGCATTCGCCGCAGGAAGCGAATGACATGACGACATGATCACCTTTTGCAACGGTATTCACATTTTCTCCTACCGCTTCCACGATGCCGGAGCCTTCATGGCCCAGAACGGCAGGAAACGGCGTCATGCCTGTATCGCGAACGGTTGCATCTGTATGACATACGCCCGAAGCTACAATTTTAATAAGTACTTCATTGGCTTTCGGCGCTGCTAATTCGATGTCTTCGAGTTCGAACGGTGAACCGATTTCTTTCGTTAGTGCGGCTTTGATCTTCATATAGTTGAAACCCCTTTCAGCTGGTGTATTTCAATTATAAGAAGGTTGACCGCACCTATACAGTTAGAGAAAAGTATAAATTACCCCTATACAAAAGTATAAAATTGAATACCCAACTATACTTTAGTATAATTTATGTACAAGAAGAGAGGGGGAACGAACATGGTTGGAAGCTTAGATGAGGAAATCTTGCGTATTCGATTGATCGATTCCGCCAACGAAAAGCTGTCCGAACTGTTAAAAGCCTTCCATCATCACTTTCCTTGCCAGTTGGTTCACCTGTTTCGGTATTCGATATTTGATCAGCGAATCGATGGGATCTTCTCCTGCGATCAGGGCATGATCAAAGCGATTCCGCAATGGCATGATGATGCTCGTACGATTCCGTTTCTTTATGATGCGCTTCAGTTGAAGAAAGTCGTTCATCTGGAAGGGGAATCCTTTCAAATCCGATTGTCATCCAAATATACGCTGAACGAGCCTGTCGAAAATATGATCGTATTGCCGATAATCGTCAACGATGTCATCGTTGCCTTTATTTGCGCGATCAATACGAACTTTGAATTCAATAACGAGATGAGCCGCTATCTCCAAGGATTCGGCGAGCAGATGAAGCAATTACTGCACGTGGAGCAAGTGCCGTCTGCTTCGAGGGCCGTTACGTTGAGCGAGAAGGAATTGCGCGTCATGCAGTACACGGCGAACGGGTTTACGACGAAGGAAATTGCTTCGTTTCTTAACATTGCCGAATCTACGGTCAAGTATTTTATCAATAACGTAATGACAAAGACATCCAGCCGCAATCGAACGGAAGCCGTTGCAAACCTGTATCGCGCGAGTCTCTTAATATAAAATGGAGCGGGTAATTGCCGTATACTCGAATGGTAAGAAAGGGGCTGTACCAGCCGTACGCCCGCGCTCTGTAAGACTTGCTTTCCCGTTTGCAAAAGTATGGAGCGGACTTGCTGTTGAGATAGCCTCTATTCCGTTCCCGGCATTTCCTGGCGTCGAACTTCACCTCGTTCCTCTCGGGTATGGTGCCTCATTCGGCGCCAATATAAGCATTCAAAAAGACTGGAATCCATGAGGGATTCCAGTCTTTTATGTTTAAATAACAACTTTAGTTGTCTTGATTGCGAAGTTAATAGAATGGTAGGTTTACCATATTACAAGTAACGGCGAAAATTTTTGCGGCATACTACTTTAGTAGGACTACAATCTCCTATAGTTGGCATTAAAATGTCTTGATAGAGTCGAAGACAATCCATAAAAATGATTCATAAAAGAAGGATGTGGGATACTCAATAAAGTTTAATTTACATTAAAATGAAAAGGAGATCTATGAAAAGATGCGTAAGTTTATAGTAGTAATAACCACAATTTCACTATTAATTTGTTTATTGCCCTTTAATGAGAATAAGGTTTTTGCAAATAGTGTAGAGGATGGTTTTATATATGGAGACAATATAACAGGCGTGGTACCAGAACAATACTACTCAGGTGGGGTAACTATTTTTGGAGATTCAAACCCTAGTAGAAAAGATTTGGTTATTCCAGCTACGCTAGGTGGAAAGCCTGTCACTACAATATGGATGGATTCATTTAGAAATAAACAACTGACCTCTATCGACATGTCAAATAATGTGAAATTAATATCTTACGGAGCATTTCAGAATAATCAACTGTCATCGGTAACTCTCTCCGATCAACTTGAATGGATTGGATATTATGCTTTCAGTAATAATAATTTGTCTAGTATAACGATACCAAGCAGTGTGAAGGAAATAGGGGAAAATGCGTTTATTGGAAATAACTTAAAAACGATAATGATTTTTGGTTCTGATACATTACTACTGCTAAATTCTATACCTAATGGCACTAAGATATTAGGCGTTATTCCATCAAAGGCTAAGGATTACGCTGATAGTAATGGATTTGTATTCGAAGAGATAGGGAATAAAATCATATATGATGGGAATGGACAAACGAGTGGCGGAGTCTCAGAGGATTACACAGGAAAGTCTACTAATACATTTATTGTAAAAAATCAAGAATCATTAAAGAAAATAGGTTTTACGTTTATGGGATGGAATACGGAACAAGATGGTAGCGGTACGGATTATAGTGTAGGTGCAGTAAAAACAATCTCTGGAGATTTAATTCTCTATGCCAAGTGGAAAATAGAGCAATATGAAGTGACGTTTAACACCAATGGAGGAAGTACGCTCCCATCCGAGATGGTCGACTACAACACAAAGGCGACAGAACCGTCCGCTCCAAGCAAACAGGGTTATACATTTGATGGTTGGTATAAAGAGCCCGCACTGACAAATCGGTGGGATTTCACGAATGATGTAGTCAATCAACCGACAACATTGTATGCCAAGTGGCAGGCAGTGAAGTATGAAGTGACGTATAACACCAATGGAGGAAGCACAATCTCATCCGAGATGGTCGATTACAACACAAAGGCAACAGAACCGACCGCCCCCACCAAACAGGGTTACACATTTGATGGTTGGTATAAAGAGGCTGCGCTGACGAATCGGTGGGATTTCACGAATGATGTAGTCAATCAGCCGATGACATTGTATGCCAAGTGGAAAATAGAGCAGTACGAAGTGACGTATAACACCAATGGAGGAAGTACGCTCTCATCCGAGCTGGTCGATTACAACACAAAGGCAACAGAACCGTCCGCCCCAAGCAAACAGGGTTACACATTTGATGGCTGGTATAAAGAGGCCGTATTGACGAATCGGTGGGATTTCAATATAGATACGATAACGGAGAACACGACACTTTATGCGAAGTGGGCTGTAAAAAGTAGTGGAGGAGGCTCATCGCCCCAAAATGCACGGGTGTATTTTGAGTCGAATGGCGGGGAGCTTTTAGGTAATCTATCGGTAGCATATAATACAAAGCTGTCAGAGTTACCGATTCCTCTGAAGAATGGATTTACTTTTGGCGGGTGGTATAAAGAGGCTGATTTGATCAATCTGTGGGATTTGACAACGGATCGTGTGACAAAAGATACGAAGCTGTATGCGAAATGGATTGCAAACACAACCCCTGAACCAGAAGAATCGAGACCAGAGCAGCCGAGTATGACCTTTAATGATATTAGCAATCATTGGGCAAAAGAAATGATAGGGGTGCTAGCTGGTCAAGGGATTATTACAGGATATCCAGACGGTTCATTTCATCCGAATGAATTCATTCAACGCCAGCATGTGGCGCTGTTATTCTATCGTGCCTTTGAATTTGAACCAACACGACAGGCCGCTGCTTTTTTAGATGTAGATCCAAACCATTCGTACTATGAAGCCATTATGACATTGCAACAAGCAGGAATTGTCGATGGTTCAAGCGGAAAATTTAATCCAACTGCTTTCCTGACTCGCGCACAGATGGCTAAATTTGTGGCGCTCGCTCTTAAGCTAGAGCCAGGTGGAGCAAGTGCTTTCCAGGATGTGCCTGCAGCCCATTGGAGTTATGCTTATATCGCTGCATTAGCGGAAAACGGGATTGTGCAGGGTGATAGTGGGAAATTCAGGCCGGATGAACCGGTGACGCGAGCAGAGATTGTCGCCATGTTGTACAGAGCGTTGAAATTGAAATAGGAGAATGGCTTCCAATTCTTTTCGCTCTATAGATGTTAGGTGGCAGGATGGTACTGCCAGAACGGTCAAGAGGGCGCTTCTATGTAATCCCCGTTTCTGACTCATGTGGTAAAAGGCACCCAATCGGGTGCCTTTAGATTTGTTAAGGTCAATTAAGATACTGGCTTCGAACCCATACTAACGAGCACACGCGCGACTGCGTTAATAGTCGCATGCACATCGGAGTCTGACGTGCGCCAGTTAACAACGCTGATTCGCATTGCACGACGTCCTTTCCAAACTGTGCCGCTAAAAAATGCTGTTCCTTCCGCATTGATAGCGGCAATCACAGAAGCGGTGTGTGCGTCGTGATCCTCCTCAGATGCATGGGGCTTTGGGGAAAGGAACCTAACCAGCCCTTGGTTCAGCGTGGGTGCGAAAACCAGTTCGGCACCATGCAACGCGGCGATACCGTTTGCAAGCGCTGTGGCATGGGCGCAACTCCGATCAATGAGATCGGCCACGCCATGTCTGCCAAGCTCGCGAAACGCGGCATAAACCGCAAAGCCTCGTGCGCGCCGCGTCCAATCAGGCGTCCAGTCTATTTGATCACGTGTTGTCGCATCATGGGTCAGGTAGTCTGCGCTAATCGCCATTGCCGCGCGATGTGCATTAGAGTCTGTAATAAGGGCAATTCCTAGATCCTTCGGTGTATTCAGCCACTTATGCGCATCCGTCGCCCATGAATGCGCCATTTCGACTCCTGTCAGTTTACTCCGATGTTGCCTGCTTGCACGCGCCCAAAGTCCAAACGCACCATCAATATGCACCCATGCCCCCGCTGTTCGCGCGATGGGGATGAGTTCACTAAACGGATCGATCGCGGCTACATTAAGATCGGCTGCGTCCAGAATAACAATCGTTGGGCTGTCAGAAGCACTAAGCTCTTTGGATAGCACATCTGCTGTGACACGCGCGTCTGCGTCGGTTGTCAGAGGAACCAAGGCAGCCGTTCCGATGCCGAGGAAACGTAGAGCTCGTTCGATACTCCCATGGCGCTGTTCCGATGCCAGAATACGTATTGCGGGAGCTCCGGTCAACCCGTCTTTCTCTACATCCCACCCCCTATCTCGAAGGAGAGCGTGACGTGCTGCGGCGAGGCAGGTGAAGTGCGCCATCTGACAGCCTGTCGTAAAAGCGAACGAAGCGGTACTAGGCAGATCAAGCACTTCTTTGACCCAGCTTCCGGCAACCTCTTCTACTACAGAAGCGGCCGGCCCGCAAGCATACAGGGCGGCGTTATTGTCCCATGTGGAGGTGAGCCAATCAGCTGCAAGTGCTGAAGGCAGCGCGCCGCCAATCACCCAGGCAAAAAAGCGTCCCCCTGCAGAACCTAAATGTCCTCCCTCAGTGGCAGCCACCAATTCGTCTATTACACGCTCGGCGGGAATACCATCGTTACCGAGATGAAGGCCTAAGCGACGCCGTAATGTATTTATGTCTGTAGTTGCGCTGACAGACTGCTTGTCCAGATTATTAAGGAAATCAACGGCATGAGCCTGTGTACGCTCAAGCAGAGCATGGAAATTCGATATATCGTTTTGTGTGTTATTGGTCAAAAAAAATAACCTCCATGTAATATATGAGCTAGAAACAAATTCATTTTAACACGACAACTATTTTGATATGTTGCTCATCAATTCGAACATTATTCCGTTGCAGCGTATCGTTCGTGAGCGTTCCTTTCTTCTTCCATAGAATTGTGAAGAAGAAAGGTGCTATAGTGATATGTTTATCCCTCTAGAGATGGCTCTAGGGGTATTTTTGTGTAACCAGATAGGTTGCACCTGGGATGTTCAGTGCTTCCTGACAGTCCTTTCGCATTTTTCGTCGATAGCCCCGTACACTTCCTCTCCTTCATCCATTAATAATCCGTTACGATCTTCCGCATAAAGTTACGCAGAGCATAATGTCAAGTTTTTCATCTATGAAATGTAAATATATTGAAATTTCATTAATATTTCATTAATAAAAGTCGGTTTAATACTTTTTAAAAAGAGCGTAAAAGAAGAAACGCTTTATAACATAGAAAGTGGTGAGTAAATTGCAGCATTATTTGCGAAGAAGCATGTCCATTTTTATAATCGTCACCTTACTAATTAATTCAGGGCTATTTGCACCGACTCCAGCTAAGGCGGGTTCAGCCGAAGATACCTACGTTTGGACATTAACAAGTCCAGTGGGCTTGAGAGCTATTGCATATGGAAATAACCTTTATGTAAGAGCAGCGGCGGAACATTCAGTGGGTGAAAAGGTTCCGCAAAGCGCTGCGTCCCTTTGTTAAAGGGGATTACGTGAACTTTCCCGATTTGCAGATTAAAAATTGGCCCAAGGCTTATTATGGAGTGAACTTCGGAAGGTTGAAGCAGGTGAAACGAAAGTACGACCCTCATAATGTATTTCGTTTTCCTCAAAGCATTCCGGTGGGGAAAAAGGTCTGAGAATGAGCCGTATGTTTTTGAACCAAGCACTGATTTCGGTTTTGTAGCCTGGTTAATGGACAGTAGTGACCGTTAGCGTCGATTATTCGAAGTTTCGGCTCGCTTATGGACATTATTGTCCCTAAGAAAGGGATACGGGCGGAGAATAGCGTGAAATCATCTTCTAACGGTCACTAGTGTCCTTAAAGAAAGGGAATATGCTTTGTTTTTTGCTCTGACGGTCAGAATTGACCGCTTGATTGATTCGATAACGCTGCTGTCCATTGTGAACTATTCAAACACTCCTTCCCACAAGCTTATCTTGCGGATCGATTGAGGCGGGTTGATTGCACAACCCTCTTACGGAAGGTAAAGGACACGCAGCTTTTCCCCTCCCTTCATGTCATTCACTGATTTCGGTTTGGAGCCTTTTTTTCATGTTATTACGATCTGCTTAGTTTAGAGGCACATATTTGGGCTCGGGGTATAATTTCCTCGGGCTTTTTTGGTTATGGATTCTAATGTATAGACGAGGCCCATCTCCTAAAATAAAAGGAAAAGTCAGGAGAGTGGGAAAATGAAAGATGCTTGGAATGCATTTGTAGATCTGGACAATCCGTTTGTGTCACGCTTGCCGCGTAAAGCTGGCGGGAGTCTTGAAATGTTAAAGTATGCAGTCAAGGATGTGTACGATATACAAGGATATGTTCCCAGCGCAGGCAACCCGGATTGGAAGCGGACGCATAAGGCGGCGCAAGCAAGCGCGGAATCGATCCGTCTATTATCCGGGCAAGGAGCAAGGCTGCTGGGAATGACGCATACCGATGAGCTGATGTTTGGCTTAAATGGCGAGAACGAGCATTATGGCACACCGGTCAATCCGAGGGCCAGTCAGCGCATTCCAGGAGGATCGTCCAGCGGTTCTGCCGCAGCGGTTGCCTCCGGTTTAGTAGATTTTGCAATGGGGACTGATACGGCGGGTTCTGTAAGAGTTCCTGCCAGCTACTGCGGTGTATATGGGATCAGACCAACCTACGGGCAAGTCTCCATGCAAGGAATCGTTCCATTGGCGTCCACATTTGATACCGCTGGCTGGATGGCGAACAGTCTCTCCTCCTTGCTTAAGGTTGGCGAAGTGCTGCTGCCGGAGAAAGGGCAGAGCACGGGATCATTGAATCGATTCATCTGGGCAACCGAGATGTGGGAATTGTTAGATGAAGAGGTTCGATCAAGTATTCAGCCGTTGCTTCATCGAGTACGCAGCTTTCCGGTTGTTCATTGCGAGCAATCTATATCGCCGAACGGTCTACAGGGCTGGTTAGATGCCTTTCGCCTCATTCAAGGCTTCGAAATATGGAGCGCGCATAAAGAGTGGATCGAGCAGACGAAGCCGTCCTTCGCGGCTGACGTTGCCGCGCGGTTTCTATGGGCCAGTACGATCCGCGAGGAGGATGCCCGCAACGCGCTGGCAATCAAGTGGGCTGTGAGCCACAGGCTGGCCGAGCTTCTCGGACGGGATACGGTGCTGATTGTCCCCACTGCTCCGGGGATTGCGCCGTTGAGACAGCTGAGGGGCGAGGCTGCAGAGCATCGCCGCAACAAAACCCTGCAGCTATGCTGCGTCTCGGGTCTGGCGGGTTTGCCTCAGGTTACTGTGCCCTGGATTGAGCATGAGGGGGCTCCGTTGGGTTTGTCGTTTATAGCTGGACCGGGTCAGGATCTGAATTTAATTCGACTGGTTCAGAATGTTGCGGATATCATCGGCTGTTCGCGGGAGAAGGAGGAACACAAATGAAATACGTAACTGTGCACAGCGGCGGGCGCGAGCAGCTTGGTGTTGTGACTCCGCACGGCATAGCTCTCATTGCGACGATTAATGCGGACTGCGGGACGCAATGGAGCACCGAGATGTTCGTCCTGCTTCAGGAGGGGCAATTGAAAGCTCTGACGTCGTGGCTTCAGAGTCAACCGGCCTCTTCCGTTCGCGAGTGGAAGACAATCGCATCATCGGAACTGAAATATGCGCCTTTATACCGTCATCCCAGAAAGATATGGGGGGTGGGCTTTAATTACACGTCGGATGAAGAAGAGCTGCGGCGGGTAGACCGGGAGGTAGAGCCTGTTGGCTTTATGAAGCCGGATACGAGCCTGATTGGGTATGGCGATACCATTCAAATTCCTTTGCAGTCGGAAAGGACGATAGCGGAAGCCGAGCTTGCGATTATTATTGGACAGACTTGCAAGGAGATATCCGAGGATGACGCGCTGCAATACGTAGCCGGATATGCAGCGGTGTTTGATATTGGGGCGGATGATATTCATAGCAGCAACCCCAGATATTTGACTCGCTCCAAAAGCTTTGACACCTTCTTCAGCTTTGGCCCTGAGCTGGTGACAACGGAGGAACTGGCTAATCTTGCTGATTTGACTGTCGCGACGGTAAGGAACGGAGAGGTAATCGCCAGGAAGCCTGTCGGTCTTATGCGCTATCAGCCTGCCTTTATCGTATCCTTCCATTCCCGGTTTATGACGCTGTTGCCGGGAGATGTCATTATGACTGGGACGCCGGGCTCCGTCGTTATTCGTCCGGGGGATTGCGTCGAATGCCGAATCGATGGCTTCGAGCCTCTAGTTAATATTGTGAAATAACGCAATGACCGAGTGTCCCTGATGAATAAATCTTGGGATTGATATTTGTGCAGTCAGTCCATAGTTTGCCTAGACCGTATTTATTAACATGTAATCAGGGAAGCTGATCAATTTGCCGAGAGGCCAATGAGAAGGGAATGGTTGCATATGCGTTACGAATTGCTGAAGCTAAACATGGCACATCCGGGAGATGTGAGTGAATTGGAGCATCTGCTGAAATCCGAGCAGATTCAAGCGGAGCATATTAAGGGGATTATTGCTCAGACCGAAGGAGACGGCTATTCGAGAGGTTATAGCACATTAGCTTTTCAAGTGTTATTATCCAGCTATTTGGGCTGGTCTCATGCGGAAATATTCGATCGTATTCCGATGATGATGATCGGCAAGACCGGCGGTTATATGAGTCCGCATTATACGGTTTTTCTGCGTAGCGACAGTAAATTAGGCGAGTTACTGCCGGGCAAGCGGTTTTCGTTTGGCGTGGCATCCAGCCGAGCGCTGAGGCCAGAAGAGATTGGTACAAGCATTCAAGTTGACATTGCCGCAGAGGCGGTCAGACAAGCGATTGCCGATGCGGGAATTGACTCTTTGGCGGATGTACATTGCGTAGAGATCAAGTGTCCGTGGGGAATCGGAGGGGCGCGATCGAAGGCCGCTTCAGCGCTAGGCTCTGCAGTTGCGCTGAGCGAGGTGGACCGAGAACGTATTCAAGAGGATTCTATCAATGGCGATCATAGTCTCTATTCGCTTCGGACATCTGTATCTGCGGGAGGGGAACAGAGTGCTGTAAGAGTTATTGTAATGGGGAACAGGGAAGGGGCGGACAGTTCGCTCGCGATCGGCTCCGGAATGATGAACGACGGTTTTGATCTGCCGGGACTGTATCAGGTGTTTGAATCATTGGGCATGCAGGTGCAGCCTGTGCTCGCTGGCGAGGATCAAAAGCGGATTCGGCAAGTGTTCATTAATGCCGGCGCGGATGCACTGCCCCATATCAGGGGGCAGCGACATACCATTCATTCAGATGCGCTTAGCATGCACAGCGGCATTGTAGCTAAAGCAGTAGCACACGCCGTTGTAGGCGGCGTTGTGAATGATGCGGCCATATTATGCTCTGCAGGATCTGAGCATCAAGGGCCGCAAGGGGCGAATCTGATTGCTGTAGTAGCGGAGGTGCAGCAGGCGGGGGGAGCAGGATAATGGATCAGCCTTGGATCATTAGAGGATTATCGAACGAGCATGCTCACCTGGACAAAGGAATGCTTGTACCCGGCATCGCCTATACCGATGCCCCGGCGCCTGTCCGCGGCGGTTGGACGCGGGAATGCAAGTCTCGTTTTACGAAACAAGACATTTATCAACGGGCGGAGGCCGCATTGCAGCATATGCTTCAATATGGCACCACCTATATACGGACACATGTGGATGTGGACCCTTTAGTAGGCTTGAAAGGAATCGAAGCGCTTCTGGAGTTGAAAGCCAACTATTCACAACAAGTCGTTATAGATATTACGGCATTTAATCAAGAAGGCTTTGAACGGTTTCCGGAAACGGCTGAACTTCTGAGTGAAGCGCTTAGCATGGGCAGGATGGGCTTGGGCGGCCATACGCTTACGGATTCGGACGGAGAGGCGCATATTAGCCGGTTATTCGAGCTTGCGGAGAAGAAGGATGCGCCTTGGCTGGAATTTCATACCGATGAAAGCGGAAAGCCCGAGCATTTTCTGCTGCCGGCAATCGCCAAGGAAAGCATTAATAGAGGCTGCGAAGGCAAAGTTTATGCGATTCATTGCAATTCGCTTGCCAACGTATCTGATGGCGAAGCTCAGCAAGCCATTGAGCTGGTCGTGAAATCGGGTATGCATGTTGTGGTATGTCCAACGGCTATCGCGACCCGGGCAATTACCAGAACAAAGGAGCTAATGAAGGCGGGCGTACGAATCAGTCTAGGCAGCGATAATATGAAAGACTTGTTTAATCCGCTCGGCAGCGGAAATATGTTGAATTATGCCCAACTGCTCGCGTACGTACAGCGCTTCTATGAGCCGGCTGAGCAGCAGGCGTTGTTAAATATGCTGTTGATTGAGCCGGCAGATGCAGGTTCCGCCGAGCGGCTTGGTCGATTAAATATTAAGGTTGCTTATGAAACCAACGAGGCTCATGAGCTTCTGGCTCACGCGCCTCGTCCCTCCTTCGTAAGGGACGGTTCCTCGCTCATTTCCCATTAGCCAATAGAATTTGATGAATGATTATTGCCATGCGCAGCTTAAGCAGGTCTACAGGGTCCTTGAAGGAGAGGCCAAGCAGCGCTTCACATTTATTCAGTCGATAGAAGACGGTGTTGCGGTGTAGAAATAACACGCTCGCCGTCTCTTTTACGTTGCAGTTATGCTGTAAATAGGTATCGAGGGTTTGCAGCAGCTCCAGATTTTCCTCGCTCTTGGGGTAAGCCAATTGCTTCAAAATACTGATATAAAATTCATTGAGCTTGTGGTAAGGCAGCAGCTTGATTAAATCCGGTACTTGCTGCACGCGATAGGATACGACAAAGGGCTGATTGTTTGTTTCGAGACGATGCTTAAGCGCCAGGCAAGCTTCTTGATAGGCTCGGGGGAATCGTTCCAGCTGCTCTGCCTGATTGCCGATCCCGAAGGATGCCGACCACTTATCCTTCCCTTTCTCCAGATGGGCCTGAAGCTGCAGCAGGACACGAATCCAATCTCCCTCCTGCTCGGCAGGCTGCGTGTCTGGATTAGAGGAGAGGATGATCACAACATGATCTCCCTTGGTCACTACAATAGTCTGTATTTCGGAGGCGTCAAAATAAGCCTGTATTTCATTCATGAGATGATCAAGCTGAGAGGGTCCTAATTGGAAGGTAGTCTGGCCGTCGAAGGAGTGAGATAAAGGCTTGCACACGACGATCCAATGATTTCTCCCGTTTGCCAATCCGTATTTCTCGCCCCGCTTCAAAATATCTTCGCTTGAGGTAAGCTCATTTTCCAGAAATTCACTGAAAAACTCCTCTCGAAGCCGGTTAGAGCCTTCCTGCAGCGCATCCTGTTTGATGCTTTCGTAAGCAATGACCTGGGCGGCCTGCTCGAGCGGCATCAACGGCGTTGTCAACGTTTGATCTGTATGCATGACGATGATGCAGCCTTTAAACATCCCGGAAGAGTGAATCGTATAGATGCCCAGCTTCTCTCCTTTTTCCGTTGTAAAATAAGACAGCCTGTTCTCCGGCGACACATGATTAACAAGCAATTGGAGCAGTTCGGATTGGAAGGATGCCGACATTGCCCATTGGCGGGCTGTAGCAGACCAACCTGCCATTTGGCGCTTGCTGTTCTGAATGATGATGGGATGATGAATGACTCCAGTTAAGGTCTGGGCGATATCGGACATCGTCGCTCCGTTCAGGAACAGCCTTGAGAACTTGCGATGAATTTCGAAGGTTCGTTCAAGCTCTACCTGCTTCTGGTTTAATATGATGCTCAACACCTGACTCATAATTTCCCCCAGAGAGGTGTTATTCGGCAGGGCAATAATCGGCAAGTTAAGAGCGTTGGATTGGGCGAGCAGGGAATCTGGCAGGGTGGCAATGCGGTGGTTCGCTTTGATGACAAGGCCAGAGCATTGCGCTCCATGCATTTGTTGAAGGAAGAGAAGGAAGCGATCAATATTTTCATGAATAACATGCTCTGTTGTGAAAAGAAGTTGATCTTTGCTTAGCCAGGTCGAAATGTCGTGAACCGATAGGTTCGCTTCAGTATCCGTTTTCTCCTGGGGCAGCTTCACCATGACATTAACCGAATCGATCTGACTGTCTAGTCCGCCGGTTCCTCCTGCTACAACTGCTTCTGAAAATAAGGGCAGCTCTAAAATTCTTTGAATGGTTAATGCCATTTCAATCACTCCTATGTAAGAAAATATGACTCTTCGTTCAAGGTCTCGGTTGTAACCTAACTGGGGCCTTTTTTATTGTGCATGAGTAAGTTCATTGATTCCTTTATGATTTATAGGTTTTTTGTACATATTGCTCATTATGGGAGGATCTAAATTGTGCACCGATACCATGGGATATATATGTGAAATAATATAACATAAAGGAAGAGTTAAGCAAGAGTTATTCGGTTTATGTTATAAAAAATAACACCATGGTATGGGGAGGAGAAAAAAATGAAAAGTGCATACAAGGCGGTTGCGTTTCTATTGGTGCTGACGTTGATTCTGGCAGGATGTACAAACGCGAATACAAACCAAAATAGGAACAAGGCGCAGGAGCCGCTGCAAACGACGGTGACAGCCCAAGGCGACGCGGATGTCACGGGAACAGGGGATGGCATAGACTTGCCCCCGCCGGAGCAGCAGAAGATTACGCTGAGACTGAACTGGAAGTACAAAGGCGAGTTTGCGCCGTTCTATGTGACAAAAGAGAAAGGGATCTTTGCAAAGTATGGTCTCGAAGTGGCAGTGGAAGAAGGCTCCGGGTCGGTGTCTGTACTGCAGGTGATCTCTCAGAATAAAGAGGAAATCGGAGTTACTTCCGCTGTGGAGCCTGTGCAGGGCGTGGAAATGGGAATGCCGGTCAAGATTATCGCATCGTATATGTCCAGATCTCCGATTATGATTCTTTCCTACGCTAATAATCCGGTCAAATCGCCGAAGGATCTGGAGGGCAAGTCGCTTGTTTCTTCCTCAGGCTCTACGTTCACAAGCGTATATGAGAAGTTTCTGGCATTTAACGATACGAACTACGATCAGGTGGAGCACATTATGGTCGAGACGGGAGCGAGAAATACGCTGTTTCTGAATAAAGGGGCCGATGCCGTCGCCGTATTCTCGACAAACGAGTATCCGATATTTGAGCAGACATTAGGTGAGAAGCTTGTTCCCCTCTATTTGGCTGATTACGGCTTTGATTTAACAGGCCTATCATTAATTGCGAATGACAAGTTCATGGAAGCGAATCCGAATACAGTGAAACGTTTTCTGGCTGCAGTGAACGAAGGCTTCGCCTATACGCTGGAGCATCCAGAGGAGGCGGCCCAAATTTCCAAGAAGCTGTTCCCAGAGGTGGTGGATGAAGCTATCGTCGTTGAGCAGATCAAGCGTACGGGTGAGCTTGCGCTGCGTCCGGAAGGGAAAGCGTATGGATGGATCGACGGAGATAAGCTGAGCACGATGGTAGACCGGTTACTCGAGAGCGATTTGATGGAGAAGAGGCAGTCCGTAGAGCATTATTTTACAAATGAATATTTGCCGCAGTAATGGACCATTTTGAAGGGGGCCGTCGAGATGAAGCAACAAATGAATTTATCGCAATCGCTGTCTGTTATTGCAACAGTGGCGGGAATGCTTGTCATCTGGCAATTGGTATGCATCATATTTGAAGTGCCAGTCTATCTCCTGCCTACACCCCTGGATATCATCCAGCGGATAATCGTGGATTGGGATGTGCTGATTCGCCATAGCGGCGTCACGATATTCGAAATATTGTCAGGCTTTGGTTTGTCTGTTGTATTCGGGATTCCTGCTGCGATTATTATTGTGTATTCCAAGTATTTTTCCCGATCCATCTTTCCGATCTTGATTGGTTTGCAATGCGTACCCATGATTTCGATCGCGCCTTTATTAATTACCTGGCTGGGATTCGGCATGGTCACGAAGGTTATTATCGCATTTCTGATTTCCTTTTTCCCTATTATCGTAAACGCGGTAGTAGGTTTGAAGTCGACAGAGAAGGATATGCTGATGCTCGCCGCGTCCCTGAGAGCGAACTCGCTGCAAGTATTCCTTCACTTCAGACTTCCAAAGGCTTTGCCAAGCATATTCGGGGGATTCAAGGTGGGAATTACACTCGCGGTCGTGGGGGCCGTCGTTGCCGAATTTGTTTCCTCGAATCGAGGGCTCGGGTATTTGCAGCTGGTTGCTAACTCCAAGCTAGATATAACGATGCAGTTTTGTGTCATTATAACGTTGGCCATCATTGGCCTTGTATGCTACAACCTTGTGGGTTGGATTGAAAAAATTGCGATTCCGTGGTATCGGGCAGCAAGAGGGGGAGAATAGTATGCCGGAAAAAACGATTGTCATTCGTGATGTAGAAAAAACCTTTCAAACGCGTGGGGGACCCGTTCAGGCGCTGTCGAAGGTGAGTTTGGAAATCGAGCCTTTATCCTTCGTATCTGTCGTAGGTCCAAGCGGCTGCGGGAAAAGTACGCTCATGAACCTGCTGGCCGGCCTCGATGCTCCCTCGGGCGGAACGATTGAAATCGGCGGGGTCGCCATGAAGGAGCCGCAGGACGGGAATGCGGTCGTCTTTCAAAAAGATCTTCTTCTGGAGTGGAGAACGGTCATGGCGAATATTTTGCTGCCCTTCGAATTGCAGAATATTACGTGGTTTGACCGAAAAGACCGCACAACCAATCGCCAATTGGCTGAGGATATGCTCAAGATGGTTGGGCTTGAAGGGTTTGGCGACAAGTATCCCTTTGAGCTGTCCGGCGGAATGAGACAGCGGGTATCGATTTGCCGGGCGCTTATACAGAAGCCAACGCTGTTAATGATGGATGAGCCGTTCGGGGCGCTGGATGCATTGACGCGGGAACAGATGATGTATGATTTGCTTCGTATGTATAATCAGTATAAATGTACGGTCGTATTCATTACCCATAGTATCGAGGAAGCCGTATTCCTGTCAGATCGGGTACTGGTGATGAGTCCCAGACCTGGCTCTGTTGTTAAAGATATTCGGATTGATCTGGAACGTCCGAGGGGAATGGACACTCGCATGGATAGTCGTTTCCTTCAATATGTACGGGAAATACGCGGTGTATTTCAATCACAAGGCGTACTTGCGGAGGTATAGGGATGCAGCGTGACAATGATTATAATTTAAATGTTGTTATGAATGTTCCGACGGCTCTGTTGATTATTGATATGCAAAATGATTTTGTTCATGATAGAGGTGCATTCGCACAATCGGGTTACTCCGTCAAGCCTTATCAAGCGATCATTCCGACAATGAAGCACATGATTGAGGAAGCGAGAGAAGCGGGAGTGCCCGTTGTCTGGATTGGAATGTCTCATAACGAATTGAATGACGGCAAGGATGCCTGGACGAAGCGGAGAGCGGGCCGAAATCATCCTCCCAGCTGCCGAACGGGCACATGGGGAGCGGATTTGTATCATGAGCTTGAAAACTGTATGGACGAAATGATTGTGTGGAAGCATCGTTACAGCGCCTTTGTCCAAACGAAATTGCATCAGCTTCTGGCGGACAGGGGCATTCAAACGATCATTGCAGCAGGTATTAACACGAACACATGCGTCGAATCAACGCTGCGTGATGCTCATCTCATTGGATACCATGTCGTGCTTGCCGAGGATGCAACCGCATGTGCATTCCCTGATGCTTTTGAACCTAGCCTGCGCAACATTGACCGGCACTTCGGCATTGTTAGCGGTTCGGAGGCTATTGTTCAGCAATGGAGGACAGCTGGGAAAAGAACGATATAACGTCCTATTTTAATTAAAAGCTGCTGCGATAGGTATTCGAGCGGCTGAATCGGCTCGCTTAATCGTGAAGGGTTCGAATTTGATACTGATATTTAAGAAGGCCGGCAGCTTCCACTTACTCAAGTGGCTGCCGGCCTTTCATCAACCATATTTATCCATTGTTTTAGTTAGAAATTTCCGAAAGTCTTCAACGTAGGCGCTTGGTTCTACGATTTTTAGATTTGTACCGAAACTTGCTAAAAATCCAAATCCCATACTGTTTTGAGGGACATAAATGGTTGCTAATAAATATTCAGGACTATAGTTTTCAATACTCTTTCGTCCGTACCTTTCAATAAATTGATCTTTGATGCCAGGCGAAATCAACGCCTTGACTGCGACTAGTTCCGGGTGATAACTTGGCTCCTGCTCGTGCTCCAACAAATCATCTCTAGGGGTAAACGTTTGTTCGTTCATATTAAGATCATCGATCCGAGATAGTTTAAACGTTCTATATCCCATTCGTTGTAAACAGAATCCTTTCAGATACCAACTCGTTTCGCTGAAATGAAGCTGATAAGGCTCGACCGTTCTTTTTGTCGCAGTGTCATTTTTATCAATATAATTAAATGAAACTAATCTTCTCTTTAATATGGCTTCTTGACATGTCTTCAAGGTTAGACGAATCTCAGACCGACCCTCCCAATCATAAAAAGACAGTTGAATGGAACCTTTCGGAGCCAATGGGCTAACCATGGCTTCTATTTTTTTGATCGTCACTTCAACTTCTTCGCTAATTAGAATTTGTTCCAATCCACTGAGCGCAGTCAAAATATTATCCAAGTCGGAGCTGCTTAAAAGACGTTTATCCACCTTGTATTCATCCATAATGCCGTAGCCGCCATTAACTCCAATGATAGAATAGATCGGGATGTTGGATAAACTCAGTGTTTCCATATCACGAAGAATCGTTCTTTTGGAAACGTTAAATAATTGTGCGAATTCTGTTGTTGAAACGATATCTTTTTTCAGCAATATCATGATGATAGATATTAATCTCTCAACCTTATCCATAGGTTCCCCTCTTTTTCAACTTCAGCATGAAACGGTGACATATAGCTGTCACCTCTTATAAATTATACTACATTTATAACAAGAAGGAGGTTGTGTTTTATGTCAGCTATTTCCTATTTAAACTTTGATGGAATCGCAGAACAAGCGATTGAATTTTATTCGGAGGCTTTAAGCGCAATAGAAGTAAAAAAAGTGACTTTTGGGGATATCCCGCAAGATCCAAACTACCCATTGCCGGAAAATGAGTTAAATATGATCATGGAATCTTCTATCGAATTCGAAGGCGGGAAAATCATGATGTCGGACGTTTTGCCTTCAATGAAGGCGGTAACTGGCGAGTTGGTGAAAGGGAATAATATTCTGATTAGTCTAGTCCTCGATGATAAGAAAAAACTGGAACAATACTTTAATCATTTGTCCCTTGGCGGCCATGTCATCATGCCGTTATCCAATACTCCTTGGTCTTCGTGCTTTGGAATGCTAGTTGATAAGTTTGGGGTCAACTGGAAATTTAATAGCGACGCAGATCGGTTTCTTGATAACGTAATATCCAACAAACAGTAACTCATTCTGAAAAATGGTCTTCCAAACTGAAGGCCATTTTTTATATACCGATGGAGGCATAATTTACGGCATGAATCGAAAAGCAATTTTACTTTCCTCTATCCTGATGTTTGCCATCTCTAATTGGTGTATGCTTGAGAATGCAAGCATGAATTAACGGGTATATGATAAATGTGGAGAGGTAATTATGGAAATGGATAATCTGGTTCCTGTACAATCGAGAGAAGAGTTGAGGTTTTGGCTGCAGGAAAATAGTAAGACTGAAAAATGTTGTTGGGTCTTGGTCAGTATGACGCCCAAATCGGATACGCTCTTATATTTGGACGCGGTCGAGGAAGCTTTGTGCTTTGGATGGATCGATGGAGTCAAGAAGAAAATATCTGAAACGGAGCTGGCTCAGAGACTGTCTCCTCGAAGCAAAAAAAGCTCTTGGACTGAATTGAATAAAGAACGTGTCCGCCGCCTCGAAAAGTTGGGGTTGATGACAGACGAAGGAAGAAAGGTTCTTCCTGATATGGATTGCGATTCTTTCAGAATAGATGGAGTTATAGAAGGAAGGCTAAAAGAGGAAAGGCAAGTATATGAGAATTTCATGGCATTTCCAGATCTTTATAAAAGAATTCGGATCGACACGATACAAAGCATTAAGAATCAGCCAGAATTGTTTAAAAGCAGATTAGACAAATTCATAACCAACACGAAAGAAAACAAAATGTACGGTCAATGGAATGATAATGGACGCCTGCTAGATTATTGAGATGCCCTATCAGCGCCATTATCTAGGCAGATCACCAGTGGCCACAGTACGTTATATTCCTCTAAGATCACCTAGAATCATTCATGAAAGAGATCATTACATTTAGGCGAAGTGCACCCCATATAGTCGACATTGGAAAATCCTGATACGTAGGCCAATGGAGACGATAAGGGGTGCCTTTTTGCTGTGTCGAGCATTAACAAGGGCTAAGGGAGGTTTAGAGGGGAATCATCTTCACCTTTTACTTGCATCTCACACACCTTTTTGCTATATTTGTTAGTAATAAATTGTTATTATCAAATTGTTACTAAGAAATATCATGTGGCAGCGGAGATCAGAAGCGGTATGTTTTTCATAAGCAAATCATTGCGGATTTGAAAGAGCGGCGGATTTCCTTTATCACGCTGCGTGGAAACCTGGAACAACGAATGCACAAAGTAAACGAGGTTTTGGCGAAATTTGAGCCTTACCGGAACTATTTCGGAGAGCTGCATGGCTAGCATAAAGAACAAAGGAGGCAGGGACAAATGAATTTGTTGGATCGCAATGGACTTACAGAACGTGAGTTTTTGGAGCAGTACCGTGCCGGGGATTATGAGCGGCCTTCGGTGGCGACGGACATGGTCATTTTCACCGTCACGAATACGGAGTCGGACAGCTACCGCAAGCTTCCGGAAAAAGAGCTGCGAATTCTACTCATTCGTCGGGGGGGTCACCCGTTCTTAGGCAAGTGGGCGCTTCCGGGCGGTTTCGTCCGGCCGGACGAGACGACGGAGCAGGCGGCAGTGAGGGAGCTGCGCGAGGAAACCGGTGTGGGTGACGTATATTTGGAGCAGTTGTACACCTTCAGCGATGTTGGAAGGGACCCTCGTACCTGGGTGATGAGCTGCAGCTACATGGCCTTAATCAAGAGCGATCAGATACAGCTGAAAGCGGGCGATGACGCTGTCGAAGCCGCCTGGTTCAAGGTAACCTATCAGCTTCTGCGCGAGCGGAAAGAGCTTGTTGAAGATGGGTATGTAAAAACAATGGAATACGAGCTCAAGCTCAGCAGCGAAGAGGCAGAGCTTACAGCAGTTGTGGCTCGGACGATAACATCAAAGGCAGCCTCTACCTCAACCGTATACTCCATTGAATCAAATGAAGGACTGGCTTTCGATCATGCGAAGATTATTGCTTACGCTATTGAGCGACTGCGTGGAAAAGTGAATTATACCAATATTGCGCTGCACTTGATGCCACAACTTTTTACTTTGACGGAGCTGCAGCAGGTATACGAGGTAATTCTGGACAAAGAGCTGCTGAAAGCTGCCTTTCGGCGTAAAGTGACGGATCTCGTGGCGGAGACCGATCATTATACTGAAAATGCGGGACACCGTCCGTCCCGGTTATATCGAAGAAATATGGAGGACTATTAATGATATACAATATTGAGCAGTTAAAAAAAGCATATATCGCAGGAGAAACGTTCAAGTTTGTTTTCTTTTGGGGACATACACCGCTAAAGAACGACGTTGTCGACAAAAGCTGCTTCAGCCAATGGTGGATGAGCCCTTTTGTGGTAGAGGGAATTGAGTATTCCTGTGTCGAGCAGTTTATGATGGCAGAGAAAGCAAGGCTGTTTGGAGATGATGAAATGTTGGATGCGATCCGTAAATCTAAGCATCCCAAGGAGATGAAAGCCTACGGGCGTGCAGTCAGAAACTTCGAAAAGGATACTTGGGACAACGAATGCTATAACATCGTCAAAAGAGGCAACTTGGCCAAATTTTCGCAAAATCCAAAGCTTGGCGAATATCTCAAGTTAACGAAAAACCGTATTCTCGTCGAAGCCAGCCCGCGAGATCGCATTTGGGGGATCGGCATGGGTCAGTCCAATCCGGACGCTGAGAATCCCGTAAAATGGCGGGGGAGGAACCTACTCGGATTCGTGCTGACCGAAGTAAGGGATGAGTTGCTGCGGAGTTAACTTTTACCGGAATTGTTATTGATGAGAGAAGAGGGGATGAAATGAACCGAAAAGAAATTGCAGAGGAAACATTACGGATACAGCGGCAAGGCTTCTATGAATATGAAGGACGACGGGTAGAATTCGCCACTGCGCAAAAGCATTCCGAGGACAGCAGCGAGCTGATTACGCCGGAGCATGGAGAGGCACTAGTACGAGGAATTGCCGGTTTGCCTAAGCAGCCGCAAGGCGCCGCTTGTTTTGTCGCCAACGAAGCTACAGTAAAAGCGATTTTGGATTTTGCAGAGACAGGTAAAGAACGCGTCGGGGTGTTAAACTTCGCCAGCGCGAAAAATCCCGGTGGAGGATTTTTAAATGGGGCAATGGCTCAGGAAGAAAGCCTGGCAGCCTCCAGCGGATTATATGAAACGCAACTGCGCAATGAAGGCTACTATAAGGCTAACCGGGCCTGGAAATCGATGATGTATACGGATCACGCCATCTATTCACCGGACGTAGTGTTTTTCCGTGACCAGCGGTTCCACCTTATTGAACGACCGGTGACAGCTTCGGTATTGACGCTGCCCGCCGTGAATTATGGGCAGGTTCTACTTAAGGGAGAGGACTGCCAGAAGGCGGAAATGATGATGAAAGACCGGATGCGACTGGCCCTGGCGATATTCGCCCACAAAGGAGATAGGAACCTCATATTGGGCGCTTACGGCTGCGGCGTTTTCCGGAACGAACCGGTGAAGGTGGCAGGATGGTGGCGGGAGCTTCTGGAGAATGAAGGATTGGGATTACTGTTTTCAGAAATTCGCTTTGCAGTATTGGATACATCCAAGGATGCTAAGTGCATTCATGCTTTTGAGAAGATGTTCGATGGCACAGCTAACATAATGACCGATTAGGTGCTCATTTCTTTTTTGAATTTGCTTGACTTTTCCCGCGTGTGGAAGGTTTATACTAAATTGCTGAGGAATTCATTCCAGCTTCAATGTAAGGAAGGAGCCATGTTTAAGATCAGCGAGTTTTCCAATGCCCAAAGCCACCCCATTGTTTGGAGTGGCTTTGTTTTATATGGAGATGTATATTTTGTGGTCAAAATGGACTTTGTGCTTAGATACATTACGGTGAACCGTATCATCGTTAGTGGTAAAGCAGAGAGTTGAGTTAAAGGTTGGCGTTCTAATGCTAAATCTCCAAATAGGGGTATAAAATGCGGCACATTTTGACCCGAAGGTGCGGAAGGTCGATCCCTACATTCCGCAGTTTAATGTAAAACGGCAGTAATGCCGTTTTTTTGTGTACATTTGATTGACTAAGTTACAACATGATGAAGTGCATTGACAAAGATGTGTATGCTGTGTATTCTGTGTATGTATATAATACACAGTTGTGTTTCATGGAGGTAACATGAAAATTATTATTTCCAATACGTCTGACCCGCCAATATATCAGCAAATCAAAAATCAAATAAAGGCTGCCATATTCCACGGCGAGTTAAATGAAGGTGAATTGCTTCCTTCTATACGAGCTTTAGCAAATGATCTGCACGTAAGCGTACTTACCACTCGAAGAGTATATGATGAGCTTGAGTCAGAAGGATTTATTACAACTAAAGCAGGCAAAGGATCATTCGTAGCCAAAGAAAATTTTGAACTGCTTTTGGAATCTAAACGGCATATGGTTGAAGTTAAGCTGAGCGAGGCTTGGGAAACTGCCCGATCTCTTGGCATAAGTAAAAGCGAATTATATTCCATGATGGATTTGCTTTTCGAGGAGGGGGAAGGATGAAACCAATATTAGAGGTAAATGGTTTGAAGAAACACTTGGGAAATTTCAGGTTGGATGATGTTAGTTTTTCTTTAACCGAGGGCTGTATTAATGGATTCATTGGTGTTAACGGTGCTGGAAAAACTACAACAATAAAACTGATACTTGGATTAATAATAAAAGATGCTGGAGAAATAAAATTTTTCGGAGACGATATTCAAAGAAACGAACGGGAATTCAAAAACCGAATTGGCATTGTACTAGATGAAGGTTATTTCTATGATGAGCTAACATTGTTTGAAATGAAGGGCGTTATCGCGGCAGCCTATTCCGATTGGGATAACACTCTGTTTAACCATAATATTGAACGGTTTGGGTTACAGTTGAATCAGAAAATAGGAACACTATCCAAAGGTATGCGTATGAAGTTTGCAATTGCCTTGGCTATTTCCCACCATGCAGAGTTATTAATCATGGATGAGCCGACAAGTGGACTTGATCCTCAGATTAGACTTGAATTGATGGATATTTTACTTGATTATGTGAAAGATGGGAAAAGTGTTTTCTTATCTTCACATATTACTTCTGACTTAGATAAGGTTGCTGACACTCTGATATTAATTGATAATGGTCGAATCGTATTTAGTGAAGAGAAAGATATCCTGCTGGATAGTCATGGACTTATTAAAGGGGATAAAAAGGAACTGAATAATCTAACAAGAAAAATGTTCCTAACTTTACATGAAACAGAATATGGGTTTTCCGGTTTGACTGATGATAAAGCAACTGTTCGTCAGCAAATGAAAAATATACTCATTGAAAGACCAACGATTGAAGATATTATGCTGAGCTACATCGGGAGGTGACCAAGATGCTCTTAAATCTTGTGAAAAAGGATTTCTTGCTCACGAAAAAATATTGGATCGTAATGTTTATTGCAGCAATAGCGTTACCAGTCTTTATTCATACGAAGATTGCGTTTTTCTCAGAAGCAGGGTTTCTACCTTTCTTTCTTAGTACTCTGTACATCATTTTCTTGTTGTTCAGTACCGTTTCGATGATGGAAGACAAGCACAGGGGGGCGGCGTATCTTTGTGCAACTCCTTACACGAGAAATACTATCGTTAGATCGAAGTACCTTTTTATTATAGCAATTTTCCTTGGTTGCTATGTCTTATATACTCTTACAACTCTGTTCAGTCCCATTAAGATCAACATGCTCGGCATATCTGACATTGGTCAAACATTCTTTATTGTAACTATCGTTTTTAGTGTGATTATCCCAGTTCAATATCGATTTGGCTATGAAAAATCAAGGTATATCTTCTTTTTTTTGATATTTCTGACGCCTTTCTTATTGCCAAATATGATGAAGATTTTTCAAAGTAATGGAATCACAGTTGTAGACTTGCTTTCAATTTCACAGTCGATTATGGGTTTGTTACTTGTCTTGATGGCTCTTGTTATAGGGTTAATATCGCTAAGAATTTCGATTCGAATCTATTCTAACAAAAGCTTATGAATTGAGGATGGGGTTATTGTAATAGTTGCTATGTCGAGCGAGATTTGTTCAATGATAAAGAAGGGGAATAGCGATGAACTTAAAACAAAAAAAGATCATCTATAGTTTATTGGGGACAATTCTTGCTGCAACCGCTTTGGCTCAAGCTATTGAAAAGAATTATCTTGCGATATTTCCGATTATAGGTTCAGTCGCTTTTTTCATGAGTGCTTGGCGAACGAAGAATAAATAAAGAGAGACGGGGTAGATTCGACCAGAAACTGCATTTTATTAGAAAGTGTATTCGCCCAACTGATCCATTCGGGTGATACGCAGGACTTTAACTGAGACACAGCGATCAGGTTATGTAGATTGAATAAGGAAGCGCCGCTAGCATGGTCAGCATCAACAGCCTGTAGTCGATGAGATATTGAGTCTTTTGGTTCACAGAAGACGATTCCTTTACGGAATCCGCTTTACCATCGGATGACTTGCGGTGAACCGTATCATAAGTAGGGTGATTTTCTATAGATGCATGACTATTATCCTGGCGACGAAGCTGCTATAAACTGTTCTCTTTTTTTAAAGAATCTAATAAGGTACAATATTCTTTTCTTTTTTGATTACTTTCATCATTACAAAGACGTTCTAATAAGAATATTGTATACTCTCTAGGTTTACGTTCTAATGATTTTACTAATATGTCTTCATAACCATTATGATAAAAATTTTCTAAAAAACTACCAAATGGTCCTGGACCGCCAAAATCAATATCTGGACTTCCTTCAACTAATAGAAATATAGGCTCTACAAAATCAAATGCATTATCTAACTTTTTAATCTCATCCATTATTTCATATGCTGGGTCTTGGAATAAATATTTATCTTTTTCCTTATCAGCTCGTTCTATTAATCGTTCTAATTCATTAATATAATCTTCAATTTTCTTTTCCAAAAAAAACTTCTCCTTTGTAATCTTCTAATATTGGCGTCATCAATTATTCCTTAGTACCGCCTAAAGCGCTAAATTATCGGTTTCCTGTGCTGGACTGAACTTGATAAAGTAAAAAAAGTAATTATTGGTGCAGATTCTGCAAGAGTCCTAGCCAATGAATTGCAGCGGAGCAGTGCAGAATTAACGATTTTGGAAGATATTTGTGAAGCTCGGTTTCGGGATGAACGTAGCTGCCCCTACTGTGAGGCACATATAAATTGTATCGGAAAGCTATCGGGAGTTTATTACATCAAATTGCGAAGGTTTTTCCACTCGTTCGTTTGATTGTAGTTAGTGTTGAACATGACGATAAAAAAATAAAACGATTAGGCCTGTGAATGCGAGTGTGTATCGATTGTTTTAGAGAAAAATAAGCTGGTTTTGTATAGCTGAACCGTACCATAATTGACGGGGAAAAAGTGTATGAAGGAATGAGAGTATTGAACGAACAAGAAATTATTAACCGAACAGCGGTACCAATTACCGTGAGCAGCATGATGCGAGATATGCGTTATTTAGGCATGCAGGAGGATGACAATGTTCTTGTCCATTCTTCATTGTCCAGTCTGGGATGGGTTTGCGGTGGGGCACAGGCTGTAATTCAGGCATTATTAAACTCCATAGGGGTGGGTGGAACGGTAATCATGCCTGCACAGAGCGGGGACTGGTCTGACCCCCGGGAATGGGAAAATCCGCCTGTGCCAAGCGAATGGATTAATACGATTTATGATGAGATGCCAGCATTCGATGCTCTAATAACTCCTACTAGAGGGATGGGGCGCATCGCGGAGTTATTTAGGCTGTTCCCGGGCACTTTTAGATCGCAGCATCCTCAGGTTTCTTTTTGCTCGAACGGCAAATATGCTGAACATGTCACATGCGACCATCCTTTAACTCCGCAATTTGGTGTGGATTCCCCGCTTGGCAAGCTTTACGATATCGGTGCTAAGGTACTCTTGCTTGGTGTAGGATTTGACTCTTGTACGAGCTTTCATCTTGCCGAGGCTAAGCTTACTAATATGCCTACAAAGCGGATGGGAACGGCCATGATGAAAGACGGTGAGCGAGTGTGGGAGTGGTTTACGGATTTTGCGTATGATTCTAGTGATTTTACTATGATTGGAGAGCGTTTTGAAGCAGAAAGCAATCTTCAACGCGGTAAAATCGGGAACGCGGACTGCGTCTTATTCGATTTGAAGGAAGCGGTTGATTTTGCAAGTAAATATCTTGAGAAACATCGAATGAATAACTAATCTAAATGCGGATCACCTGATCAAGGTGCCTGAAATTTCTCTGATAGCTCCGTTGGGTGAAAAGCTGGGGTACGGGGGAACTGCGATTGAGTAAGGAACAAATAAATGGGATGGAGGGTAGCATGAAGAATAAAATACATATTCTTGGAGCCTCGGGATCAGGAGCGTCGACTCTTGGAAACGAGCTAACCTTACTATTACCCCATATAAGTTATGATGGTGATGATTACTACTGGATTGAGAAATTTACTAAACAGAGGGAGCCAAAGGATAGGCTTCGATTATTAAAAGAAAACCTTTCGAATTGCAAGCAATGGATCCTTTCTGGGGCTGTTTGTGGATGGGGTGACGAATTAAAGTCAGAATTTGATTTGGTTATTTTTCTTTATGTACCTGAAGAAATAAGATTACAAAGGTTAAAAGAAAGAGAATTTCAAAGATATGGCGCTACCATATTACCTGGAGGGAATAATTACGAGCAATCAAAAGCTTTTTTAGATTGGGCATCGCTCTATGATGAGGCTGGCTTGGAAGTTAGAAGCAAGTCTTTGCACGAGCATTGGATGTCAGATTTGAATTGCCCGGTCTTGAGGATTGAGGGTAATCATACCGTTAAAGAAAGAGTAAATATTGTTCTAGATTATCTTAAAACAAGCAATGGATTCCCAACTAACGGAGACCAATAGTTTAACAAAATTAAATGGGCTGATTGAAATAAAGTTTAACATAACTATCCGAAAAAGAAGCACAAAGTCTATTCTTAGACATTTGTGCTTCTTGCTTGTTTACAGCGCAACAAAGGCATGCGTGTCTTACATTTCGATACAACAGTTCATGCGTCACATCAACATAGAATGCTGGATATGAATGAACACTTGTCCATTCAAATATAATACTTTGATTTTAAGGCGGCTAATGACGTGTACTGCTTTACCAAAACAAGAAGAGGCAGAAATTTATCAAAATTGATAACATTTGGAATAGTGGATTTTTGGACTCAAGGGCTAATTGGTTCTTTGTGACTAGAAATCTGACCACTATTTTCCATAAGTGTGGTATGCTGAGGAAAGGTTATCGATTTCGGTCACTAAGCATATTGGGGAAAATGATAGGGTTTGTGTGAATAAATACTTGAGAATCAAAGGGGATTTACGAGAAATGTTTATTGAATTTGAAACATCTGAAAAAGAATTAATAAAAATTGATATTTCACCTCAAGTTGATCTGGTGACATATGGAAGCCTTTTCGAATTCCCAGAGATAACATTCAATGAATATTCTCCAATTTCCCATTCTGTAAAAATTGTATACCCATTTGAGTCTATTGAATTGGATTACCCTTTAACAGAGGATATTGAGAATCAAATCAAAGCTAAATATCATGTGGAAGACGATCAAATAATAATTGCAAGATTAGAAATAACTGAGTTTCCAGATGAGTGGAAAGAGGAAATGGAAACTTCATGGTTTGAATGGTTGGATGCTCTCGATGGGGATCACGCTATAGTTGGAGCAAGGGCAGATCAAATAGTAAACGACGATATTTATGAAGAAGATTTCGATTTTGGAAGTTTGTATTATATCCAGAGGTTAGATGTTCACCCTAATTTCAGGGGGGAAGGGATCGGAATAAAGTTGATTAACCATTCATTCAAGTATTTGTTAAGAAACGCTCAGGGTATTGTTTTCTTGATTGCTAAGCCAATGCAGTCAAGGCTTTCAAAAACTCAAATAGACTTCAATAGTTCAAGTAGACTATCAAAATATTACAGACGTTGCGGGTTTAAAAGAGTATCAAAAGAAAGAAGTAAATCAATTTTGATGGAAGCGCAAGTACATAAAATAAAAATATGAAAGTAAATCAAGGTGCTAAGTACGTCGTTAAAAACGTATTTCTCACTGCATGTCACTGTGTGCTTAAACGATAGTGCTTAGAGATCACTAAACCAAAGGGGGAGCTATTTCATGAGCATCTTTGATGAGTTTAAGGCAAAGAAGGCTGCAGGAGAAGTACTTTCTTTAGATGATCTTACTAAAGAAGATCTCAAAACGATGTTTGTAAATGAGCAGAAATCAGACTATATGATTTCTCAACTTTTTGAAGTAAAAGAATCAAAAATTACGTACAGACGTAAAAAATACGGAATTACTATCAGAAATTCAATACTTGATGATTACTTATTTGTTAAAACTGGGCATGCAAAAGAAATGAATAACAAAGTAAAGGCTGAACTTTTAGTTGAAGGAAACGTAACAATGATTGCAAAAGCCATTACTCATTTTGCATTTAGAAATGGTCCAGTTGAAGACATGCATGCACATCCAAATAATCAACTCTCCGAAATAGATATGGAGACTCTAAATAAATTCATGGTGAATAGAATAGCGTACATATTCAAGTTAATAATTGAAGAACGATGGATCGAACTTGATTTTATGATAAGGAATACTGATCGGTGGTACGGGCATGGATGGGATGAAGCCATTCCTGATGATGGGGATACCAGGAAAATAATTAAGTTAATGTTAAAGAAATAGTTTAACCTTTTGCTCCCGCTGTGGTAAGTGCCACTTGGTTTTATAAATGTGGCGGATGCTGTTGGAGCAGGTATATCGGGTGATTAGATAATTGGGGAAACAATGTCATAATTATGATATGCTTACGTACCAACTTTTGCGCCCACAAAGAGGTTGAGAATTTGACATCATGACCTACCGGCATTAGTCGATGCGGGCATTTGATACTAAAGCGGATTTAATAGGGGAATTATGATTGGGAATAGCTAATTTGATTCCGGTTTACGCTATAACATAGGTATTTATAAGTTCGTGAAAAAAACTAAGACTTTTTATGAAATAAAAGCGAGATCAAAGGAGAGCAGGAGTTTTATGAATGAATTTACATCTGGATTACTAATGGCAATAATTCCTGCTGTTATTGTTGCAATGATTAGTTCATACATTACTGTTCGGCTATCCAAGAGCCAGTTTTACTCACAAAAATGGTGGGAGAAAAAGGAAGAAGCTTATTCAAATCTTATAGAACAGATATCTTATCTACTGTATTACTTTGAGAAGTACTCAGAGCACTCGATTGGGATTATTGAGATTAGTGAACAGGAACGAAAACAAATGGAGGAAGAATATAGAGTTGTACAAAAAGCTGTAAAGAAATCAGCAGCAGTTGGATCATTTATTGTATCAGAATTGTCCGCAAAGGCGTTAACCGAACTGATAAAAGAGCTTGACATCGAAAAGGTGGGGTGCCATATGTTTGATAATTTTGATAGATGGTTTGAGGCAACAAAATCCTGCATTAATATAATAAGGAAGGAAGCAATTAACGATTGAAAAAAAATAATATTATCCTATAATAGCGGATACTCTATTAAGCTAAAGGGTAGAGACTTCGGCACTCCAATTTCCAAAGAGGGGCCAAGAGCATGAAGAAAAAAATAAGGACAATTAATGTTGGAGAAAAGAAATACGTATTTATGATTAACAATAAGTACAATCATGGTGCAAATGAAGTTTCTCTTTCAGTATCAGTAAAGGAACTGAAGAACAAAACCTGTTCATTCCACTTTCATACTTGGGATGATCCTATTACAGGGAGCCCTCTTTTAGTTGGTTTCCACTTAAAGAAGAAAGCGACAGGCAATATTGAAAATTTCAACTTGCATTATCCAAGAATAGTTAAGCATTTTATATTATATGGTTTGGAAAATGGCTGGAATGGAGCAAACAGGATAGTTTTCAATGATGGACTAGAAATACTAAGTGAGCTAGGTTACGATGTTTTACCGCTAAAACCGTGACAAATTGCATTTCTTTCCTTCTTAAATCAGCATTGCTGAAGTCAATTTTTTCTTACTATTATGTTACTTGGTAGGTTCAGCTATACCAAATAACACAAGGAGTTGAATACTTCATTGAAGAAGATCATTGCTGGGGGAATCGTATTATTAAGTGGAGTAATCTTATTTTTAGGAATCTATATACCCATGTCATTTCATGCATCCAAGTTGGGAGGTTGGACCACTCCTCCCGGACGACTAGGGACTGCTTTGAATGAAATGGGTGGAGCAACTGCTTTCAACTACTCAATTATCATGATAATTTGCGGTATCTTTTTATTGCTTTGGGGCTGCTTTGAAGAAGAGATAAAACGGACTATAAAGAAAATAGTACATTACAATAAAACATTACAGTAACGGAGACTACAATTAAATAAAGCTAAGGTAAGAAAGGGCCATCTTGCAAAGGATGGCCCTAAAACTTTTCATTACAGACAAGGGTCAGTAAACCTAGTGAAGTGAATCTGCTCATTTTAGCAATCTCATCAAATTCTAAATGGGGGTTTGTTATGCAAAAGGAAATTGCTAGATCCAGCATTGAAGCGAAATTAAAGAAAATAGTAGATTCCAGTGTAAAAAGCAGCAATACATTCCTTCTCATTCACTCAGACAAATTGGACATTCACTGGAATATGGCTTTCGGACAATCTGATAAGGAGCATGCGATTCCGGAGCAACCGTATCACACGGCAAGCATCGCCAAATCATTTACAGCAGCCATCATCGCTATTCTTGTGGAAGAAGGGAAGCTTACTTACTCTGATCCAATAACGAAGTATTTGCCGGCCACGTTATTGGAGGGACTGCATACCTACAAAGGTACAGACTACTCTTCCGACATAAGAATTGAGCATCTCGTCAGCAACACTTCGGGATTAGCCGATTATTTTGAAGGAAAAACGAGGCATGGCCAGTTCACGGAAGTGCTGCTTAATGATCCTAAACGTGTATGGACGCCTGAAGAAACCATAGAATGGACGAAGCAGTATCTTCCTCCCCGATTCTCGCCGGGTAACGGTACGCTTTATACCAATACAGGATTTAACTTGCTGGGTCTAGTTATTGAGAATGTCACATCGAAGTCCTACCATGAGGTTTTGCACGAGTACCTATTTCAGCGCCTGAATATGGAACAATCCTATTTATCTCACTACACGGAACCATTGGTGAAAAGTCCATTGTCAGTTGCGAAACTTAGCGTAATGGGTAAGCAGATTGATGTTGAAGAGCATCTTAGCTTTACAAGTATTTTCGCTGCGGGGCAGGCTGTAAGTACATCAGAGGATTTACTCAAGTTTATTAAGGCTTTGAACGAGAACCGATTGGTGCCGAAAGAGCATGTAGCTCAGATGATGCAGTGGAAGAAGATGCGGGTGGGGATTGATTACGGCTATGGCTTGATGCGTGTGCGTATGTTCCTATTTTCCCAGAAATACAATGTGTGGGGGCACCTGGGTTCAATGGGTTCCTTCATGCTCTATAATCCGGGGTTAGATGTGTACCTTGTAGGCAGCTTTAACAAAGCAGGATCTACGGGACCGTGCATTCGCTTCTTATTTCATGTGCTAAGAACTTTGGAAAAGTGTGATTAAAAACAAAACTGTCAAATAAAAAAGTTCTATAGGTTTGGGTGCTTCAATTATTTACATTGAGAATAGTTATCAATATAATGAAAAAAGGAGAATAACCGCAGTTCTGCGGCCGGAGGGAACAATACGCTGCGATGAATTTGAATGAACATATTACGCTATGGAACCATGCTTCAATTAAAATGATGGATGTACGCTATGTGCTTCTGGAGCAAGGAGAAGTAGTGCGGGAATATTTTCTTCCAGCCAGCGCCTTTCTATATGCCGTTCGCGGACGAGCAAATATTTGGCTGGATGATACTATGCATAGTGTAGACGGGGCCCATGTGCTGCACGGAGGGAAGGGCGCTCGTCTTGATATAGCAGTTGAAGAGCAGTTCGAATATTTTTTGATCCTATACAAAGCTACGTTGACATTGCCTGCCTCTCAGGAATGGGTGCGGTTTATAGCATTGAACAAACCATTTCAGCATCAATATGGTTTCATACCGCTGTACCCGCTCTCCCTGCAGGAAAAGGTGAGACATCTATTTGAAGATTGGATGAAGCCGGAACCGTTGGATAAATTCCATGCAAGGACGCTTTTTTACCAATTTGTGCACGAGCTATTATGGCAAATGCAGCGTCAGGGTATCGAGCCTATTCGCCCCGATTTGGCTGCGCAGGCGCTTCGTTTTATGAATGAGCGCTACATGGAGCCTATAACGCTCGATATGATGGCAGATTTGCTTGATTGCAGCACGAGGTATTTGACCAAACTGTTCAAAAGCAAAATGAATGAAAGCCCTATTCGTTTTCTCACGCAAATTCGCATGGATAAGGCCGCGCAGCTATTAACGGAAACAATGGCCCCGCTGCAAGAGATTGCTCAGCAGGTAGGCTATCCCGATGCGCATACGTTAAGCCGCAGCTTCAAGAAGCATTATGGTGTGCCGCCTGCAATATACAGGACGAAGAATCTTGGTGTAGATCCGGTTCTGAAATTGCCACGTATCCGTTCCCGATCTGCCATTGTGTCAAGCCGACCACTTCGTTATATTGATAATGTATATGAGAATCATTATCAGATAAGCGGAAGGGAAGATTTACGCATGTTCAAAGGAAATCATTCAGCCACTATGGCTGCGGCTACATTGCTATTATGTTTTACATTATTGCTCACTGCATGTTCTAGTGGTCCAAACGCAGGAAATATCAGTACAGGCAAGGGAGGGACGGAAGTGTCGGGACAACAGTCTGCGGGACAAGCTACTACACAACCCTCCTCGGATGCTGCAACTAAAAATTATACGGATAGTCAAGGTACTGTAGCCATTCCTGTGAATCCCAAGCGGATTGTAGATCTGACAGGCAGCTTTACCGGCAATTTATTAGCGCTTGGCGTTAAACCCGTAGGGGTTCAACTTGATTTGCTGAAGAATCCGTTCCTGGATGGGATGATGGACGAAGTCAAAGCTGTAGATAGTTCATTCTCGCCGGAGACAGTCTTGAGCTGGCAGCCTGATCTTATAATTGTAGTCGCAGCACCCGAGTTGGAGCCGACCTATCAACAGCTAGACAAGATTGCTCCGGTGGTCAGGTTAGAATACGGCAAGTATTCTTACAAAGACTTGATGCTCGAATACGGAAAGCTTGCAGGTAAAGAGCAGGCTGCACAGGATTGGGTGAAAAAGTGGGATGAAAAAATCAATGAATACAAACCGCAAATTACAAAAGTCGTAGGCGATAAAACCGTTTCTATCCTTCAACCTTACGCAAGTGGAATTTATGCATTTGGCGATTATTACGCTAGAGGCGGAGAAATTCTATATAAAGAGTTTGGCTTGAAGGCTCCAACATTTATTCAGGAAGAAGTTCTGGACAAAGGTGAAGGAGTTATCCACCTATCTCTTGAGAGACTGCCGGATTATGCTGGCGATTATATTTTTACAAGCAATTGGGGCTGGGACAACGGCAATCCGGAAGTGGTGTACGGCAGCAGCATATGGAAGAACCTGCCTGCCGTTAAAGAAAATCATGCGTTTTTTATCAACGCCGAAGGTTCTTACTACAATGATGCCGTATCGCTGGAAGCGCAGTTGGAATTTATTGTAGAAAGTTTTCTTGGGAAAAAATAAGTAAGATCCACGGATTAAAAGCGGCCTTATGGCTGCTTTTTTTGTTTTTGCTGATCGTTCCTTTAAGTTGAACCGTTATGTTTGTCCCTCTAGAAATGGGCTCTAGGGGGATTTTTTATACGACTAAACCGACAATGTTTTCCAAATTGGTGGTATGATTATGATACGTATGAGCTCGAAAAACTTGCGGATATGAACGGTTTGCGAACCTCGCATATTAGATCTTAGCAAGAAATAACCGAAGGGATGAAAAACATGATTTTCACATACGTCCTTAGAAGTATTGGATGGGCAGATATCCATTTGAAAATAAATAACTCGGAGATAGATATGGAAGTGAGTTATCTCTCCGAGCCTTTGATAGATTTGGTTCGTGCAGTAGAACAATTAATACCAGAGTGTATTGAAGCAGATGAACTAAAACATACCGTACAGTTTGAGTGTGACTCGGAGCCAGCTGTACGTAGATGGACTTTGATTAAGAAAGATGAAAGTAGCATTAGTATTAATATAATATTATTCTTAGACGGAGTAACTGGTGGCCAAGGTGAGGCTGTATTTAATGAAGATTGTAATCTAGATGAATTTATCAAATTACTTGTTTTACAAATGGAAAACCTCTTAAAAAAACATGGAATTGTAGGATATCGAAAACAATGGAATGCACAAGATTTTCCCTTCAGTAGCTATCTTCAGTTGAAAAACTATATTAAATCAAAGACTAAGTTTCCGATAACAGTAACTAACCCTGATCAATGGAATGAAGAAATTACATCACAGATAAAAGATGAAATAGAAATGATATTTAGAGATTGATGGTATTTCATAGTTGTCAGTTGCCTCTGATATAGAAAACCATTAGAAGGTGATGAATATGAATAAAATAATGGCCAAATTTATAATTTGGGCTACTGAAAATGGTTGGGATATAAGCGAAAAATCTGGGCCTCAATTAAATTTGAATAGCAGCATTATCTCTAGATATAAAGAAATACCAAATGAATATTTAGATTTTATACGTGTGGTTGAGAAGTGTATGACACCTAATGAAAAGACTTGGTTTATTTGTGAGGATGATTTCAATAATAGCTCAGATAGTGCATTTATATGGAATGAATATGAGTTGCTCAGTTTAGAAGCAGCCATGGATGATGATAGTTGGAAATCAGAAATAACGACGTGGTGGGATAATCACTTGCCAATAGTGATGTCAGTTGATGGTGGATATTCTTTCTACGCGATTGATTTAACAAATGATAGAGGTGCTATTGTACATGGATACGAGCCCGAATTCGAGGAGGTTGAAAAAGTAGCAAATACTCTTGAACAGTTTTTGAATTAATTATGTCGAATTCAATAGAGTTCTAGGGGGCAGTTGTGATGAAACCGACGCAAGAAATAGAGGCGCTTGCGACAGAGATCGCGGGTGCGGCCAGGACGATTTTTTGCACTCTTTTTGAAAATGGCGAACGTTATTATTACTGTACGCTATTTACTACTGGAGAGGGACATGCGCCCAGCATCTCTGCCTGGTCATGGGAGGCGTTGGAGCGGGAGTCGGGCAGGCAAGAAGACTCAAACGACACGCCAGGATCGACGATTGCCGATCTCATCAAGTGGTCCTATGCCGATTCGCCCTATTGTTCTTTTGAGGATGAGAACTTCGATGACGTTAAACAACTATTTATGAAGAGGCCTTCCGTTACGGAGCTTGCGGCTGACGAAAGAAATTGTGAGTTTGAGTTCAGGCTGAAGGCCATGGAGCTGGCGATGAAAATGCTCGATGATGAAGGCTTGTTTGCCTTGAATCAACCGCGAGAGTCGGTATGCGTCCTTGTCGAGGTCATGCCGCCGGATGAAATGAATACCGAAATCGCTTTGCGTTTGAATCGGGCGGAGTCTCCGGCTATGCAAGCTTGGCTGGCGGAAGCGGCGGAGTAATGCAGCTGAATTTGAGAACTTTATGAGTTTGAATATTCACCACATGATTTGTTTTCAGAACAAGTTTATATATTACTCAGCGATTGTCATAGAAATACATTTATCATTATGTGGAGCATAAAAGTACCGAAGGTGGTGATTAGTTGGAGGCCGATTACAAAAACAATGATGATTTACAATTGTATGACTCAGTAATTGAAAAATTGACAATTGACCATAAGTCGAAGACGGTGCAATTTCACATATTAAAAGTAGTTGGGCGTATCGACAGAAATGAAGGGCAAAACTTCACTTATAGAGTGAAAGTAGGATTGTTAGAATTTCAAGGCGTTGTTTATGCTAACATTCCTTATGTGATGGAATGGAATGAATGGAGTGAATTTTATCGTTCTGCAATTGTATCGTCTTCAAAATTGTTGGAAGCGTTTCAGCAAAGGATTAAAGATGACGAACTGAAACACATTTATATAGGTATTGATAATGACAATGAATACAATGAGTTAGATATTATATGCAAAGATTATTCAATATTACTAAAGCCACAAGAATACATTCTGCATGACGATTTTGATTGGTTGTACGAAGATTGATTGAGTTAAGCACGAGCTTATGTAGGTTGGAGAGATGAAGTTGCAAATGAAACATACTTGCCCTTGTTGCGGTTATAAGACATTTGATGAACAAACACCAGGAACATATGACATATGTAAAATATGTTTTTGGGAAGATGATGGCGTGCAATTTGATGACCCGGATTATGAAGGTGGGGCGAACGAAGTATCCCTAAGGCAAGGACAAAGAAACTATATCCAATTTGGGGCATGCGAAGTACGTTGCAAACAGTTTGTTCGAAAACCCACTGACGAAGATGAGCGTGATCTCAATTGGAAACCCCTAAGGGATAAATGAAAGTGAGGAGTTCTACTAAAGGTAATCTTTCATTGTCTGGGTTGGCTTGTTATTTATATAATGCGTTTAATGACATGATGAACTCTTAAATATATAAGACTCTATCTCGTGCCAAACAGGAGGTTTACGAATGCGCAAGAAATGGAAAAGAAGGATTCTGATCAATGATCCTGTTGCACTAGACCAGGTACAGATCAAGCAGGACTTGCTCGGGGGCAACCAAGTGATTGTCCAGTTCTCCCACCCAGATTTTTATGGCTCTATCTTAGAGGAAGTGGATGAGCTTTGCGCGCGTTTGGATGAAAATTTTGGAGTGCGTTTCTACGGCCATTATTCCCTCTCTTTTGATGGTCGCACGCTTATGCGGATTCCCCATGTCAAAACGCTGTATCTTAATAGCCTCGCCCAAGCGCATAACATCGAAACATTAGCTACGCTGGAACACTTATACAGTTTACACCTAGGCATATATGAGCTGGAGAATTCGGATATTTTGGCAATAGACTCTCTGCGGTCTCTAAGAGATTTAACGATTACTTCGGACAAAAAAGTTCTTAACCTGCAATATTTTAAAGAGTTCTCTCATCTGGAACAATTACATATTGGGGGCAAGGTGAAAAACCTAGATGCAATAGGTCATCTGGAAGACTTAAATTACCTCGCGCTGCATTCGATTAGCAAAATGCCGTTGCATTTTGTTAACCAGCTGAAGAAATTGAAACATCTTCGCATTTTGCTTGGAGGTCGTGAACATATTCAGGAAATCGAAGAGAATGAAATAGACGACTTGGAGATCTGCAGAGTCCGCGGTTTTAATGACCTGAGCAATATTACAAATTTTAAAGCGCTGACGAGGCTTGTGATCGAGGATCAAATTCAACTGCAAGAAATCAGATTTGACCGAGAGCTGAAATTGCTGGAGGAGCTATCCATTTCGAATTGTAAAAGCTTGGCTCATTTGTCGGAAATGCAGCAGTTGCCTGCGCTGTGCAAGCTTCGCATTTTCAAAACGGCCATCGATTTTGATTCCTTTATCCAGCAAAAGCTTCCGAGTGCTCTATCTGAATTTGAATTCGCGACCTCTAAAAGCAAAGTGGATCAAGAAATAAAGGATTCCTTATCAAAATTGGGTTTTCAAAAGTGGAGCGTTTGATATATATCCAGATTAATAGGAGGCGTACCCCATGTCTAAATCATTCATTTGGGCCGATAATCAAAAAGGTGGACTTGCAGCCATCGATCCTAAGAACACCGGGCACTTGCACAGCAAAGATGAGGTTGCAGTAGAAACCGATAAACTGAAGGAAGAGTTTCATGAGCTTCAGGAGAAGCTAGTAGCAGTAAAGGATAAAGCTATTTTATTTCTATTCCAAGGTATGGATTGCAGTGGGAAGGACGGCGTCATCAAGAATGTCTTCTCAGGTCTGAATCCTCAAGGCATAGCGGCCTACAGCTTCAAGACACCAACGGAAGAAGAGAAGCTTCATGACTTCCTGTGGAGAGCACATAACAAAGTACCGGCTCGAGGACACATTGCAACCTTCAACCGGTCTTATTATGAGGATGTATTAATTACTCGGGTACATGGGATAGTCTCCGACAAGGAAGCACGCCGGCGCTTCAAGCATATTAATCATTTTGAATCCTTTTTGATGGATAATAATGTTCAAGTGGTTAAAATTTTTTTACACATATCCAAGGAGTTTCAGCTTGAAAAGCTGAGAAGCCGTATTGAGAATCCGTCAAAAAATTGGAAGTTTGATGCTTCCGATCTGGAGGAACGTAAGTATTGGAAGCAATATTGGGGTTACTATGAAGAGGTTTTTGATAAATGCAGCAAAGCAAGTCCTTGGCATATTGTTCCAAGCGACAACCGCTGGTATCGCGATTATACGGTGCTGAAAATTGTTGTAGATGCGATGAGAGATCTTAACTTGCGTGATCCTGAGCCAAATCCGGAGTTAACGAAGCTATTGGATGAAATTGCGAAAGCGAAGTGATCGTGGTTAGTTTGGGATATATGATCGAGAACGCCTATGGCTTCATTCGGTTACCCGTAACACCGTTGTAATCGGCTTTTGCTAAATTCGCTATTGGCGTTTGCGCGGAATTGAAAAAAGATTCATAAAACGTGTGCTAGTTTACCTATGGCTTGGATTCATTTGAATCGGAGGAACTTTATGTACGATTTTATAAGCATTTGTTCTGATACATTGCACTCCAAATACATTAGATCAGTGGTACTTGAGGAATATTTGTTGTCCGACTTAAAGTTTAACAAGGAAAGTAACTTGAGTTTTTTTAAGTTTATAGCTGGAGAAAAGATTAGAATTAACGGCATTCCTGCTAATTCACAAGGAAACTATGCATATGATTCACTCGAAGGAGTCGAGGAAATAAATTTGATTGAAATAGCTGTTCCTTGGAAAATCACAGGTGATTCAGAAAAAGAAGTAATTGACATTGCAAATGATATAGCCAAACAGTTTTCATGGATGATCAATGAAAGTTAAACTAAGGTACATTGTATAGTTATGTTTAATAGTTAAAATACTTAAGGATATTTACTATTTTCGAAACATGCAAAACTGCAATTGAGTTTGAATAGATATAGTATATTTGGAGGTGCATGAACTTCTTTTTTTTCTTTTTTTCTAATGATCCTTACGATAACCCGTATATAAAAAAAGCTTGTCAGGTGATTTTCGCTGAAAAGCTCTTAAAGGATGGATATTGTGATATTGGACAGCTTCTCAAGTTGCAGTTAAAGAAAGTGGACATTTATTCGAGGCTTAAAGAAGCTGACTCTTCTTTCGCTGAGCTATATATTAAACCCTATCCTAAAAAGATACTTTCGAGGAGGAACTGTCAAGATTTATCGACAAGAAATTGAGAAACAAAGATCCAGACTCGCTAAGTTTTTTGGAAGCGAAAGCACTATTAAATTGGATTTTTAAATCTGCAAGTAATTCAGATGACCTGGGAGGTATAATCAAGGACCTGATCGTAGGATTGGGAGCTGAATACGGTTCGAAAAATGATTATATCATTTCCCAAGGTGGTATAGTATTTAATCAATCCCGAGTGGAAATCAATTTTATTAGATCGATTGAAGACTTTAATCAATCTATTAAGGATACTGGAATATATAATGGCGGGTTTTACTACCGTGGGCACTCACAGGTAAATTATAGGCTGACTCCCTCTGTAATGAGGAATAGTAGTTGGAGAGAGCATGAGTGCGATATGTATAACGAATTAATGATTCAGTGTCCTCAAGATTTCGAGAAAATTAAAACACATTTGGATGTTCTTGTACACATGCAGCACTACGGTTTGCCAACGAGATTATTAGACATAACTCGCAATCCTTTGGTCGCCTTGTATTTTGCATGTGAGCAGGATACCGGTTCATACGGAGAAATAATTGCGTTCAAAGTAGAGAGGAACAATATTAAGTATCCCAACAGTGACACCATTTCATTACTTGCAAGTTTACCTCTATTTAGCAATGAGGATCAAACAAGGTTTTCTAAGTATGCCTCTGACCCAAAAATTGATAAACAGGAATTCAATAGAAAGATAGATCGTTTGCTTCATGAAGTTAAGAGTGAGAAACCTGCATTCAGAGATGAGGTCAAAAAAGAGGATTTGTTAAATTGTTTTGTTGTTCTGTCTCCAAAGGCAAATAACCGAATAATAAAACAAGATGGTGCTTTTATACTTTGCGGCTTGGCAGAAGATAACTCTCAGGCACTGAATACTTTGAGATATATGGATAGTTCAAGTAAAACGCTTGTTTATATTGTGGATAATAAAGCAGAAATTCTCGAGCAATTACAGAGATTTTCTATTAACAAGGCTAGTTTATTTCCAGAAATCGATGATGTTGCGGATTATATTAAAAAAAAATACTAACGAAAGTTTGTTGAAAGTTAGGGACTAATCGGCTATGGGATTATTAACGGGAAAGAGGATTCCAGCTTCTCGGGGAATGCGATATATAGACAAATTTGCTGCAGTACTACTAGGATGAGATTTACTCATGAATGATGCATTAATGGAGAGATTAAAGATTTTTCTTCATCGGGAAGATAATCGAACGCTAGTTGGCATTCCGGTGAGCCAAGAGGAGATTGTTAAGGCTCAGCAGTGGCTGGAAGTAAACTTTCATGAGGACTACATACAATTCATCAAAACGTTTGGAGGAGCATATGCAGGTCTTGCGATACATGCTTTCTCCAATGGATCTAGTCTCGGAAATGAAACGGTTGTCGATTTGACGCTGGGGTTCCGAGAGCAGTTTAAGGAGCATCCCTTAGCAGAGGTTTTACGGACCAGTTATGTCATTTCCATGGATGGATCCGGTGATCCGATTATCATCAATCAGACAGGCAAGGTTTATATCTGTTATCACGATAACGGGGAGATCAAATTATTAGCGGATTCATTCGAGGAGCTGATCGAGGAAAATTTTTATGAGTGGTAATTAGGAAGCCCCTTACGGGAGGTTTACAGATGAAATCAAAAGATATCATTTACATGATCTATAACGAAAATGAACAGTCAGTAACATCAATGGGAATTGAATTTATTGACTTTATCAATTGTCTTACCATTGAACCAAACAATATCTTGCTCCTTGAATCTGGATATACAGGCGAGGACTTTCATTATGGACTAAGATTAGAATTTGTAAGAAAAGAAAATCTAAATGATCTATATAAAGAAAATGTATATTCTTATGGCGATTTTTGTTGGGTGGATTTTGATGAATTGATTACCATTGATAATCTCACACCTCATGAAAAAGCAGAGTTGTTGTATCTAGGTCATTATAAGCAACCACTAGGAAGCCCTTTTTTTGAAAAACTCAATAATAAATATGTATATTTGTCACATGATGATGGCTGGTTCAACAAAATTTTTTATAAAGACAAAAATCAATATATTGATGCGCTAGGACGTCTGGTTTCAAATAGAGTGAAGTCTTATCGGAAGAATGTATCGCCGTTAAGTCAAGACATTGTAGAGCAGCTAACGTTATTCGCTAAAGATGGAATATTAATTGATCTATATAGAATTATTAAATCTCGAAACAGTGTAGAAATACCCTTTAATGTAATTGGAAAGATGATGGACTTTGACGATGTTTATAACAACATGGAAAGACATAAGGCGAAGGCTAAGTCGGAATATTGGCTTGTATATAAAAAAGGTGAATGGGTGATAAGCTCGTATAATTAAAAACGGATTTCTAACGGCTCAAAATGGGTTGATGTGGTATTTGATAAGTGTGATGAAATAGCTTGAAGCGAATAAGCACGATTCTAACTAACATCATCAGCAAATCGGGGGAGTAACCATGTACATCGTATCTCAGCCAAAGGGGCTGTCAGAGGCCCAAAATCAAGTGCTTGCGAAGGAAGGTGCCGCTGTTTACCCGCCAGGCTACTTACGGTTTTTGCGTCGATTCGGCGAAGGGACTTACAGAGGGTGGATGAATGTTCAATTGCCTGATCCAGAGGTGCTAAAACCTTTTGCCGAGTACGGGTTATGGGAACACGATGAAGACAGCCCTATAACTGAGCAGCAGATCGGCGAGTGTATCGCTATCGGTACGACGGTTGACGGCGATTTTCTGGCGGTACATCCCCAGACGGAGGGGCTCCTCTGGCTGCCTCGGCATGCGGAGCAGGTAAAGGCGATTTCGCTTCAAGCACGGGAGCAGGAGGACGAAGACGAAGAGGCATACGCCTTGGTGCTGGATGAAATATACCGTCAGGTGTATGGAAGCAGCCAAGAGGTAGGTGTCTATTATGAACCATGGATGGGCACTCGAAGTCATCTCTTTTTACGTTTGCCTCCAGCGCAGGACCAGCTTTCACTGCCCGAATTGGCCGGAGCATGTCGAGCGGAATTTCCGCCAGATTTTTTCATTGAGAATGCCTATGCCTGCTTCCTGTTCTACCGGAAACTAGGCGGTTATGTACGATTGAATTATGCCTATCAGCAAGAGGTGGCTCTCTTCTATGAACAGGATGCGCAACAGGCGTTTGCTGTTATGAAGGAATGGCTCATGTCAAAAGGATGCGCACCGATTTCATAAGACTTTAGGGACAATCTGTGCAGAAAGTGTTAAGCGATATCGGAGCACTGTACTAAACTATATTGGGTGATCTTCCAACGGATCATGAAGAAGATGGAGTGTGTTTGCCATGTTCACGGAATCAAGCAAAGAGGGAGAGCTGGCGTTCGATATTCGAAGGACTATCATTCTGGGTGCCTTTATCCAAGAATGGTCGATGCCAGAGTACAGGGTTATCCTGAAGCAGCCTGAAAAAGCGGTCAACGTAGAAATTTATTATTTCCCAGCAGTGAGTGAGAACGATGTGGCGAGATTCTCGACCGTCGGGTTATCCAGCACTCTCCGCTCAAATGGTCAACCGATAGGCACGGAATGGATGATGGCTTTAACATATGATTTAGGTGGAGAGTCCGTCGATCGGATATTTTCGTATCTATGCGATCTAATCGCGCATCATATTGAAACATCCCGTGATTCTCGGATACCAAGAGTGATGGAGGAGAGCGGGCTTGCTCCGGCAAACTGGTCGACGAAAGCCTTTTTTCTTGACGAATTGAGGGGAGAAAGTGAAGAACTGGAGGAGATTCAGATAGGCAACGAGGTTGTCCAAGTCATATGGGCGGTACCTGTTACTGCGCAAGAAGCCACCCTGATTTTGCGGGATGGAGTGGAAGCCTTCGATTCCTACATCGAAGGCGCCGAGCATTCCATTATTGATCCCCGTCGGCCGTAGGCAATTGCAGCAAAATAAATGCGAATAAAGTAGTATTATTTTACCAATTTAGCTTAATTTACAGGGAGAAGGAAGTTAATCATGCTGTTTCGAAAAGCTATTCCAACGGATATACCACAGTTAATTAAATTCCGTAAGATATTGCTAGGTAAAGAGGACAACAGCAGTATGGATGAAACATTTACTAGCTACTTTGAATCCTCATTATTAGACAAGTCACTCGTTGTATGGGTTGCTGATGCTGACGGAGTAGCTGTATCAACCGTATGTTTCTGCATATGCCGATTAGCACCACGATTTGAAAATCCATCTGGATTGGTTGCTTACATGGCCAATGTTTTTACTGTCCCAGAATACCGTCGTCAGGGTATATCATCCAAACTTATTAGTGAAGCAATCAACGATTTGAAGGCACAAGGAATTAAAAAAATACTGCTGCATTCGTCTGATATGGCGAGACCGATGTATGAAAGCCTTGGCTTTGTTGAAGGAAAGAACTATATGTCTACAAATATATAATTCATGAGAATTTATGATACATTTCAATAAAAATTGAATGAATGGGTGTAATCTGCCGGACATTTCATCAAATAGAGGAGAGTTAGCGATGCATATCATAGATTCAGAGTGGTCTACAGCAAGATTATTAATTGGTGATTTAACCCCTAATGAAATTCACTCCGCGCAAGAATTGCATGAAAAAAGTAAGTTTATGCAAGAATACGGTCACGAATTCGATCCTGAATATATTGATCGATGTCTTAATGAAGGTGATTTACCTCCAAATGGACAAAGGGATAAATTTAAAATACAAGCTGTACATTCCACTATTAACAATCGAATTGTCGGATTGCTTCTCCTTTATCACGGCTATCCAAATGACAAATGCGTCTATATTACCTTTCTATTTATCGATCCTGACCAGCAGAGACTGGGGTTAGGGATTGAGCTGGTACAGGAGTTATTCAGTAAGCTGAAACAGATAGGGTATTGTGAAGTGCGAGCGAATGTACAACTTAAGAATTGGTCGGCGCTTAGATTCTGGACTAAAGCTGGTCTGGTGAATATTACAGGAGTCCATGGCGATTCAAATTATGCTGTAGACGCGCATGCCGACATAGAGCTATCAAAGCAATTATAGGGAGGAAGCAGATGCCTAGTATTCAAGCCATTGTACTGGACTTGGATGGAACTTTGCTCGGTAGCGATAAATCGATATCTCCTCGGAATTATCAGGCTGTCAAAAGATGTTTTGATTCTGGCATTCATATTATTATTGCTACGGCACGGCCGCCTAGAGCGGTTAATCATTTTTTGAAGATGTTCTCTTTCGTAGACTACATGGTTTATTACAACGGTGCTTTAGTTACATGCAAATCTAAGCAAAATGAGCGGCATATTAGTATCCCTACAGAAATTAGCCAACAGATAAGCAAATTCATCGAGTCGCGAGTACCTCAATCGATCATCTCATACGAAGTTAATGATTCATGGTATACGTGCACACCAGTTCCTGACTCCCACTGCGCTCAATTAGGTATCCGCCCGAATGACCCGAAACCCCAGGTTGTTGATGAAAAATATATCAGTTCACTCTCGCCGACCAAAATATTAGTTCTAGGCTGCAGCACATGGAAGGATATAGGCGAGCAATTCGGTGATCATGTAAACGTAATTGCAACTGATGAAGGAGTATTGGTCCAAATCATGCCTAAATCAGCCTCCAAGGAACAAGCCGTGCAAGTGGTGTTAAGCGAAATTGGAGTGAAATCGGAGAATGTAATGGTGTTCGGAGATGATTTTAACGATTTAGGCTTATTCCAAATGTCCGGATTTCCGGTCGCAATGGAAAACGCAATAGTTGAACTAAAGAATTGTGCAGCGCACGTAACCGATTCAAATGATAATGATGGTGTTGCTGTTGCGATTGAGAGATTTGTGTTGTAATCCTAGTTCTACATTAAAATCAGTTCTTGACGGAGAAAAAGAGAGTAGCGAAGGGTCAGAGGGATTCTGGAGAAACCAGGCTTTAATGGCGATCGGAAGAACCCTCTGACCCGCAGCGATTCCCCTCGCTTCAAGCACTGATTTCGGTTTTGAGCCGTAATTCTTGAACAAAAGTACCACAAGTAGACCAATCGTTATCATAGTTCTTTACCAGAAACCAGCTAATGGTATGTCAAGTGTAGCTTTTTGAAATGCCTCAGATTTGCTATACTGAAAAACAGGTATAACAAATAAACCTCCATCTCATGG
>NZ_JBHVSK010000027.1:0-20278 GCF_042885235.1 Paenibacillus sp. NPDC058071
TTGTTGTTTTGGCATTGTAGAGATCCGCTCCTTGGCATAATAGGTCTATTCTACAAGCCCTTATTTTTATTGTCCAACTAAGTGTAGCCGATCCATGATGGTATAAGGGAAGGGAGCGAAGGGGCAGAGGGATTCTGGAGAAACGATAGTGTTCGCTTTTAAAGCAAGATTCCCACCGCAACCATTAATAAAAACAAAGGAATCAGGCTTTAATGGCGATCGGAAGAACCTTCTGCCCCGCAGCGTCTCCACTCATGGGAAGTCATGCATTGATTTCGGTGTTGAGCCGAATAAGTATGAACAATCATATATAATTTTACGAAAATCGGATTTTTGGACGATTATGGTCAAAAAATCATATATAATCGACGAATTTTCGCAATTCTAGAATAATATGTACGAAAAATCATATATAATCGATTGAATCACCCATATCAGGAAAAATATATATGAAAAATCATATATATTGAATGGACCAGGACTTTGCTTGACTGTAAAGGAGAGAAAAGCGGAGGGGCAGAGGGATTCTGGAGAAACGGCAGTGTTCGCTTTTAAAGCCAGATTCCTACCGCAAACCTCAATCAAATAAAGGAATCGGGCTTTAATGGCGATCGGAAGAACCCTCTGACCCGCAGCGTCTCCTCTCGCAGGAAGTCATGCACTGATTTTGGTTTATTAATCGCCGATGACAGTACCAAACTTTTTCATCAATGCTTGGGATATCTGAATGGCTTCTTCACGATTTTGTGCCGGAGCGGTTATCATATATCCATCTGTTGGCGTCCATTGCTTGTCCTTATCATTTGTTAGAACTATGGAGAATTGGCTGAATGCATCGTTTATATAGGCAGCCCCATAGAAATACATATCGGCGGCTATACTTCCGCTGTCGTCATTAACACGAAAAGGCGATACGATCGAACCAAAATTTTCGCCTGTATAATGCAGCATTAATTCAGCTTGATCCTTGGGAATCTGAGGGACTTTTTCTCCTTTTACATCGACTACACCTTTAAATGATTTCTTGCCATTGATATGGTTTCGCAACTTTCCATTAAGATGCAGCTTTACATTCTCAATAATGCCTTCTTCCCCTAATTGATAATAAACCCCATCCAATGTTGCGTTATAACGTTTAGGCGTGAGATACCAGATTGCAGCAACTGATAATACTAGAACTGCTGCCGTCGCAACAACCGTCACAATTTTGAACTTCATGCGATGCTCCCCTTGAATATGTGATAACCTCTTGTTCTTATTCGCTATCATGTTTTCATATTCCTTGCCGTTAGTCCAAAGGATGGAGCAGCTTACAAAAAAACGCCTGCGGTCCGCTCCGCAGGCGTTTTTCAAAATATATTTTATAAAGGGGGGTCATGGGTTTATTTTAACCGCGCAAGCTGAAGCGAAGCTGAACGCAATATTACATTTTGATGACAAAGACAAATAAGCTTGTCGCGATTAAACTCTTTCGTGCTTTTTCTGATACTGCTGCGGAGTGGAACCCGTCCATTTTTTAAAGGTAGCGCTGAAATGACGCTCATTATGGTAGCCGATCATTTTGGAGACGGCGTAGATTTTATAGTTTTTGCGCAGCAGCTCTTTTGCCCGTTCTACGCGGTACTGATGGAGAAAATCAAGAAAGTTGACGCCGAGCTCCTGCTTGAATAAAGAGCTTAAATACGAATTGCTCACGAACGTCTCTTTGGCGGCAAGCTCGAGCGTAACATTCGTGTTGTAGTTGTCCTTAATAAACTCGATTGCGGCTCGGACTGTGCGATGAAGCACCTTGCGACCGGAGGCGGCGATAACGATACGTTGTACGACGCGTTGCAGGATCGCGGAGCATTCGTCCAGCGTTTCCGCCTTGGCGATGATCTCGATCCAGTCGATCCCTTCCCCCTGCTTTCGGCTCTCTCTGCTCTGCTGCTCCGATTCGTGAGCTTGCCCCTGTGCGCACGCTCCTGCAGGCTCAGGAAAGTGCTCCTCCTTGAATTTGAGCAACACAAGCACAAGGCCGGTTAAGCGCAGGATGACTTCCGATCGCGTATAACGGGGCTGATCTTTTAAATAACGGATTCCTGAATGTATCGTATCGACTGCGTGCTCATAGTACTCCTGACGTAAAAAAATGATCAGCTCCTTTTCCCAACGGTGCAGGAACAGGTCGTCCAATATGGAAAGAGAAGCGTCCTGCTCACCGCTCGCCTGCGAATGAAGAAAAATACCGCCTTTGCCTCGATAAAAGCGTCCTTTCATCGCCTCCAGCGATTGTTGATAAGCAGGCTGGGCGAAATCCGCAGATCGATGCGGGGAGCTGAGCGACAAGCTGAAGCTGAGCTTCAAATAGTCCTCCAAATTCTGCTGTACGTTTCTCATCATCGCCTCCCGGTCCTGAGCGGTTCCCGTGCTCGGACTGTTGCCAATCCACAGCAAATCCTCCTCATGGCGAAACACCTCGACATAGCCGCCGTAAAAAGGCAGCAGCGATTCGTTGACGATATTTTGCACCGCATAACGGATCAGCTCCAGATCCTTGATCGAGGCGGGGACCGCTGCGCTGCCGATTTCGGCGTCCATCCGTACGATCCCCAGTTCAATTGGCTCTGGGCGAAGCGAAAGCTGCGCCTCGCTTATGGCCGAGTCCCGGTTCTCCAAAGGCAGCAGAGGCTGCCGAATCCACTGCGACAGAATCTGGTTTTTCAGCAAATGAATGTTGCGGCTCCACGCGCGATTGAACTCAGTAGGCTGCGCAGACGCAAGTCCCGACGCCTTCATCTTCTGTTTGACGTCCATGATGACCCGAACAATGTCATTCGGCATAAACGGCTTCAAAATGTAGTCAGAAACGCCAAGTGCTATTGCTTCTCTCGCGTATTCGAATTTATCGAAGCCGGTTATAAGCACGCTGTGGAAGGAGGCGCCGAATGCTTTGGCGGTCCGAATCAGCTCCAAGCCGTTCAAGTAGGGCATCCGAATATCCGTCAGCAGCAAATCCGGTGAATCACGTTTGATGAGCTCAAGCGCTTGCCGGCCGTTCTCGGCCACCCCGCAAATTTCCATACCGTAAAGCGGCCAGTCGATGGAGCGGATTAAGCCTTCCCTAGCTGATTGTTCATCCTCAGCAATTACGACTTTAAGCACCATTTCTTGCCCCTCCTTGCCGAATTCGAATTTGCACCCGCGTTCCGATTCCTTCCTTGCTTTCGATCTCGAATGCCGACTGCTCATAATACAAGGACAGACGTTCTTTAATATTGGATAAAGCCATTCCCGAACCTCCGCTGCTGGATGAACGAAGCGAGGCGGCCGGCGCGGCTAGCGCCTGCCGGATTTCGGCGAGCGTCTCCTTCGGGATGCCGGGGCCGTTGTCGGCAACTTCAAGGACAATCCAATCCTTGTCGGTATAGGCTCGCAAATGAATATTGACCGGATGCTCGGCCAATTCGATCGCATGCACGATCGCATTCTCGACAAGCGGTTGGAGCAGCAGCTTTGGCATTTGAAAATGCTTCAACGCCTCATTGGTCTCGATCTCGAAATGAAGGCGATTCGTATACCGTTTCTGTTGGAGAAACAAATAGTGCCGCACAAGCTCGATTTCCTGCGCCAATTCGATATCGTGATTGCCGCTGTTTAAGCTAAGCCGGAACACTTGCGACAGGGAGACGACCATGTCGGATATTTCCCGGTCGTTGTTGCGAACCGCACTCCAATGAATCATATTCAAGGTGTTGTACAAAAAATGCGGATTGATCTGCGACTGCAGCGCCTTGAGCTCGGCTTCACGCTGCTTTAAGCCTGAGGCGTAGACATCGTCGATCAGCAGCTTGATGCGTACGACCATTTTGTTGTAGAGATGGCCGAGCAGCCCGATCTCGTCGTAGCCGGAGAGCTCTACGCGTTGCGTAAAATCGCCGTTCTGCAGCGCCTTCATGGATAGCATCAGTTGTTTCATTGGGTTCGTTACGAAACGGGCGATCTTCCAGAAGAGAAGTATCGCAATGATGCTGACAATAAGCATAATGCCGAAGGTGACGAAGCGAATGTAATTCAATTCAGAGAGAAGCAGGGCGCGCTTCTGAACGACGACGGTATGCCAGCCCGTCGTCTCCGAGACTGACTCGGAGACGATCAGTTTATCATTTGCTTTTAAAAGACGGAGTCCGTCGGCCGGGGCCAGCTCCACTACCGCCCGGAGCTCGCCTCCAGCTCCGGCCGACGCTGCCAGCAGGGGCAGCTGCGTAACCGGCTGGCCGATCCATTCGAGCTCGGAGGCGGCGAGAACGGTTCCATTTTCATCTGTAACAAATTGCACGTCATCGCCCGAATCGTGATACAGCTTGCGGCTGAGCCGATCGGCATCCATACCGACTACAATCAAACCGGTCTGCTCGTAGGTGTATACGTTTTTGTAAGGCTGTATGAGCATGATTTTGTAGTGAGAGTCTCCCGTAAGTACATGATCGGACGGTGCGAGCAAATCCCATTGCCGCTTGCCTCCAGAAGCTATAAATCTTTTGAAATAACCTGTTGCTTGGAACTTCTCATAGCTAATTGCGCTTGCGATGCCGGTGTGGGTAATGACGAACGGGCTTGCGGAGCCTTGTTTGGGAAAGGGGTATAACAGCAGCGATTGGATGGATTCCCCGGTAACCATAAGAGGCACCAGCGTTTTTAGCGCTTGGTCGCGGAGCTTGGGCTCGTCGCTGTGCGACATCGCTTGTATGGATGGGTTGAGAAAGCTGTAATTGGCGAAGCTGATCATGTTGTTCGCATAATAGTCGAGCTGGTCCCTCGTCTTTATGGCGATATTTTGCTGAGACTGGCGCGTTTTTTCGATTACTTCCCGCGAAGCGATGAGGTAGGAGTAGAGCCCCGTGATGCCGACGGTGACGAGCAGCAGGGGGATCATAGAAATAAGCAGTTTTCGCTGCAACGGCAAATTGCGGAAATGCGAGAAAAGGGTGGTCATAGAAGGCTCGCCTCTGCTCATATAGGGTAGATAAAGCCAGTATAGCAAATCTATTCCGTTTCGAGCGAGCGCTTTTTATTATTTAAAAAATGAGGCACCCGATCATAAAAATGGCGCCTATTTTCGTCCGAGCCCCCTCTATATACTAAATTTGTATTTCGGCTTCTTCCTAAGAGGCTATCGAAATGTGACCCCCAAATTTAGGAGGTAGAGGATGAGAATTAAAAGATGGTTATCGCTAGTCAGCGCGGCGGCAATTGCTCTCAGCTTATTTCCCGTCTATCCGAGCGTATCCCAAGCGGCCGTGCCGCCTTCGGCCAGCGGGGCGACGAACAGCATTTTCGGACCGAACGTCTATGTGTTCGACCCGTCGATGGACAACGCGAAAATTCAGCAGGACGTCAATGCGGTATTTACCCAGCAGGAGGCTAATCAATTCGGAACGGAACGGTATGCACTGTTGTTCAAGCCGGGAAGCTACAATGGCGTAAATGCAAAGTTCGGCTTTTATACGCAGCTGGCCGGACTCGGCCAAAACCCGGACGATGTTTTTCTAAACACGGTCAATGTGGACGCCAAGTGGCATAACGCCAATGCAACGCTCAATTTTTGGCGATCAATTGAAAATCTGAGCTACGGGGACCCGACGAAGGATGCATTCTTTGCCGTATCTCAAGCGGCTCCGATGCGCCGCATTCACGCGAAGACGAAGTCGCTGCTGCTGTTCGACTTCGATCCGAATTGGAACGCCGGATGGGCGAGCGGAGGCTTCATTGCCGACTCGAAAGTCGATTCGAACATCATTCCAGGCTCGCAGCAGCAGTTTTTCTCCCGCAACAATGATTATGCCAAATGGGATGGTTCGCTATGGAATATGGTGCTGGTCGGGGATAAGAATCCGCCGGCAAACACATTTCCTACGCCGGCCATTACCGTTATCGATCAGACGCCGGTTATTAAGGAAAAGCCGTACTTGTACCTAGACGGCTCCCGCTACAAAGTATTCGTGCCCTCGCTGCAGTTGGACCGCAAAGGGGTAAGCTGGGCGAACGGCCCCACGCCGGGCGCTTCGCTGGACGTCGAGACCGAGTTTTACATCGCGCAGCCGGGCGTGACCGCAGCCGAGCTGAACGAACAGCTGAATAACGGCAAAAACCTCATTTTAACCCCGGGTGTTTATCACTTGGACGATACGATTACGATCAATCGGCCGAATACGGTCGTGCTGGGCCTCGGCCTCGCCACGATTGAGACGGATACAGGGAAAACGGCGATGAAGGTTGCCGACGAGGAGGGCATTAGTATCTCCGGCCTTATGTTTGAGGCTCCTTTAATCAAGTCGGACGTATTGCTGGAGGTTGGGGACGGCAAAAATGAAGCGGATCATTCCTCCAATCCGATCCTGCTGTCCGATCTGTTCTTCCGGGTCGGAGGAATGGATGCCGGTACGACGGACGTATGTCTGATCATCAATAGCAACAACGTCATCGGCGACCATTTCTGGATTTGGCGGGCCGATCATGGCGACGGCGCGGAATGGGACAGCAATGTCAGCAAAAACGGGCTTATCGTGAATGGCGATGATGTAACGATTTACGGTTTATTTAACGAGCATCACGAGGAGTACCAGACGCTGTGGAACGGCAACGGCGGCAGAGTCTATTTCTATCAGACCGAAATTCCATACGATCCGCCGACACAGGAAAGATGGATGAGCCATGACGGAACGGTCAACGGGTATGCCTCTTACAAAGTAGCCGACCATGTAACCAGCCATGAAGCGTGGGGGCTCGGCATTTACTCCAATTTCACGGCCGGACCCGTTAAACTGCACAATGCGGTGGAGGTGCCGAAGACCGAAGGCGTCAAGCTTCATTCCATTACGACGGTCTTTCTCAGCGGCATCGAGGGCAGCGGCATTACCCATATCGTTAACGGGACCGGAGGAAGCGTCGTTTCCCACGACCCGATGACGCGGACGATGACGCATTATGCAGGCGGCGACACAACGCCTCCGACCGTACCGTCTAACTTGACGGCGACGGCGGTTTCCGGCGAGCAAATTAATTTGACATGGACGGCGTCCACCGATAATGTCGGCGTCGAGGCATACGAGATTTACCGGAATGGGGTCAAAATCGCTTCAACCGGACTGACCTCCTACTCGGATAAAGGCTTGAAGCCGGAAACGGATTATGTATATACAGTCGTTGCGAAGGATGCCTTCGGCAACCAGTCTTCCCCTAGCGCTCCTGCAAGTGCTAGGACGTTAAAATTGTGGACTGAGCTCAGCAAATACGGCTGGTCGGTAACGGCGTCCGATAATAACGGCGCAGACGGCGAGAATTCGCTTCGGATCATCGACGGGAATACCGCCAATAACTGGGGCAGCGGCAGAGCGATGGCAGCCGGAATGAACTTCGTCGTTAATTTGGGCGAAGCCAAAAAATTCGGCAGAGCCGTATTCCAGTCGAGCGGAAACGATTATGCTCGAGGCTATGCTGTGTCCGTCTCGAACGACGGCGTCGATTGGGGAACGCCAGTTGCTGTTGGTACGGATGCAAATCGTACGGTGAGCGGCAATGTATCAACGTATACGGCGGACTTCCCGCAAGTAACTGCTCAATATATTAAAGTGGAGCTGACGGAGGTTCCAGCGGGTATTACTTCTTGGTGGGGCATTAACGAGTTCAGCTTGTATACAGATAAAGAAGCGCCGCTCGACCGGAGCGGGTGGACGGCGACGTCCAATCCTTCGAATTCAGACGGCTACAAGCTGCTGGATGGCAATATATCGAGCCGCTGGTCGTCGGGCACGTTCGGGGTGCCGGGCCACTGGATCGTTATCGACATGAAGAACGAACAGTTCTTCAATAAAATCGTGATGGATTCGACGGGCAGCAACAACGACTACGCTCCGGCCTATTCGATTTCTGTTTCGGATGACGGCCAAACCTGGGGAACGCCAGTCGTCCAAAATCGGACGGCGAAGGGACCTCTCATTGTAACGGAGCTCCCGGACCAGACGGCCCGTTATGTGAAAATCGAGCTGACCGCTGCAATGACCGGCTGGTGGTCGATTCATGAAATCAGCGTGTACCGTGACGCATCGGTAGCAATCCCCGTATCGAGCATACAGGTGAGCGGGGTGCAAGGCGCCGAAGCGATTACGACGAAGAACGGCAAGCTGCAAATGGCGGCGAACGTCACACCTGCTTACGCAGACAATACGGCGGTTGTCTGGTCCGTTGCGAACGATGACGATACACCAACGGATAAGGCGACAATCAGCGCGGACGGTTTGTTGACCGCAGCGAAGAACGGCGTAGTGAAGGTAACGGCTTCGGCCTTGGACGGTTCGGCTGTTACCGGCAGCAAAGCAATTACAATTAGCGGTCAAAATTGGGTAACAGGCATCACGGTAACCGGAGCGGGCGGAGCAAGCGAGATTACGTCGCTTGGCGGCCAGCTGCAACTGAGCGCGGCGATACAGCCGGAAGACGCAGATGCGAAAAATGTTACCTGGTCTGTATCAAATGAAGACGGCACTTCAACCGATAAAGCATTCATTAGCGCAGACGGCTTGTTGACCGCGCAAAAGAACGGGACGGTTAAAGCGATAGCTGCGGCGACGGACGGGTCCGGCGTGAAAGGTGAATTGACGATCGCACTGTCCAATCAGAATGTACCTGTCGCTTCGATTACCGTTAGCGGAGCGGGCAATGCAACGACTATTGCGACGAAAGGCGGTACGCTGCAAATGACGGCGGCTGTTGCGCCTGCCAATGCGGAGGATGCAACCGTTGCTTGGACTGTGACGGATGAAGACGGGACGGCCACGGATAAAGCGACGATCGGTGCAGACGGTTTATTGACTGCCTTCGCCGACGGAGTTGTCAAAGTAATTGCAACCGCGAATGACGGTTCGGGAGTTAGCGGCGAGCTTGCGGTAGCCATCAGCGGACAGTCTGGCGATGCGGAACCTACGCCTACGCCATCGCCGACAGCAACACCAGAACCGACAGCAACGCCATCGCCGACAGCAACACCAGAACCGACAGCAACACCAGAACCGACAGCAACGCCATCGCCGACAGCAACACCAGAACCAACAGCAACACCAGAACCGACAGCAACGCCATCGCCGACGGCGACGCCAGCACCAACGGCAACCCCGGTACCGACGGCGACCCCGTCGCCGACGAGTCCATCGGGTCCATCGGGTCCGTCCGGTCCATCGGCGCCAACGCCGACACCGACGGCAACGACGAAGCCGCTCTTGGCGCAGCAGCAGCTCATAAGTGCATCGGATTTGAAGGGAACCAACGGGAAAGCCGTTGTGACGCTCGGAGCCGGGAAGACGGAAGCGGTTATTCCGGCGAATGCCGCTCAATCGCTGGCCGCTGATCTGCAAGTCCGCGTCGGAGAAGCTTCCGTGACGATACCGGCGGCCGTTATTCAACAGCTGGCGAATCAAGCGCAAGGCTCCGCCGCAGACTCGAATGTTATTATTAAACTAACAGCTGACGGCAGCGGCGGTTATGACATCGCATTTGTGCTGATCGATAAGAACGGAACGGAACGAAAAGCAAGCCCGGCTTCAAAACCGATAACGGTAAGCCTGCCGATTGACGGGACTATTAAAGATAGCGAGCTGGCTGGCGTATACGTGTACGATGAAGCCTCTAAAGAATGGAAATATGTCGGCGGGAAGCTGAGCACTGACGGAAAATCTATTGCGTCCGACCATTCGGCATTCGGCAAGTTTGCTATGAAAGAGTACGATAAATCGTTCGAAGACGTCCCATCGTCGCACTGGGCATACCGGACCTTGAAGGTGCTTGCCGCCAAACGGATTGTCACCGGCGTTACGGATACGAAGTATAACCCGAACGGCGAAACGACCCGAGCGGAGTTCGTGGCGCTGGTTGTCAGAGCGCTCGGCATTCAGCCGGGTGCGGCGGGGAATACCTTCTCCGATGTGAGCGATGGAGCCTGGTATGCAAAAGACATTAAAGCCGCTTATGAAGCCGGACTGATCAAAGGATTAAGTCATTCAGCCTTCGGACCAAACGAGAAGATTACGAGAGAACAGATGGCTGTGCTGCTCGTTCGCGCCTATCAATATGTGCAGGGTCAACAAGCGGTTGACGGCGATAGTCTTGACGCATTCCGGGATCAGGAACAAATCTCGGCTTGGGCAAGGACCGATTTAGGTCTGGCGGTTGAGCTTGGCATCATGCAGGGGCAGACGGGCGGCGTGTTCTCGCCTCAAGCCCATGCTACGAGAGTTGAAACTGCCCAGGCTGTCTACAATTTGCTTAAAGGATTGAACTCTTAAAGAGAGAATTAAATCGATTGACGATGGTATACGGAGGCTGTCCCTCATAAAGGGCGGCCTCTCTTTTTTATTTAATGGCGATCGTAAGAACCCTCTGACCCGCAGCTTTCCTCTCATAGGAAGTCCAGCGCTGATTTCGTTTTCGAGCTTTTTCTTGAGAAAAATGGAATGAAATCTGTAGTATGCATCGTTTTGAGGTTGGGGCGCGTCCGCTATAATGAAAGAAGGACAGGAAAGCGAACGGGAAGCGTCAATCATCAGGAGAACGCCTGTTTAATGGATAGCGGCGGAGGGATACGATGAAGAAAACGTTCGTTTGGCTGCTTTTATCGATAGCCGTATATACATCTGTATCTTGCTCGAACGGCGGCGGGCGGGAACAGCAGCGCCTCGATTCGCCCTCTACGGATACTGAGAAGAAGGCGAAGGCGGCTGTAAGCGGACAAATTACGCTGAAGTTTTTCACCGCGCTTGCCGACCGCACGAACGGTATCGGAAAAGTTGAACAGCAGCTTATCGACGATTACATGGCGGAAAATCCGAATGTAAAGATCGAGGTGGAGGCGCTGCAAGACGAGCCGTATAAAGCAAAAATGAAGGTGTACGCATCTACCGAGACGGTCCCTGATATCATTCAAACATGGGGCCAAGCCTCATTTATCAAACCTTTGATCGACCATGATCTGCTGCTGGAGCTGAATGCGCCTGAGTTCGCCGGAAGCGGGTTTGTTCCCGGAGCGATGGACGGATTTATGCAGAACGGCAAAGTGTACGGCATGCCGCGGAGCGCGGACTTTCTCATCCTCTATTACAATAAAAAGCTATTTGCCGATAATGGCGTAAAGGTGCCCGAAACCGAGGAGGAGCTGCTGGAGGCGGCTATTCAGCTCAAAAACAAAGGCATCAATCCGATAACGACGAATGCGCTGGAGGGCTGGTCGCTGCCGATTTGGTTTGAATATGCGGCGCAGCGGCGTTCCGGCGATTTTAATAAAATGGATCGTGTTCTAAGCGGACAGGGCGTATTTTCGGACGATGCCGATTTTTTGGCGGCAGCCGAATACTTGCAGTCTTTCGCGCACCATAATGCGCTTGCCGAAGGTTTTATGGCGGCTGACTACGGTACGTCCCGCAATTTGTTCGGGCAGGGGCAGACGGCGATGTATTTGATGGGAAATTGGGAAGCAGGGCTGTCTGTGGATGAAAATTTTCCTGAAGAGGTCCGCAACCAAATGGCGGCGATTCCATATCCGATATCGCTCCATGCGAAGGCGACGGACGTAGCGGCATGGTTCGGCGGCGGCTACTCCGTTTCGAAAAACTCGGCGCATCCGGAAGAGGCAGTCGCTTTTCTGCGTTATTTTTTCAAGCCGGAGCATTGGGCCAAGCAGGTGTGGCAGAACGGGGCCGGTATGCCCGCTCAGCAAATAACAGATTACTTGACGGGCGACGAATCGGCCCTTCAACTGCAACTGGTCGATCTGTTCGGTTCGATTACCTCGTCAAGCGGAACTCCGATGCATGACAAGGGTACGGACGAATATAAAGCGAAAGTGATGGAAGCGCATCAGAGGCTGCTAGGCCGGCTAATTGAGCCGGAGCAATTTCTGCGTGAGCTTGACGATGCGGTTGCTTTAATGAAGCCGTAATGCGATCTGCTGCAATGAGAAGGAGACTCTGGGTGACGCATGCGTGAAGTCCGTGATGGACTGTTAAATATAATTGACATCTGCAGAAGGTTCTGCTAATGTCGGCAACAGATAAAGGCGGGTGGAATGGGTGATAGTGGGAATCGGACATGATGTGACCGATATGGATCGCGTACAGGCAATCGTCGCGGGAAAAGCGGGCCGACGCTTTCTCGAACGGATATTGACGGGCCGGGAACGAGAACGGATCGAAGGCGCCGGAGACAAGCGCGTTGCGCAATATGCGGCGGGAAGATTCGCAGCCAAGGAGGCGGTCGTCAAGGCGCTCGGCTGCGGAATCGGCGAGATGTGCGGTTTTGCCGACATCGAGATTTTGCCCGACAAGCTGGGCAAGCCGGAATGCCGAGTATCAGAGGCCTCATTGCGGAAGCTGGGCTACGATCCCGGCACACTGCGCATTCACATTACGATTACGCATGATCGGACCATTGCTTCCGCAGTTGCGGTTGCAGAAAGAACGGACGTCTAAAAGAAAGGCGGGCCTATGCCGCAAAGCACCGATGCTTTGCTCGTTCATAGACCCGTCTTTCTTTTATTTTTTTCCAGCGAGCCAGGCGGCCAACTGAGCGATTTCCTCGTCAGAGAGCTTGTCCTGGAATGCAGGCATTGTGCCTCCTTCACCGGAGCCGTTTTTCACTTTGGCGATTATATCTTCCTCAGTTAGTGTAGCCCCTACCTTCTGAAGGTTCGTTTGAGCGCCGATTCGTCCTTGCAGCTCGGAGCCGTGGCAGTTGATGCATTTTGCTTTATAGACGGCAGCTGTTTTGGCAGGAGCGTCCATATGACTCGTCGGCTTGGAGCCGCCGCAGCCGGCTAGCAGTACGGTGACTGCGCCTACGCATAGTAGCAGGCCGGCGAGTTTCGAATGTTTCGTTTTCAGAGAGCGGTCATATCGTTTAATCATGGAATTCCTTCCCTTCAACAAGCTGCAGGCTGACTAGCCAAAATGAAACAGCAGCCGTATTTTCATATGAATTTCATCGGCAAATCGATATAATAGAATGAGATATGATGCCGAGCTTCAACATAGATGGGAGCAACAATGATACCAACAAACGAACGTATTGTACAACATCAATTCATGCAATATCAAGCTGAGGTCATTATGGCCGCTTATCACGAAATTGCTCCGGGAGTCAGCGAGAGCAGACATGAGGCGGATTACTACCGTTTATGTTATATAACAAGAGGAACGGCGCATTTGGCCATTGACGACAAAGAACTTCATGATGTCGTTCCCGGTCGTCTCTATCTATTGCAGCCAGGTGGCAGACAGAAATATACGGTTACAGGCAGCGAGTCACTATCCGCTTATTGGTGCCATTACCGAGTAAGCGGAGGAGAGAAGCCTCTAATGCATTCTTTGTCGCTGCCCTTGTACATCGAGATAGAGGACGACAACGTCGTTATCCAGCAGTTTAGCAAGCTGATTGCATCGTTTCATTCGGCATCGCCGACCGGAATATTAGGCGTGCAAGCGATGCTGCTCGAACTGATGGAACGATATCTTCAAGCCGGCATACAAGAGGATCAAATTGGCCTATTGATGCCTGATACTGATAAATGGAACGACGTGCTTTTGTACATCGACTCCAATCTGCATCGCAATATTCAGGTCGAGGAGCTGGCCAAGGTAACCTTTTTGCACCCGAATTACTTTATTACTTCATTTAAAAGCTTAATGGGCTGCTCGCCCATTCAATATGTGACGCAGCGCCGGCTGGATGAAGCGAAGCGGCTTTTGTCCGGGACATGGATGCCGATTGCCGATGTTGCGCGTAAGGTAGGCATGCTGAACCACTATCTATCTCGTCTGTTCAAGAGGGAGACGGGGATTACGCCGATGCAGTATCGACGCATTATGCACGCCTTCGAGATAGGCGAGCGACAACTGGCGCATGCCGGGAAAGGACAGGATTGATGATGGAAGAGGCAAAGAGCTATTTCAGCCGTGAGCTGCTCGCATGGTACAGGAAGCATAAAAGGGTATTGCCCTGGCGGGCCAACCGAGATCCGTACCGCATCTGGGTATCGGAAATTATGCTTCAGCAAACGCGGGTGGACACGGTTATACCCTATTATGAACGGTTTATGGACCGTTTTCCAACGGTTCGTGCGCTTGCGGAAGCTCCCGAGCCGGAAGTTCTGAAGTGCTGGGAAGGTCTAGGCTACTATTCGCGGGCGAGGAACTTGCAAGCAGGCGCGCGTATGGTTATGGAGCTGTACGGAGGAGAAGTGCCTGATGACAAGACGGCCGTAGCGGGTTTGAAGGGTGTCGGCCCCTATACGAGCGGAGCGATTATGAGCATCGCCTTCAATCGGCCGGAGCCGGCAGTAGACGGCAATGTGATGCGCGTTTTGTCGCGGTATTTCTGCCTGGAGGAAGATATCGCGAAACCGGCGACGCGCGTCGGCATTGAGAAGCTGGCCGCCTCGCTTATTCCGGAAGGCGCCGCCGGCGATTTCAATCAAGGGTTGATGGAGCTTGGCGCGCTCGTCTGTACGCCGAAATCGCCAAGCTGTTTGCCTTGCCCGGTCATGGAGCATTGCGCGGGCCGTATTGCGGGCAGAGAACATGAACTGCCGATCAAAACGAAAGCCAAACCGCCGCGCCCAGAGATGAGGGCCGCGGTCATCGTCGCCGGAACGGGCGGCAATGCTGGAAAAGTACTCGTCCGCCAGCGTCCAGAAACCGGCCTGCTGGCGCAAATGTGGGAGCTGCCGCATGTGCTGTTGACGAAGGAGCAGGAGCGGTTGGCCGTATCCGCAATCGATCCCGAGGAAAGCGCGGAGCTTGGTGAGCTGCTGACGCGAGCGGTCGAAGAAGAGACGGGCCTTTTGATTCGTCCGAAGTCATGGTTGATGGACACGGACCATGTTTTCAGCCACATTCATTGGAAGATGCGGGTTATTGCCGCCGATCTAGGCGATCCTGCGGCAATCGAGGCGATTTCCGGTTCCAACCAGGAAGACCGATCCATTCCAGCGTTTCTTGCTGCTGAGAGCGCTGCGTCGTACGAGCCTGACGATTCTACGGACGGATCGCGTTATCGCTGGATAGAACCGGAGGATATGGCTGAGCTGGCGTTTCCAAACTTATTTTTACGCATATTGCGCGATTACTGGAGCGGCGATTCGGAGGAATAGGCCGCCATATTAAAGGAGTCTGGATATTCGATGAGTACGATGTTGGACCTGCTGTTGGAGCATAAAATTGTTGCGATTTTGCGCGGTGTGGAGGAACGGCACGCTAATCAAGCCGGACGGGCGCTGATCGACGGCGGCATTAAGCTGATGGAGATCACGATGAATACGCCAGGAGCGCTCGGTATGATCGACGGCTGGCGAGGCTTATTCGGCGAGGAAGCTGCCGTTGGGGCGGGTACTGTGCTCGATATTGGCATGGCCAAAGAGGCGGTTGCGGCCGGTGCGCAATTTATTATCTCGCCGAACTTGGACGAGGAGGTCGTCTATTACGGCCGAGAAAAGGGCGTGTCGGTATGGCCGGGCGTCATGACCCCGACGGAAATCGTGCGCGCTTGGAAAGCAGGAGCGGATGCCGTCAAAATATTCCCTATGGGAACTTTAGGTACGAAGTATTTGAAGGAGCTGCGCGGACCGTTGGACAGCATTCCGATGATGGCGACAGGCGGCGTTGACTTGGATAACATTTCTGAATATTTCGCCGCAGGTGCAAATGCGGTCGGCATGGGCAGTAAGCTGGTTAATCTGGACTGGATTCGGGAAGGCAAATTCGAGCAGGTAACCGAGCGGGCGAAGCAATTCGTCGATGCGGTACGGAGCTTGTAGAAGAAGAGGGAGATGCGAATGATAGCAGCTGCGGCAGGCTGGAGCCTTGCGGCTATTGCAGCCGTCGGCATGTTGGCGGGAGGCGTCTGGCGGATTGGGGCGAAAACCCAGCGCCCCCGTCTCGTTGCGATTACGGAAGAACCGGAAGACGCCGTTCGTTGGGAGCGTATCCGCTTCCGCAGCGGTGAGTCAGAGCTGGCGGGCTGGTTTATAGAAGGAGCCGATGGATTGGCGGCGGAAGCGGGCGGCAAGCTGCCGACAGTCATTATCGCGCACGGATGGGGCTCAAACCGCTCGCGGGTGCTTCGTTATGCGAAACCGCTCTATAAGGCGGGATTTTCCGTCTTTATGTACGATGCTAGAAGCCATGGAGAAAGTGATTCTGTAAAAGCGCCAACCGCGTTCATGTTTCGCGACGATTTGCTGGCAGCCGTTGCGGCGGCTAGAAAGCTGTCTCGTGTTGATCCCGAGCAAATTGCGGTATTAGGTCATTCGCTTGGCGGGGTTGGTTCCGTTCTCGCCTTGCAGAAGGGGCTTAAAGTAAAAGCTATCGTCACTGATTCGATGCCGGTTACCTTCGAGACGATGGTAGACTCGCAGTTGAAGAAGAAGGGGCTTCCGTTCTTCCCGCTAGGCTACTTGATTCCGGCTATTTGGCTGAGACGCGCCCGCATATCGCGATCGGAGGCTCGTCTCTCGAATGTTCCCGATGCGCTGGAGCGATATGCCGGCAATGCTGCAGAAGGCCGGACACCGGTGCTGTCGATCCATTCGACGGGTGACGACTTTATCCCCGCCAACGATTTGCGCCGACTTGAGCGCGAGCTACCACCCGGGCGCATTCAGACGCTGTTCGTGAACGCGACAGGACATAGCGCGTCTCAGCAGGACGAAGCGTTTTGGCGGAACGTTCTTCCGTTTCTTCGCGAGCATTTGTAACACGTCTCCGCCGTTGATACAGAAACCAACTCTGCTTGTATTCTCTCAATATGACAAAAGGCTCTGCATGCGCGGAGCCTTTTTTATTTGGCGTTTTATGTTTTACGTTTAAGAGCACGTTCTAACTGGTGAAAGTAAGAGCTTGAGAATAGTGCGACCGAATCTACTTATCTCTCAATAAAAAAAGAGATGCCTGCGGCACTAAGCCGCAGGCGCAAGAGAGAATATATAATAAAGGGGGGTCATGGGTTCATTATAGGAGAGCAAGATGAAGCGAAGCTGAGCGGAGTGTTACATTTACATTACAAACAAGGGAGCGCTTTCAAATTTTTGGACGATCCTTCCGTTTTCAACGGCGGCGGTTTGAGTCTCAGCGCACGGTGGGGAGGTGCGAGTGTCTACTACACGCATGGCGGTCGAATTACGGGCGCAATTATAGTTAAAGCCGAGCGATCGCTTGAGCCGTTTGCTGCAGCTGATTTTATTCTGCATTTGGAAAGTAAGAATTGCATATGACCTATTTTCAACTCACTTTATCGATGAATAAATGAGTAAAGGCAGTTATTTACTGTAGCCTGAACGTAAGTGTTGAAGGGTGCTGAAACGGCGATTCAGCAGAACCCTCTGCCCCGCAACGTTTGCCCTTTCTTGCAGTCAAGCGCTGATTTTGGTTTTGAGAAGGAATAACTGCAAAAAAGCAGTTATTTCTCCTTAATCAGACGGAACGGAGAGAATAACTGCAAAAAAGCAGTTATTTACCCCGGCATGAATGCAAAGGGGGGGAGGGCGCCAGAAATAACTGCAAAAAAGCAGTTATTCCTTAATTTTCTATTCAAACAGGAGGAAATAAATGCAAAAAGGCAGTTATTGATAGCGGCCTGAATCTAAGTGGTGGTGGGAGGGTACTTAAAATTAACGGCAACTTCAGTTTATTTCCTTTTTATTATTAGATTTGAGGGAATAGGAATAAATGCGTACAGCTAATATGACAAGGGCCCGCGAAAGGAGAGGGCAGCAGAGGGTCAGAGAAACGGGCGATGCTGGAGAAACGATAGTATTCGCATTTAAGCATTTAAGCATTTAAAGCCCGATTCCTGCCGCAAACCTGCATCAAATAAAGGACTGGACTCGGGCTTTAACGCGATCTGAGGAACCCTCTGACCCGCAGTATTTGCCCTCTCCTTTGCAGTCAAGCGCTGATTTCGGTAACGAGCCGAAATTCTGATCATTAGACTATTCTCGCTAGAATTCAAAAGGGAGCCCTCGTTCAACCGAGGAGCTCCCTTTTGTGTATTACTTGTAATAAACCTTATCCATATTGTAACGGGCTCTTCGCCTGTTAATAATAAACGTTTCGTAGATTTCGCGTTCGACAGCATCCTCAACGACGCAAACCTCGATTTTGAACACCTCGTCGCGCTTCGCTTTCATAACGGAGACGGAGTCTTCGAAATGCTTCTTAATTCTTGGACGCAGCTTCCGGGCTTTGCCGACGAACAGCAGCTCGTCCTGCTCATTATAAAACATAAAGATGCCGCCCTTATCGCGCGGAATCAGATGAAAATCGGTAAAGCCGTAAATATGACTCATTTGCGGGTCTTCCTGTTTGACAATCGTTACTTCCGGATCGGGCACAGTAATTTGTATCAAAAATATTCACTTCCTCTATCGTTATAAAAGGAATCGTACCACAGATCGGGCCACAAAACATCCGTCCTTTGCAAATAGGCCATATTTAACGAAAAGCCATGGATGCGACAGCGCCATAATGGGGTATTCTACCGGTATATTGGAATGAAGGAGCAACAAAATGACGATAAACCATTCACTCCCCCAGTACCCGGAATCCCTCTGGCTGGCAGCGTCGGACCTTCCGGCATACGAATCGCTTGCACACGATATTGAGGTCGATGCAGCCGTAGTAGGGGGAGGTATTGCCGGCATTACAACCGCTTACCTGCTCGCCAAGGAAGGCTTGCGAGTGGCGTTGGTCGAAGCAGGGCGAGTGCTGCATGGCACGACCGGACATACGACGGCGAAAATCACGGCTCAGCACGACTTGTTCTACGATCAACTTATTCAAAGCTCAGGAGTGGAAAAAGCGGGCCTTTATTATAGGGCGGCGGCCGACGCGGCAGCTTTCATCAAGCAGAAAATCGGCGAATACGACATCGATTGCGCCTATGAAGAACAGGACGCTTACATTTATACCAACTCCGTAGATTATAAAGAGAAGCTGGAGCGAGAGTTGGCGGCCTATGAAAAATTAGGCATTCCGGGTTCATATGCAGACAGTATCCCGCTTCCAATCCCTCATAAAGCGGCAATTGCAATGCACCGGCAGGCGCAGTTCCATCCGGTTCGTTACTTGCGGTCGCTGCTCAAGCGGTTCATTGAAGCCGGAGGAGTCGTATACGAGAATACGACGGCCGTTGACGTTGAGCAGGGTGCCGTTCACAAAGTAAAAACACTTGGCGGACCTGTCATCGCCTGCAAGTATGTCGTCTCGTGTACGCATTTTCCATTCTACGAGGCGCTAGGTCTCTATTTCGCTCGGCTGCATGCAGAGCGTTCCTATGTGCTCGGCATCCACTCGAAAGCCAAGTATCCGGGCGGGATGTTCCTGAGCGCCGAGGAGCCGAAGCGATCCCTCCGGTCAGCGCAAACGGCGGACGGCAAGGAACTGCTGCTGATCGGCGGACAAAGTCATAAAACCGGTCAGGGCCAATGCACGATACAACATTACGAGGAACTTGAACATTTCGCAGATAAGTATTTCGAGCCGGAGCAAATCGCATATCGTTGGTCGGCGCAAGATTTGATAACGGACGACGAATTGCCTTACATCGGCCCCTTGACCTCCGGCGCCAGCCGCATTTACACGGCTACGGGTTTCCGAAAATGGGGCATGACGACAGGGACCGCCGCGGCTATGCTAATTCGTGATCTAATAATGGAACGCGACAATGCGTACGCCGATCTATTCAGCCCGCAGCGGCCTGTCACCATGGCAGCTGCGGGAGCGCTGGTCAAAGAAAATCTCGATGTCGCCAAGCATTTGATTGCGGGCAAGCTGGAGCTGGTGCGCAAGACGCCGGACGAAGTTGGGAAGGACGAGGGTTGCGCCGTTAATGTGAACGGCAAGCGGGCAGGCGCATATCGGGATGAGGATGGCAAGCTCTACTTAGTGGACACGACTTGCACGCATATGGGCTGCGAGACCGAATGGAACAGCGGAGACCGCACTTGGGATTGCCCGTGTCATGGCTCGCGTTTTAGCATAACAGGCGAAGTCATTGAAGGACCGGCGGAGAAGCCGCTCAAATTGTTAGCGGACTAGGCGATATCAAGCGGAGTGTGAACATGAGACTCACTATAGCCTAGCTCAGGGAGATGCGCGAGCCAAAGAGCCAAAGAGCCAAAGAGCCAAAGAGCCAAAGAGCCAAAGAGCCAAAGAGCCAAAGAGCCAAAGAGCCAAAGAGCCAAAGAGCCAAAGAGCCAAAG
>NZ_JBHVSK010000027.1:20375-37424 GCF_042885235.1 Paenibacillus sp. NPDC058071
AAGAACCAAGTTGCCAAAGCGCCGAGAGAAAAAACGCACCGTCTTTCGAATCAAGTAAAAATACACCAAAAGCCAGCGACCGGTCTCACAGATCGCTGGCTTTCCATTTTAGCTTGGATGGCCGGAATAAACCTCCAGCTTGCTCCAAACGCTCTTCCAATTTTTCTTGGCGATGCGGTTCTCATAAATGATCGCCCTTTCTTTCGTCTCCGCAAAATAAGGCGTCGGCTTCAAAACAAAATGCAGCACGTCTTCAATGCCGCATGGAGCAGTCAGCACAATGTTATTTTGCGAATCCAATGCGAGACCCAGCGCCGTTGCGGTTTCAGGGAATTTGGAAATCGCGTCGACTGACGAAGAATAGGGCGGTATGTTGTTAGCGAGATGCATTCTGGCTTCATTTTTAACGGACCAAGGAATATGGGGATTCATAGCTTTAAGCTTTTGCTCCAGCTGTTTTTCTGTTTCCTCTTCAAGATTGTTTTGATCGAAATAAATAACATCAATATCAGGCAAGGGCGTTCTTTCGGTGAAACCGTGGAGCGTGTCCCATAGTTTAGAACGGACAAAACCGGCGCAAACCCACCAGTCGGGAAGCTTCAAAGACTTAGCGGCATGCAAAATGTCCATCATCCATTCGTCTTCCTTTACGAGCTGAATGATGTCTTGCTCATTTTCTAATTTCAGTACGATCCCCTCCGGAACAGAACATATATTCCCATCCTATCAAATGCTGAACAGGTTGTAAACAAAATGGAAAAAGAGACATCCAAACGGCTTTCCGTTTGAATGTCTCTTGTACGCTTGCATGCACTTTTTCTCATTAGCGGATGTTGCCCGCCGCTTTTCTTGAATCTCTCCGTCCTACTGCAACGGCTAAGAAGAAGCTAAGAATAAGAATGGCGGCTGCTGCCATGTAAGGGAAATTGATATCGATATCGAACAGGAAGCCTGCTACAATCGGTCCGGCAATATTGCCGAGACTTGTAAATGCGGAATTAAGTCCAGCTACATAACCCTGCTGCTCGTTAGCCATGCGAGACATTTGCGTACCAATGGCGGGACGCAGAATATCGATGGCCAAAAAGACGATAAAGGTCACGGTGACGATCACCCAATAGCCTTCTGCGAACAGCGTCAGGAAGATGAACAAGCCGGAGAAGAGCAGACATAAGGCGATAACGTTTTTTTCACCGAATTTATTGAGAATCCAGCCAAAGATCGTCGCTTGAACAACCGCGCCCGCAATGGAGCCGAACGTAATAATAAAGGCGATGTCTTTGGTCGTAAAGCCGAATTTGTGATCGACGAACAATCCGTAAACCGTCTCATAGTTAGCTAAACCGAAAGCAGAGACGCAGACGATAATGAGGCTCAAAAAATAAGGCTGGCGGTAAGAGTACAGCAACTGCTTGGCCAATCCTTCTTTTTTCGTCTCAACTGCGGATGCAACGGACGAAGCCGCTGGCTTGGAAGCGGGCAGGATGAAGGCCGTAATCACGGCGGCAAACGCGCCTGCGACAGCTGCCGCGTAGAATGGGACGCGTATACCATATTCGGCCAAGAAGCCGCCGATTCCCGGTCCGATGATGAAGCCGGTCGAAATGGCGGCGTTAATAAAGCCCATTCCTTTGCCTCTTTCCTCCATTGACGTTACGTCAGCTGTATAAGCCATGACGGCGGGCATAATGAGAGCGGCGCCCACACCACCGAGCATACGCCCTATAAAAAGCGGAATAGCCGAGTTGGCGAGGCCAAACACAAGCTCCGAAAGGGTGAAGATGACCATGCCGATGATAATCATCTGTTTGCGGCCGTACGTATCCGACAACCGGCCCGCCAGCGGCGACAGCAGCAGCTGCGTCAGCGAGAAAGCGGCGACAAGCAAGCCGACGGTCGTCCCGTTAATATGAAGCATATTCATATAAGCGGGCATGACAGGAACGATAAGTCCAATAGCGGTAAAAACGAGAAAAATGTTAATCATAAGAAGCAGGATCGCGCTTCTGTTCTTAAATAGCAAACTCATGATGAAGTTATCCTCCAGATGTATACTGAACGTTCGTTCCACATTATTGCAATAAAAATAGCTGACGCTTTAGGCCAGCAGGCAGGCGCTTGTTAAGGCGAAGAACGGACAATGCCGTTCAGAAACGTATGAATAGCGGCTCTGTAAAGACGGATCGCCGATTCCGGCGGGAGCACGCGGGACATTTTGCTCAATCCGATAAATAATCCTTCCAGTACAATGGCAAGTTCGGAAGCTTGGTCTGTGCGGAATTCACCGCCGTCGATCCCTTCCTGAATTAATTGTTCGTTGAATTGAATATGTCTATTCATCATTTCGCCGGCCAGCGCCTTCACTTCGGTCGTCATCTCTTCATTGTTAAAAAACTCGTCGGCTGCTTTCGATAAAGGATGGTTCAAGTCCTCGAGCACAAGCAATTCGGCTAAGCCGTACATTTTCTCAACTGTCGTCCTATAATTTCGTTTTTTCTGAAGCCAGCATTGTTCCCATTCGCGGTCCCATTCTTCCATGAGATGAAGAAAGAGTCCTTCCTTGCTCTTGAAATGGTAATAAATATTGCCTTTGCTGCCTCCAGTAGCCGCAACGATATCTTCGATCGACGTTGCTTTGTACCCTTTTTGCACGAATAAAGCTCTAGCAGCTTCGGCAACTCGTTTCTTGGTTTGGTCGCTTTGTTCTTGCTTCTTGTTCAAAACAGCTCCAACTCCTGATTTTAATCGAAATGCTTGGCGAGCGGTCCCTTCGAACCGGACCATCAATAATACTGAACGTTCGTTCTACATTTTATCATGGGCCGAGCGCGATATTCAAGCACCATTATTCATCCAGCAGCCATACGGAATCGCCGGTTTTAACGAGCCCAGGTTGAGCGATCGAGGCATACACGCCAAAACGCAGGCGAAAAGCTTCGTGCACGGTCCGCAAAACGGTTTTATCTCTTGCGAAATTGTCGGGATCCAGCGTTATTAGCGAGCAACGTTCACATTCCTCATCCACGAGCATTTCAGCGCCGCCGATTCGCAGCCGTTTTCCGAGAAGCCGTTGTTCCTCTTCGAAACGGTCGTCTGACAGCGCGACAATAAAGTTGGCTCGAAAGCGTCTAGGGTCGATCGGCCTTCCCAGCTTTTCAGATAGCTTCTTCAAGGTACGGTCAGTTACGATTAAGACGGCTTTGGCGTCCACGGCAAGCAAATCATCGGAAGGCGTGCAGCGCAGAAGCGACATCGGCCGTCTTGATTGGCCCTGCAGCTGTTGAAGCAAATGCATGTCCCATTCGAAGCTTTGGCCGTTTTCCCGGGACGTGATGCGAACGGGCGGAAAAACGTTCCCAGCCGTGTTGTCCCCGGAATCTTCAAAATGGGCTTCATAGCCGAGCAGAGAAGGCACTTCTCTTGCCGTAATATAGCGTTCCCAGCCGCTTTCGTTCTCGTCGACAAACGCATGGCTCCGGTCGCCGTACAAGCCGTAGTGTTCGACTTTACATTGCTCAAGCGGTTCTCCGGCCATTGATTTTACAATATATCTGTTAATACCGGTTAATTGTCCGATCGAATGTGGCACGAGGCTCCCTCACTTCGCTATAATCTGGAATACTGTTACTACACCTAATTATATCATGCCCACAAATTGGACAGGATGGATACTGCCGGAATGGATCAATATCGGTATCGGTATCAAATTATCGACCGTCTCTTCGGAAATAGGCCTATGGAGATTGGAGTTTGTACGATAAAATAGGCTTGAACCCGCTTTTTCTTGTCTCCGTCCATACCTCGTTATTGGCGTTGCAGGGCAGGGGAGCAGCGATTGCTTGATCGAAATGGAAAAGGAGGCTCTTATGCGCAAACATGCAGGGAAGCTCATCGTACTTGCCGCGATTCTGGCCGTGACGGCTGTTTTGGAAATGAAGTTTGATCTGTTTCCTGTTACTGCGGAATCGAACGGGAGCCATTCGACCTCGCTCAAGCAGTTGGAGAATGCAATGGCGGGTCAATTTCAAGAGCGGAACGAGCGCTTTACGCTCTATTACTCGGGCAACAAAGAGGATCTGAATGGGAGCCTTCAAGGGACGATCCGCAGCTCACTGGCGCAAGACGACTATACGGCATATATTCTCGATTCCTATCTATATACGGTTCGAAGCCATGGAGACAATTCAGTTGTCAAAATGGAGGCGAGATACCGGGAGACGCCCGAGCAGACGGCGGAGGTCGATCGCCTCATAACGGAGGCGCTGGGCCAGCTCATTACACCGGGCATGAATGATCATCAAAAAGTGAAGGTGATCCACGACTGGATTGTCGATCGGCTGGAGTACGATCAGACTTTATCGCATTATACGGCTTATGAGGCGTTGGCGACCGGCTACGCCGTCTGCCAGGGATATTCGCTGCTCGGATATAAAATGTTAAAGCAGTCCGGCATTAACGTTCGCATCGCTGAAGGAACGGTGAAGACCGGCGATCATGCGTGGAATATGGTGGAGCTGGACGGCAAATGGTATCATCTCGATCTCACATGGGACGATCCCATTGCAGCGGACAACGCCAAAACATCCGGCAAAGAGAAAAGAAGCTACCGTTATTATTTAAAAACCGATGACGAATTGCGAGCGGACCATCAATGGGTAAAAGTATATCCGCCGGCCCAAACTTCTTATGCGGATGAATTGACTTTGCTGGCGGAAAGCGGAGAGGCCGACTCCTCACATTATGCGGAGCTGAAAAAGCAGCTGGGGCTGCATTGGCTTGAAGATAAGCATACGGTTCGTGACGGAGAGAAGCTGTTTAGGCTGCTTCGGACAGAACTGAGCAAGCAGACGCCCGAGCTGCAATTTCGCTATCTGAAGGGCGAAAAGCTGGCTGACGATTTGCAAAAGGCGGTTGAGAAAACAGGTATTCCAGCCGGCTATTCCGCCAGCTACGAGCCCTATGCAAGCGACGGCTCGGTATTGGTCACTCTGAAGCTGAAGTACGTTCCATAACGATAGAATTTGGAGCTACACAAAACAGGCCGTCTCTTATGCCGCGGATGCGGGAGACGGCCTGTTGGCTGTTTTTAGGACTTGGCTTGATTTTGGCTTTGACTGCGGGCAGCAGTCATTTGCTGCCACACCGAGCCAGCGGCTTCTTCGCCGCGCTCGATTCGCTCAAGCGCCATTTGCGCTTGCAGCTGGATCTCGAATTCGGAATCCTGCGACGCGACGCGAAGCGCGTCAATAGCGGTTTCATCGCCGATTTCGTAGAGGAAACGGGCAGCGCGCCAGCGGACAAGCTTGTTCGCGTCGCGAAGCGACTCGATCATCGGCCCGATTGCCGCCGGGTTGCCCCAGTCGGACAAGGTGTCGCCGGCTGTCCGGCGAACCGGTGCCGATTTATCCCGCAGTGCCTCGATCATATGAGGCATGGCCTCCGGCGTATCCTTCAGATCGCCGAGGTATACGACGGCAAGCCTGCGCACGGACATGTTGTCGTCCCGCAGCGCCTTCGCAAGCGCCGGCAGCAGCTCCGGCTCGGCAGAGCCGATCCGCTCCAACGCGGCGTATCGGACTTGCCAGTCCGGCGATTCCAGCCGCTCGGCGATTTCCTCGCCGGAAAGCGGCGCCGGTCTTGCCGGCGGAGCAGATTCTTCGCCCGGTCCGAGCGCTTTTGCCGCTTCAATCAAGCCGCGAAGACGCTCTTCCGTATAGGCAGCTTCCAACTCCTTCACGATCTCGACTGCAATATCCTCCAGTTCGCCATAGCGGATACCGAGATCCTCAAGCATTCTCTCCCGGATCATCGAAGCGCCGGCTGCTTCCGATACCGACTCGCCGAATTTCGGCGGCAGCGCGGAGCGGACCTCGCGGTCGCCCGCCTTTACCCGCACCTGCATCGGAATGCCGCGGAATACTTGCACGAATACATGCGCTTCCCCGAAGCTTTCCGCTTCCGGAACCGCCGCCTGCGCGGCGTCGCCACCGTCGCCAGACAGCAGCGTTCTGGCATCCGCCAGCACGCGCGCCCAATCGGCTGACGCGATGCGGTCGAGGGCGATGAAATCGGCCGTGCGGAATACGCTCCGCACGCCCTCTATGGCAAGAAGGGAACGAAGCGGTTCAGGCGCCGATTCGGCTTCTTTCTTCGTATAGGATTGCTGCAAGCCGCGTGGAAGCGGCTCGTCGACGTTAAGCTTCATGGAATTAGGGCTTGGCGTCGGTTCGATCGACAATAGCTTCATCGCTCGTTCAATACCTCCCGATATATATAAATGGCTGTGTGAACCGGGCGTTAAGGGCGCTAGCGCTTGCGCCGGCTCATAAGAACAGTGTACACGAATAGGGAAAAGGAAGCGAATCAGGAAATCTGTTGTTCCGCTTCATTTCCTTTTTTTTATTATAACGTATGGGCCAAACGGTGTCAGTCTTCCTTCCTTACTAAGGACGCGCAGGTTAGGCCGCAAGGTCATTTGCTTACGCCTTCCGAAGTTGGTATCTTTAAAAAAGACAGGGAACCGATACCGAAAGTGAGGGATAGCAGCTTGAAGCAGCGCAAATTCGCCAACATCGATCCGATTCGACAGCATAATTCTTTGAAGCAATTCAAAAGGTGGCGTCAAGAACGCTCGCGAAAGCTGAGAGAGAAGGATTACTCCTACCAGGTTCCGTGCGCGAAGCCGGACGTCGATTACCTTCATCGGAATGTTACGGCTCGAAAGCCGTCCGTCACTTGGATCGGCCATTCCACTTTTCTTATCCAATTGGGCGGACTGAATATCGTGACCGACCCGGTATGGGCCGGACAGATGGCTTTTCAGAAAAGACTGGCTCCGCCGGGTATCCCCATCGAGAGCCTGCCGCCTATCGATATTGTTTTAATTTCGCATTCCCATTACGATCACTTGCATATGTCCTCGCTTCGCCGGCTGCCAGGTCGGAAGCGACTGCTCGTTCCGGCCGGACTGCGCTCGAAGCTCCTGACTAAAGGATTTACGGAGGTTATGGAGCTGGAGTGGTGGGAATCGACAACGATACACGGCTTGAAGTTCTCGTTCGTCCCTTCGCAGCATTGGACGAGGCGCACACTGCTCGACACGAACCGTTCCCACTGGGGCGGCTGGGTGATTGAGCCGTATGCGCTTGAAGCGGCGGCGGCCGAGCGGTCCGCAACAGCCGTGAGACAGACGACCGACGTCTATGCCGAGGAAAGCAGGGGCAGTGTGAAACGGCCAGTCGTATCTTCCGCCCCGACGATCTATTTTGCCGGAGACAGCGGGTACTTTGGCGGCTTTAGCGAGATTGGACGCCGCTTCGCGATTGATGTCGCGCTTATGCCGATCGGCGCATACGAGCCGGAATGGTTTATGGGGCCGCAGCATGTAACCCCAGAGGAAGCGCTGCAAGCGTTCGCCGATACGGGGGCGGAATGGTTTGTGCCGATGCATTACGGTTCTTTTAAGCTGGCTGACGATACGCCGCGCGAGGCGCTAGACCGGCTGGAAGCGGAGCGGGTGAAACGGGAGATCGGAACGGAGCGCATTGTCGTGCTCCCGCATGGAGAGACATGGCGATTGTCCGGAAAATAACAAACGAGAACAAGAGCATGCCAAATTCGGTGAATGACGCTGGACGAGCTGCGGAGCTATACTGATAGTATGACAGCAAACCACTAGCAGAAGGAGCACCTACAATGAGCCAACCTATCCGAATCGGCATTATCGGCGCAGGAGCGATCGGCAATGTCCACCTGAACACCTTCGCCAAGCTGGACACGGCGAATATCGTCGCTATCACAGACGCTTACCTGCCAATGGCGCAGCAACGCGCGGAAGAGCATCAAATTCCAACCGTTCACGAAACGCCGCAAGCACTGCTGGAAGACCCGACGCTGGACGCGGTAATCGTTGCCGTGCCAAACCAGTTTCACGCGCCGCTTGCGATTGAAGCGCTGAAGCAAGGCAAGCATGTGCTGCTGGAGAAGCCGATGGCTATTGACTCCGCTTCTGCGCTCGCCATTACCGAAGCTGTGCAAGCTTCCGGCAAAGTGCTGATGATGGCGCATCAAATGCGTTGGCAAGGACTTAGCCTTGCCGTGAAAGCGATGATTGATCAAGGCGATCTTGGAACCATTTACAATGTAAAAACCGGGTGGATGCGGAAAAAGGGCATTCCGGGCTGGGGCTCCTGGTTTACCCGCAAGGATCAATCGGGCGGTGGTCCATTGATCGATATCGGCGTTCATATGCTCGATTTGAGCTTATATTTGATAGGCAATCCTAAGCCCGTTTCCGTATACGGCTCTACCTACGCCGAGTTCGGTCCGAACAAGGAAGGCATCGGCAATTGGGGCACGCCGAACTGGGAAGGGTATTACGATGTAGAGGACTTGGCTTCTGCGCTGATTAAGCTGGACAACGGCGGGACGCTGGCGCTTGACGTGAGCTGGGCCGCCCATTCCGCGGCTATTAGCGATGAGCCTTTCATCCACTTGATTGGGACAAAAGGCGGCATTTCCATCGTCGGCAGCAGTGGAACCTTCGTTACCCACAAAGACAACGAGGTTGTGACGACGGCTATCGAGCCGCAAGTCGTTGAGGACGACCGCGTGCTGCTAAGCAGTCATTTTGTCGATTGCGTCATTCACGGCAAAGAGCCGATTGCGCCTGCTTTGTCCGGATATACGAATATGCGCATTTTGGATGCGATTTACGAATCGTCGAAAACCGGCAATGAAGTGAAGCTTAGCTGGAACTAATGAAAAAGAGCTATAAAAAGTGGAACGGCAGTGCAGAAATCCTTTCTGCACTGCCGTTTTTCTGTTAACATCTTCCATGGAGGGGGCAGGAAGAATGAAGAAGGCCATCGCGCTGCTTGTGTTGATCGGGCTGTGTTTATTCAGTTATGTACGAGCTGCGGCTCCCGATCAAGATCCGTATTTAGTGACCGATTATAGCAGACTGCATCCCGTGAAAGTTGAGCGGGTCGTTTCGGGCAAAGAGGAAGCGCAGCTCGTCGAATTGATCAATGAAGCGAACGAACGCGGACTTACGGTATCGATCGCCGGACAGCGGCACAGCCAAGGCGGTCATACCTATTATAAAGACGGCATCGTTGTGGATATGACCTCGTTCAATCGGATTCTAAGCATCGACGCGGAGAGACGGACCGTGACGGCTCAGGCCGGAGCGACATGGGAGGATATTCAAAATGCCGTCAATCCGCTTGGCTTATCCGTCAAAACAATGCAATCACAAAATACATTTACCATAGGCGGATCGATTAGCGTGAATGCGCATGGACGTGACACTCGCAACGGCTCGATGATCGGCAGCGTCGAGTCGTTCCGGCTGCTGCTCGCCGACGGAACGATCATGCCCGTCAGTCGTACGGAGAATGCGGAGCTGTTCCCGCTCGCGCTAGGCGGATACGGACTGTTCGGCATTATCCTCGATGTAACGCTGTCGTTGACGGAGGATGAAGTCTACGAGACGGAAACTGTAACGATGAAGACGGAGGAGTATGCGGCTTATTTCCGGCAGGAAGTACTGGCGAGCCCGGATGTCCGGATGCATATCGCACGCATTTCCGTCGCGCCGGATGGTGGAATGGGCGACATGTTTGCGAAGAGCTATAAGCTGGCGGCCGATGAGGAACTGAGCGATTATAATCGTTTGACGAAAAGCGAGCCTTGGACGACGGGCGGCAAGCTGCTGTTTCAGTTGAATCGGAAAACGGATTTCGGCAAGTCGCTGCTGTGGAAGCTGCAAACGGCTTTTTTCACCGAGGAATCGGGCGAGCTCATCAGCCGCAACAACGCAATGCGGGCGGCATGGAAATTTATGTCGTACAGCGAGCCGGGGAGCAATGATCTGCTGCAGGAGTATTTTATCCCGATCGACCAATTCGGCTCGTTTGTAAAAGCTTTTGACACGATCGTGAAGCAGCGTGATATGAATTTGCTCAATGTCACAGTGCGTTATGTTAAGCATGACGAAGAGGCGGTCCTTTCTTATGCGAAAGAGGATATGTTCGCGCTTGTCTGCTTGTTTCATGCAGGGCTGAACAAGCAGGAGCAAGCGGAGATGCGAGAGTCGGTTCAGTCCATTATCGACGAAGTGATTGCGCATGAAGGATCATACTATTTGCCGTATGCTGATTATCCGAGCGTGCAGCAATTTCAGAGCGTCTACCCGCGGCATGAGGCATTTTTCGCTGCCAAGCGTAAATATGATCCGCAAGAGCTGTTCGGCAACTATTTTTATGCGAAGTACGGCGCGCAATTGGATGAGGAAGGAGAGCAGAGCTGATGAAGCTGGAGTGGCTTATTCGGTCGCAAAGCATAGTAACGCTGGCGTCCGGGATGATTTATCCTTATTATTTATTGTTTCTTAAAAATATCGGCAACAGCTTCACGAAATACGGCCTCGCTTTTGCCGTATTTACGATTAGCTCCGCTGCCGTATCGCAGTGGCTGGGGCCGAGGCTGGACCAGCATAGTAAGCGGATGCTGCTGCTGAGCGCGGCAGGAATGACGGCGGCGATGCTGGTCTTTCCATGGGTGATGAGCTATACATGGGTGCTCGTTTTGCAGCTTCTGATGGGCGTGTGCAGCGCCATGCAAAAAATGGGCGAGCGGCAGCTGCTCGCCGATAACACGGAGGCCGGCCAGCGGGGAGCTGCCATCGGCAACTATCATTTCTGGACGACGCTCGCCTCAGGCTTCGCGGTCATTGCGGGCGGCTTCTTGATCGACTGGCTAACGATTAATGCACTCTTCTATCTGAGCGCGCTGCTGTATGCGTCCAGCGCATGGGCGGTGCTTCGCGGAGAGCGGCGAGTTAAAAGGCTGATCGCGGCGGAAGCGGAGGAGAAAGCTGGTTTTATGTAAAATGGTCAATCTGCGAGAGCGGTTTGGGGATGGAAGTATTGCTTGACCGAAAAAGGGAGAGTCGCGAAGAGACTGGGGATTCTGGTGAGCTGTTATGGATCATCTTTAATTGTGATTTATACTTAAATTCCCATAAAATAAAGGAAACGGGCATTGGAGGCGGTCGGTGTAAGCCTTTGCCCCATAGCTTTACCTCTCGTTTATAGTCAAGCACTGATTTCGTTTTTAAGCCAAATAAAGGACGCTTTTCGCCCAAAATGGCGATTAGAGCGTTCGTTTCCGGTTCAGACTGTGTTATAATGGTTCGAGATATTGAGTATGGAAGAGAAGGACGGGTTGCGAACAATGATCAGTACAAGTGGCATAACGCTTCGTTACGGGAAGCGCGCACTTTTTGAAGATGTGAATATTAAATTTACGCCAGGCAACTGCTACGGCCTGATCGGCGCAAACGGCGCCGGCAAGTCGACGTTTCTGAAAATAATGTCCGGCGAGGTCGAACAGACGAACGGCGATGTTCATATTACGCCGGGCGAACGTCTCGCTGTATTGAAGCAGAACCATTACGAGTACGATGAATTCGCCGTATTGGAAACGGTCATTATGGGCCATAAGAAGCTCTATGATGTCATGAAGGAGAAGGACACGCTTTATGCGAAAGCGGACTTCACCGACGAAGACGGCATGCGCGCAGGCGAACTGGAAGCGGAATTCGCCGAGATGAACGGCTGGGAAGCGGAGTCGGAAGCCGCTGAAATGCTGAACGGTTTGGGCATTACGCCGGATATGCACGACAAGAAGATGTCGGAGCTGGGCGGCAACGAGAAGGTTCGCGTATTGCTGGCGCAAGCTTTGTTCGGCGAGCCGAACATTTTGCTCCTCGATGAGCCTACCAACCATTTGGACATCGAATCGATCCGCTGGCTGGAAGATTTCCTTTCGAAATTTGAAGGCACCGTTGTCGTCGTGAGTCACGATCGTCACTTCCTGAACACCGTATGTACGCATATTGCGGACATCGATTTCGGCAAAATCCAAATGTATGTAGGCAACTACGACTTCTGGTACGAGTCGAGCCAATTGGCGTTGCAATTGCAGCGCGGCGAGAACAAGAAGAAAGAAGATAAAATTAAAGAGCTGCAAGCGTTCATTCAACGCTTCAGCGCTAACAAATCGAAATCGAAGCAGGCGACTTCCCGTAAGAAGCTGCTCGATAAAATTACGCTGGACGACATTCGTCCTTCCAACCGCAAATATCCGTTTATCCAATTCAAAGGCGAACGCGAAGCCGGCAAATCGCTGCTGCTTGTCGAAGGCCTGACGAAGACGATCGACGGCGAGAAAGTGATCGACAACTTGACGGTCACGATTAACAAAGGCGATAAAATCGCGTTTGTCGGCCCGAACGGTCTGGCGAACACGGTATTGTTCCAGTTGCTGATGGGCGAGCTGGAGGCGGACTCGGGCTCGTTCCAATGGGGCGTAACCACAACGCAAGGGTACTTCCCGAAAGACAACTCGCCATATTTTGACGGCGTTGAGCTTACGTTGGTCGAATGGCTGCGCCAGTATTCGAAGGACCCAGACGAAACGTTCATTCGCGGCTTCCTTGGAAGAATGCTGTTCGCCGGCGACGACGGTATGAAGAAAGCTAGCGTGCTGTCCGGGGGCGAGAAGGTCCGCTGCATGCTGTCCAAAATCATGCTCAGCGGCTCGAATACGTTCATTCTCGACGAACCAACCAACCACTTGGATCTCGAATCCATTACGGCGCTTAACAACGGTTTGATCGATACCGATTGCACCATACTATTCACTTCGCATGACCATCAGTTCGTGCAAACGATCGCCAATCGGGTAATGGAAATTACGCCGAATGGCTTGATCGACCGAATGATGACGTATGACGAATACCTTGAAAGCGATGAAGTTAAAGCGCTGCGTGAACGTATGTACGCGGTATAACTTTATAGCGATTGATAAAAAGTCGAACGGGAACTTCCCGTTCGACTTTTTTTAGTGATGAGCGCCTTCGACTGAGCGCCTTCGACTGAGCGCCTTCGACTGAGCGCCTTCGACTGAGCGCCTTCGACTGAGCGCCTTCGACTGAGCGCCTTCGACTGAGCCAAACAAAAAACCTTGATTTCCGATAGGATATATCGTATATTACTCAACACAGAAAGATTCGAGGAGGTAATTAGCTATGAGTCATTTACCGTTAACTGTCGATACTGCCTGGCTGGCAGAGCGTTTGGAAGATCCGAATTTGCGATTGCTGGATGCGACAACTTTTTTACAAATCCCGCCTGAGGGCGGTTACTACAAAATTTGGTCGGGCCGGGAAGCATACGATCAAAGCCACATCCCGGGCGCGGTTTTCGCTGATATTTATAAGGAGTTGTCCGACCCGGACGGCAAGTATCCGTTTACGGTTCCGACTCAAAACTATTTCTCCGAGAAGATCGGCGGGCTGGGCGTAGGCGCCGAAGAAACGTATGTGGTCGTGTACGATCAAGGAACCGGCCCAAGCTCATGGGCTTCGCGTCTATGGTGGCTGCTCCGTTTATCCGGTTATGATCAAGTTGCGGTGCTAGAAGGCGGACTGGCGAAATGGACAGGCGAAGGCCGTCCGGTAACAGATGCGCCTGGCTCTTATCCGCCTGCCATATTCGATCGGGTACGCCGTCCTGAGCTGCTGGCGACGAAAGAAGAAGTGAAAGCAGCGATCGAGGACGAGTCGGCTATTATCGTCGACAGCTTGTCCCCGGCCAGCTACAACGGCGAGTCAGACACGTATGAAAGAAACGGACATATCCCGACCAGTATCAACTTATTTATTGCGACGCATCTTGAGCCTGGCACGAACTTATTGCAAAGCGATGATGTATTGCGGGAGAGACTGGAACCAGTCGGCGTATTAGACGAAGGCAAAAAAGTGATTACGTATTGCGGCGGCGGCATCGCCGCGACATGGAACGCACTTGTGCTTGCGAAGCTTGGTAAAGAGGTGGCCGTCTATGACGGCTCGCTAACGGAATGGACAGCCGATCCTTCCTTGCCGCTAGTGAACGGCAAAGAAGATCCGGTTCATTAAAAACAACAAAGAATGAACCGCCGCAAGATGGACACTTTAGATAGTGTCTGTCTTGCGGCTTTTTGTTTTCGCTCGACTTTTTTGCAATATATCCTGCGTCTCGGGGCAGGAACTCAGTCTCCAGCGTGCGTTGTAAGGTGGTTGCGCCACGGTGGCGAGAGTTACTTACTACAACCTGTCGGAATGTTGCATATGCGCACAAATGCACGACGTCGGTCAACACTGTTTCTCTAGACCCACACAACATTTGCCAGTTATGATAGCGATAATGAGGAGAGAAGAGAAAGCGAGGGAACGACACTGAACCAGTATGAGGAGATCAAGCAGGGCGAGAAGGGCGCATGGGTAAGCATAGTCGCATACTTGATTTTATCGGCGTTGAAGCTGATTGCCGGCTATTGGTTTGCTTCGGGCGCGCTCGTGGCGGACGGCTTCAACAACCTGACCGATATCGTGGCGTCGGTTTCCGTGCTTATCGGCTTGCGCATTTCGCAAAAACCGCCGGATAAAGATCATCCCTACGGACATTTCCGCGCGGAGACGATTGCAGCGCTTATCGCTTCTTTTATTATGGCAACGGTCGGATTGCAGGTACTCATCGGCGCGGTGCGTTCCCTTTTTGCTGAGGAAAAAGGCGTTCCGTCGCTGACGTCCGCTTGGGTCGCTCTATTCGCGGCTGTCTGTATGTTCGCTGTGTATGCCTATAATCGAAGGCTTGCCAAAAGAATCAACAACCAAGCGCTGCTCGCGGCGGCCAAAGACAATTTGTCGGATGCGCTGGTCAGTATCGGCGCGGCTATCGGCATCATCGGCGCCCAATTCGGATTGCCATGGCTGGATCCGGTTGCCGCTATTGCCGTCGGCCTTATTATATGCAAAACGGCTTGGAGCATTTTTTACAGTGCGACTCACGCTTTGACGGACGGTTTTGATGCCAATGAGCTGTCCACGCTACGAACGACGATCGAGAAGACGAGCGGCGTCAAAGCGATCAAGGATATTAAAGCAAGAGTGCACGGCAGCAATGTATTAATCGACGTTATCGTGCAGGTCGACCCTGAGCTTTCCTTGATTGAGAGCCATCGCATTAGCGATGAAATCGAGAAAAAGATGGAGAAAAAGCCGAATATTATGAGCGTACACGTTCACGTGGAGCCGCATGAACCCGCTATTCGGGAGCCTGAAAGCTAGGTGTAAATGTTACCAATTGGGAAAGTAATTACCGTCAATTGGTACAAAAGGCTTAATACGGCTAGCGGGCACTTGGCAAACTTTTCAGTCGGTTGGTGTTTTGCTGGAAAGCGAGCGTTACCAACGGTTTCACGGTTCATCGGATTGCGGGCGCCTTCTGCGGAGGGCGCTCTTTTTGCTGGACGGATTTGGAATTCGACTAATTCCTTGTGCCTACATGCACGAAAAAGCCATTTGGGCACTATGGACGATGCTTGTACGCCTTTCCCAAACCTACAATGAGAAAAGCGGCGTGAAGCCAGCTATTTCAAGGGAGGCGTAGAACATGAACAACAAGATGAAAAAACGGATGCTTTCGGTTACGGTTGCCGCATCGCTGCTGGCGGGCGCGACAGCGTTGTCGGTCCCGGCTGCTTATGCGGCACAATCGGTTGCATTCAGTAACGCTCCAACAACAGCCACCATTAAAGCATCGGTCAATTTTCGGACAAGTCCTTCGGCGTCCGCTTCGCAAATTCGTTTTTTGAAGAAAAATGAACAGGTTACCGTTTTATCGCAACCAAACAGCTACTGGTATCAAGTGCAGGACGCGAGCGGACAGGTCGGTTATGTCAGTTCGCAATCTCAATATATCGCCTTAAACGGCAATACAGGAAACGGAGGCTCGAACGGAGGAACAAACAGCTCGTCTGGCACGCAGGCTACGATTAAAGCATCGGTCAATTTCCGGACGGCTCCATCCGCTTCCGCAGCCTCTATCCGTTTTCTGAAACAGAACGAGCAGGTCACTGTTCTATCGCAGCCTAACAGCTACTGGTATGAAGTGCGTGACGCGGCAGGGCAAACCGGTTTTGTTAGCTCGCAAAGCCAGTACATATCCGTAAGCGGTACGGTACCGCCTGGCGGTGGCGGAAGCACCGGGGGAGGGAGCAACGGCAGCGGTAGCGGCAATGGCAACACTGGAGGCGGATCGAACGGAGGGGCGACAACGCCTTCTACTGCTTCTGTTGAAAAAGTCATTGCGGCCGGTATGAAGTATTTAGGTACGCCATATGAATTCGGCTCGGATAGGAATACGACGGCAACGTTTGACTGCTCCGATTTCGTTCGCCAAGCTTTTATGGACGGTGTGGGATTGAAGCTTCCGGCTGATTCGCGGGGACAAGGGCAGCATGTCAAAAACAAAGGCGGCGTCGTAACCGACTGGAAGCAGCTGAAGCGCGGAGATCTTATGTTCTTTATGAGCTACAGAGGGACAGGCGCATCCTCGTATTCCGGGGTGAACAAAGCGATGGCCACGATCAATCACGTCGGCATCTATCTCGGCAACGGGCAAGTGCTGCATACGTACTCCAAGGAAAGCGGAGGCGTGAGAACGAACAGCATCGCCGGAACGCATTGGGAGCATCGTTTCCTATACGGCGGAAGCGCACTGTAACCGAAAAAGGTGAAGAGCAAAGCTCCGTACGGGGCTTTGCTCTTTTGCTTTCGTGGGATGCCGCTGAATTAGGCAGAGCTAGTCGTCTTTAAGTGGACGGATAGGGCGAGTTAAAGGGACGCGCAGAGGTGGAAAGTGCAGTCGCATCGAGCTGTAAGCCGGAAAAACCGTCTTACAGTGGCGAAAAGTGCGCTCAAGCAGGGCTGTAAGTCGGAAAACCGTCTTACAGAGGCGAAAAATGCGCTCGTGCAGAGCTGTAAGCCGGAAAAGCGTCTTACAGAGGCGAAAAGTGCGCTCAAGTAGGGCTGTAAGACGAAAAATCGTCTTACAGAGGCGAAATGTACCTCTGTCAAGAAAGTAGACACGCTCATTATGCAACCTGGTGCTGCTCGTAGTAACGTTTTTCACACAGATGTGGGGTCATGTAACCAAT
>NZ_JBHVSK010000028.1:0-37256 GCF_042885235.1 Paenibacillus sp. NPDC058071
GAACTGGTGACAGCTCCAGTGGGTACGACGCTGCAGGAAGCGCCGCCGTTATTGCGTTGCGGCGATACGCCGCGGTTTGACCGCTCTAGCCACACGGTTTTGTAATGAAGGGACGTTAACAGAGGACAAAGCACCCTCGCTACTTCACGAGTTCAATGAACTTATTGGCGGCTCCCGTCAGCGGCATATTGCGCATAATCATGAGACCGACATGAGAGGGCGGAAGCGGCACTTCCAAATTAATCTCGAACAGCGAGCCCTCTTCCAGCTCCTTCGAGACGAATTCTCTCGTTACATATGAAATGCCGAGTCCTCTGCGGGCGAATTCAATCAGCAGGTCGACGCTGCCGACTTCGATTTCCGGCTTCAGCTTGTAGCCGTAGTGCTGAAACAATTCGGTGATGGTCATCCGCGCCCGGCTGTTGCGGGAAAAGAGAATGACGGGATACTGCATCAGCGCTTCAAGTGAAAGAACTTTGTCTTTCAGCTCTTCGTAACGGGCGCCTGCGACGAAGCAATCCTGAAGCTGAAAGCTTTCTCTAACCTCCAGCTGAGCGTCAAGAATCGGCATACGGACAACGCCGAGATCGATCCGGCCTTCCTTTAGAAAGGAAATGACTTCGGGCGTCGTGCCGTGATTCAAATGCAGCTTAATGCCCGGGTACTTCTCGTGAAAATCCTCCAGAAAGGGCAAGAGGTAATGCTTAAACAACGAATCGCTGCCGCCAATCCGCAGCTCGCCGCTGTCCAAGTTTTTGAGCGCGGCCATTTTTTCTTCCGCCAGCGTGATTAAAATATGCGACTGCTCGATGTAGGAATATAAGACGGTACCTTCTTGCGTCAGCGATACGCCTTTGGAATTGCGGTAGAAAAGCGTCAGGCCGAAATTGTCTTCCAGCTGCTTGATGGCATGACTGACGCTCGGCTGCGTCAAATACAAAGCTTTGGCGGCTTGTGACAGGCTGCCTGTCTTAGCAGCCCAATAAAAAACTTTATACAGCTCGTAGTTGTTGGTTATAGACATGGTCTATATCTCCTGTGAAATATATTAATTACTTGTATGGCTTCCATTCGTATTATAGTGGAATTACGAAAAAGATACTAGAGCTTACCGATCGGATATTAGTCTATGCATAAGCGGCGCACCGAACTCACGGGTCCGCAATCGGCGATCCCCGGTTAAGCTTTTTGCTGGAAGGAGATTGAAGATGGAACCTACTACTTTTGTGTTATTCGGCGCAACGGGCGATTTGGCCAAAAGAAAAATATATCCCGCTTTGTTTAATTTATTCATTGACGGCAAGCTTCCCGAATCGTTCTCGTTAATCGGTCTCGGACGAAGAGAGCTAAACGATGAAACGTTCCGTGCCAATATCGAAAAATCGCTGGTTGAATTTTCACGCAGGCAAGCGAGCGACGCTTCCGCCGTGCAAGCTTTCCTAAGCGCCTTCCGATATAGTGTGCTCAATATCGATCGCAACGAAGATTACGTGAAGCTGCTTGGACTGATTGAGGAAAGAGAGAAAGCGCTCGGACTTGCGCCGAACCGTCTCTTTTATTTATCCGTCGGACCTGAGTTTTTCGAAACGATTGCAGCGAACATTCAGTCGAGCGGCCTAGGTTCCGCGAACGGTTGGAAACGCCTCGTCATCGAGAAGCCGTTCGGTCATGATCTGCAGTCGGCCCGCGATTTGAACGAGAAGCTGAGCAAGGCGTTTGCGGAGGAAGAGATTTTCCGCATCGACCATTATCTCGGCAAGCCGATGGTGCAGAAGCTTGGCGCTTTGCAGCAAGAAAATCCGGTCATTCAAGCGCTCTGGACGAACCGTTATATTGCCAACGTACAGATTACAGCCAACGAAACGGTCGGCGTCGAAGAACGCGCCGGTTACTACGATCATGTAGGCGCGATTCGCGACATGTTCCAAAACCATATGCTGCAGCTGCTGATGATGCTAGCCATTCAACTGCCGCACAAAAGCGACTCGGACAAGGTGCGCTTTAAGAAGAAAAAAGTAATGGAGGCGCTTGTGCCGCTGCAAAAAGAGGATGTCGCCGTCAGCGTCATTCGCGGCCAATATGAAGCGGGCGTTATGCAAGGCAAGCCGGTTGCCGGTTATAAAGCCGAGCCGGGCATCGCACCGGATTCGATGAACGATACGTTCGTCGCCGCACGTCTGGAGATCGACGATTACTTCTGGCGCGGCGTTCCATTCTACATTCGCACGGGCAAACGGACGAGAGAGAAATCGACTCGCATCGTCGTGGAATTCAAAGAGCCGCTGAAGCAAGCGTCGGCCGGTGAAGCGTCCGAAGACAACCGGCAGCCGAACCTGCTCGTGATCGAAATCGGGCCGAATGAAGGCATCAGCTTGCAGCTGAATACGAACGATCCGCAGCACAGAGGCGAATTCAAGCCGATGCACTTCGATCTTCACGAGAACGGCGACAATGTGCCGGAAGCGTACGAAAGCTTGATCTACGACGCTATGCAAGGCGACGGTACGTTCTTCGCGCATTGGGACGAAGTCGAGCTGTCGTGGGAATGGGTGCAGCCGGTACTGGACGCATTCGCTGAAAATCTCGTTCCGCTTCAATCTTATGCGGCCGGTTCCTACGGTCCAGCCGCTTCCGATGAGCTGCTGGCGAAGGATGGCTACCATTGGTGGCTTGACAATAAACAAACATTGAATTTGGAAGTAACGGAAGGAGAACAATATGCCTACAACACAAACCATTGACCAACTCGCTATCGATACGATCCGTACACTATCGATCGATGCCATTAACGCCGCCAATTCCGGACATCCGGGGTTGCCGATGGGGGCTGCGCCGATGGCGTATACGCTCTGGTCCCGCTTTTTGAACCATAATCCGGGTCATTCGAAATGGTTCAACCGCGATCGTTTCGTACTTTCCGCTGGCCACGGCTCCGCACTGCTATACAGCCTGCTGCACTTGTCCGGTTATCAAGTATCGCTGGATGATCTGAAGCAATTCCGCAAGCTGAACAGCAAGACGCCTGGTCATCCTGAGTTCGGCCATACTGACGGGGTTGATGCAACAACGGGTCCACTCGGCCAAGGTATCGCTAATGCAGTTGGCATGGCGATGGCGGAAGCTCATTTGGCGGCTAAATTCAACCGTGAAGGCTTCCCGGTCGTTGATCATTACACGTATGGGCTCGTTGGCGACGGCTGTCTGATGGAAGGCATCTCGTACGAAGCCATGTCGATGGCCGGCCATATGAAGCTTGGCAAACTGGTCGTGCTATACGATTCGAACGATATCAGCCTTGACGGCGACTTGAACCTCAGTTTCGGTGAACACATTCAGAAGCGTGCCGAATCGGCGAACTGGCAATACCTGCGCGTTGAAGACGGCAACGATGTTGCGGCTATCGCCGATGCGATTGCAGCCGCGAAGCAGAATGAATCGCAGCCAACGCTTATCGAAGTTCGTACGATCATCGGTTACGGCAGCAAAGAGGCGGGCACCCACAAAGTGCACGGCAATCCGCTTGGCAAGGACGAGGCGAAGGCCACGAAGGAAGTGTACGGCTGGTCGTACGAAGAGGAATTTACCGTACCTGCCGAAGTGAAATCGCATTTTGAGCAATTGAAGCAAGACGGCACGGCGAAAGAAGCGCAGTGGAAGCAATTGCTCGAGGCTTACGCGGCAAGCTATCCTGCTGAAGGCAAGGAGCTGTCGCAGGCGATTGAGGGCAAGGTAACCATCGAAGCTGCTGAGGTGCTGACTTTCGATACGTCCAAAACGATTTCAACTCGAGTAGCGAGCGGAGAAGCGATTAACCATTTTGTAAAAACCGTCCCAGGCATTTTCGGCGGCAGCGCCGACCTGTCCCATTCGACGATGACCGATATTAAAGGCGAGCAAAAGTTTGCCGTTGATTCTTATGCAGCCCGCAACGTTTACTTCGGTGTCCGCGAGCATGCAATGGGCGCAGCCGGCAACGGCATGGCGCTACACGGCGGCGTAAAACCGTTCGTCAGCACATTCTTCGTATTCAGCGATTATTTGCGCCCGTCCATCCGATTGGCCGCGCTGCAAAAGCTGCCTGTCGTTTATGTGTTCACACATGACTCGATCGCCGTTGGCGAAGACGGTCCGACGCATGAGCCTGTCGAGCACTTGGCTGCACTGCGCACGATTCCAGGCTTGACCGTTATTCGTCCGTCCGACGCGAACGAAACGGCGAGCGCTTGGGCGTACGCACTGCAACAAAATGAAGGTCCAGTGGCGCTTATCCTGAGCCGTCAAAACCTGCCAATCTATGAAGCAACTAAAGGCAATGTAAATGACGTTGCAAAAGGCGCTTACGTACTGGCTGAAACCAACGCCAATCCTGACGTTATTTTAATCGCTACAGGCTCCGAGGTTTCTCTCGCAGTTAGCGCCAAAGCAGAGCTTGAGCAAGAGAATGTCTCGGTTCGCGTCGTGGCGATGCCGTCCAGAGAGCTGTTCGAGCGCCAGGATGAAGCGTACAAGGAAAGCGTCCTTCCGGCTGCCGCAACGAAACGGATTGCGATTGAAGCGGGCATCTCGCTCGGTTGGGATCGCTATGCCGGCCCAGCAGGAAAAGTAATTTCGATCGATACATTTGGCGCATCGGGACCTGGTCCGCAAGTCATGGAGTACTTTGGCTTCTCGACAGCAAATGTCGTTCGAGTTGCGAAGGAACTGCTTTCTTAATAAGTCAAACTGATCATTCACTTCGTTAAAATAGATGTACTCCGCTTTATTATGGCAAAATCACAAATTTGATAACAATCATACGGAGGTTTTTGAGATGAAATTTTTTATCGATACCGCTAACCTGGAAGATATTAAAAAAGCGTACAAAATCGGCGTGCTTTCCGGCGTAACGACGAATCCGTCCCTGGTGGCCAAAGAAGGAGTCAAATTCGAAGACCGGATCGAGCAAATTTTGCAGGAAGTGCCGGAGGTTGAATCGGTATCCGCCGAAGTGACGCCGGACGCTGTAACTGCCGAAGAAATGATCGCGCAAGCGGACGAACTGATTAAGATCAACAATTACGATAAAAACATTACAATCAAACTGCCGATGACGCTTGCCGGTCTGGAAGCTTGCCGCTACTTGACGAAAAAAGGCGTGAAAACAAACGTTACGCTTATTTTCACAGTGAACCAGGCGCTGCTTGCCGCTAGAGCGGGTGCGACATACGTATCTCCGTTCCTCGGACGTCTCGACGATATTTCGGAGGATGGCGTACTGCTCGTTTCGAAAATTGCGGAGCTGTTCCGTGTGCATAACCTCGATTCGCAAATTATTGCGGCGTCGGTTCGCCACCCTGACCATGTTACTCGCGTAGCGTTGGCGGGCGCGCACATCGCAACGATTCCGTTCAGCGTCATCGAGCAGCTTTCCAAGCATCCGCTGACCGATCAAGGGTTGGAGAAATTCGCGGCTGACTGGAAAAAGGCAGTTCAATAATAATTAGAGCAGAGCAATAGCTGCTTCCATTATTGACTATTCATCATAAAGAAAATCCATCGGATAGGGGAGGAACAGACAAATGGCAAAACAACAAATCGGTGTGGTTGGCTTGGCCGTCATGGGCAAAAACCTCGCTATGAACATTGAAAGCAAAGGGTTCTCCGTAGCGGTGTTCAACCGTTCGCCGGAGAAAACGAAAGAGCTGTTGGAAGAGACGAAGGGCAGAAATTTTGTAGGCACGTACAGCGTCGAGGAATTCGTACAATCGCTGGAAACGCCTCGCAGAATTCTGATCATGGTAAAAGCGGGTCAAGCGACGGACGATACGATCGATCAGCTCGTTCCTTACCTTGATCAAGGAGACATCCTGATCGACGGCGGCAACGCTTATTTTCCTGATACACAAAGAAGAAACAAGGATCTGCAAGCGAAAGGCTTCCGTTTCATCGGCGCAGGCGTATCTGGCGGCGAAGAGGGCGCATTGAAAGGCCCAGCTATTATGCCAGGCGGGCAAAAGGACGCTTACGAGCTGGTTGAGCCGATTCTGACCGCGATCTCTGCGAAAGTAAACGGCGATCCATGTTCGACTTATATCGGCGAAGACGGCGCAGGCCACTACGTTAAAATGGTGCATAACGGCATCGAGTACGGCGACATGCAGTTGATTGGCGAAGCGTATCACTTGCTGAAAGACGTTTTGAACGTTGCCGCGAGCGAACTGCACGACATCTTCACCGAATGGAACAACGGCGAGCTCGACAGCTACTTGATCGAAATTACGGCTGATATTTTCTCGAAAAACGATCCGGCTACCGGCAAACCGATGGTCGATGTCATTCTCGATTCGGCCGGACAAAAGGGAACAGGCAAATGGACGAGCCAAAACGCGCTCGACTTGGGCGTTCCGCTTTCGATCATTACGGAATCTGTCTTCGCTCGTTTCATCTCCGCGATGAAAGAGGAGCGTATCGCAGCTAGCAAGGTGCTGAGCGGTCCTTCCGCGAAAGGCTTTGACGGCGACCGCGTTGCGTTCATCGAATCGGTTCGCAAGGCGCTGTACGCAAGCAAGATCGCTTCTTACGCGCAAGGCTTCGCGCAAATGCGCGCTGCATCCGACGCGTACAACTGGAATTTGAACTATGGCAACATCGCTATGATTTTCCGCGGCGGCTGCATTATCCGCGCCCGGTTCCTGCAAAACATCAAAGACGCTTACGATCGCAATCCAGAGCTGAAAAACCTGCTGCTGGACGACTACTTCAAAGGCGTCGTTGAAAACTATCAAGACGCTTGGCGCGAAGTAGTCGCAACGGCTGTCAAACATGGCATTCCGGTTCCGGCTTTCGCTTCCGCTCTTGCTTACTACGACAGCTACCGCACAGAGCGCCTGCCGGCCAACCTGCTGCAAGCGCAGCGCGACTACTTCGGCGCGCATACGTTCGAGCGGCTGGATCAAGAAGGCAGCTTCCACTTCCAGTGGATCAGCGGCAACGAATAATAAAGGAATAGGGCGACACCGGATCAATCCAGATGCCGCCAAAAGCTAAAGAGCCCAGCATCTCGCCGAGATGCTGGGCTCTTGTCCATTATTTATAGGTTCCTTCAAAAACAACCTCATTAAGCGCTTTTCGGTTATTCGGCACTTCGCGTTCTTGAAGCGCCTCAGGCAGGCTGCTTTTATCGCCTTGATAGCCGATCGCAATAACAGCATGCAGCTCGAAATGGTCAGGCACATTCAACACTTTTCTAGCTTGCTCACGATCGAAGCCGCCGATGGCATGCGAGACAAGTCCTTTAAGGTTAGCTTCAAGAGCCAGATAACCCCAAGCTGTGCCGGCGTCAAATGCATGTGCGCCATTCGGGTCACCATTCTCACGTTTTGTATCGGAGGCCACTAGCACAAGAACAGGTGCTGAATTAGCCCACAGTTTGTTGAAATCACCTAAGAGCTGACGGAACACAGTCAATTGCTCCTCTGTCTTGGCTACAATAAAACGCCAAGGCTGATCGTTGAAAGAAGAAGGCGCCCAATGAGCCGCTTCCAGAATGGCATTCAAATCTTCGTCGGAAACCGGGCGATTATCATACGCGCGAGGAGACCAGCGGTTAAGAAACAAAGGGGATACACCGTATTCGGATTGACGGTAAGGCTGTACATCAGCAGATACTTCTACAATATGGGTTGAGCTCATCAAAAGCACACCTTTCCAATAGGGATTATATTTTTTTAAATCATTCTATCACTTTTTCGTTGTGTTGGTAAAGCATTTCTTTTTCACTTGGCTGGGAGTGGTCGTCTTTCTATGTATGAGGAATGGGCATCCGGTCCATTGAAGTGCCATACTACTAGGTTGCGGAGTAACGAGCGGATTGCTGCTTGAGCAGGGCGCTTAACTCCAGAATGAAGCGTTCTGCCTCTTGGGATAACTTGCAGCCGCTCAGCCGAACCCATCCGAAGCGAAAACCAGCATCGACAAAGTCGATTGGGACTGCTTGAAGTTTGTTTGCATCGTAGTTGGCATCAAATAAGGCTGAAACATCATGTCCAATGGTTACGGCGTTCAGTTCCATAATGGAGTGTGAAATAGCTTGCATATTGGTCGTTTGAAAAAATATCTCTACAGAGCCATGCAGCCGCTGAAAATCGGTCATGAATGCCTGCACATGCTCATCCTTATACAATACGAACAGCTGTTCTTTTAAAATATCAATGGATAGACGCTGCTCCTTATCAAGCAGCATCAGTTCCTTAGGTGCGAACACCATCAGCCTTCCTTCCAGTACAGGCGTAAAATGCAAACCATCGATCAGCCCAATATTGCGTTTATGAATGGCAATGAATCCTGTGTCCAGAACTTCATTGCGAACGCTGTCGATAATTTCCTTGCTGCCTTGCTCGGTCACTTCAATTTTCAGGCTGGATTGGCTGCGCTTAAATCCAAGATAGGTTTCCATCAGCGGTCCTGTAAGGCCGGGAATCATGGAAATTTGGAGCAAATCCTTCGTATGGTGAAGCAGGTTATAGGCTTCGTCCTTGATTCCTTGAATGGCTTGCAGCGCGAGCCGCGCCTTTTCCACGATAATGTCGCCCTCTCGTGTTGTCCTTGCCCCTGTGCGATTACGGTTGAACAGCTTTACCTGCAACTCGACTTCTAGCCGGGAAATTGCCTGACTAAGCGCCGATTGACTGACGTTCAGCGTCTTGGCAGCCTCGGCCAATGACTGCGTGTGTGCCACTTCTACAATATAGGCAAGCTGCTCAATGTTCAAATTGGATCCCTCTCTTTATAGTTAAGTATTAGTTAACGATATATAAAATATAATAACTTTAAGTAAATAAAGCAACTTGTTATACTGAATTTGAAGCTATCTAAAGGAGATGAGAACATGCAAGCAGCTGTTTTATATGGTGGTAAGGATCTACGGGTGGAACAGCGGAAGGAGCCGTTGGCCGAAGAAAAGCAAGTGAAAGTGAAGGTGGAATGGGCGGGAATCTGCGGAAGTGATCTGCATGCCTATTTACATGGTCTTGGAATGGAAGCGCATCCAATAGGCGGTCAGCAGCCGCCGTTTGCTTTAGGGCATGAGTTTTCGGGGACAATTGTAGAAGTAGGCAAAGGCGTTACAAAGTATGCAGCAGGCGACCGTGTAGCCATTGAGCCATTGCTATATTGCGGTGAGTGTTATCCTTGCAGCAGAGGGTATTATAACCAATGTACGAAAGTTGGCTTTGTTGGCTTGCACCGTGATGGCGGCTTTGCCGAGTTTGTCGTAGTAGATGAATATATGCTCCATCGCTTGCCGGATGAGGTGTCGTTTGAGGAAGGAGCGCTGATCGAGCCGGCAGCTGTGTCGTTCTATGCAGTACGGGAAAGCAAGCTGAAAGCGGGCGATACGGTTGCCGTTTTTGGCGCCGGACCAATCGGACTGCTCACCTTGCTAGCCGCCAAGGCAGCGGGCGCATCGAAGCTGATTGTCGTCGATCTGTCGGATGAGCGTCTTCAGAAGGCGAAGGAGCTTGGCGCTACAGTTGTAATAAACGGAAACGAAGAGAATATAGCCGGGAAAATTATCGAGCTCACCAATGGCGGGGTGAATGTCGCATATGAATGCGCGGGGGCGCAGGCAACGATGACGAATGCAGTCGCTTCCTTGAGGCAAGGCGGCCAAGTGATGACATTGGCTGTATTCATGAAGCCGGTCAGCATTGATATGGGACAGATTATGTTCAAGGCTGCGGATGTCACTGCGACGCTCGCTTACCGTCACGTTTTCCCAGAAGTAATGGATATGGTAGCGACAGGCAGGCTTGATGTGAAGTCTGTTATAACGAAAAAAATCGGCCTTAATCAAATCGTTGAGGAAGGTTTTGAACAGCTTATAAGTGATGTCAAACAAGCCAAAATATTAGTTAGACCGTCAGAAGGCTAGGATAGGTTACCGGGATCTTATCATTTTATGATTTGCAGTACAGCCAAGAAGCTTCCGCACCCATGCTCTAAATGGGTGTGGAAGCTTCTTGGTGTTTATTTTTGTATGCGAAAAGCTTTTCCAAATCTATTTCAATCACTGGATTGCTTACTTATGCCTGAAATCAATAAAACATCATACGTAGCATAGACGCCGCCTAGCGTACTAAACTTATCTTCATACACTTTAAACATGTCAGCAAAAAGACGCCGAAGCGCTGGACTGTTTGATGCTGCTTCGCTTGTACTGGCTCCTTGTGCTTTTACAGCTAACAGGAATTCCCTAGCAGAAGCGTACTCTTCACTACGGCAATATTGCTCATATTGAATGCTATGAAACTTTGATTTCGTCAGGAAGTCTCTCCATTGCTCTGCGGTTTGAAACGATAGTCCATGTCGTTGGTACTCCATGCCAGCAGCAAGGTAAACTTCTTGGAACGATAAGTGCAGCTCGCGAAACGTCTCAGGACCGAAGGTTGTAAAGGTCAGCAAACCTCCGGGACACAGCAGCCGGTTAAGATACTCCAATGTTTGCTGCGGATCGCTTAACCATTGAAAACAAGCGTTGGAAACAATGAGATCAAATGATCCTATCGGAGCATTCGCAGCCCACATTTCAATATCAGCATGCAAAAATTGAACACGAGATGAACGCTCATTATTGTTGCTAACATTGTTTTGAGAGTTTAAACGAATCCGTTCTTCGGCAGCCTTGATCATAGCAGGCGCTATGTCAATTGCAGTAATAGATGCGTTTGGCCATTCGTTTAGTAACATTTCTGTCAAGGTGCCAGTACCGCACCCAATCTCCAAAATATTAATCTCATTTCGATTTTTACCGCTTGTCCATGGCTTCAGAGACTGCATAAGTTTTTTCGCCATATCACGCTGCACATTTGCATGAGTATCATAGGAACCTGCTGCGCTGCGATTAAATTGTCGCCTAATAACTGTTTTTCTGCTGATCATGCCACCAACTCCTTAGAGATTCAGCCACGTAGGCTTCCCTTGCCAGAAACGGGGCATGCCCGCTTTCAGGTATGGTGAGTAATTTACCGCGAGGCAACAGCTTGAGAATTTCTTCTGCCGCCTCATGAGGACATATTTTGTCCTTGTCACCATGTAGGAGAAGAACCGAACAATTTATTTCCTTCAGTTGACCTAGATAATCCGAGCTCCGGAGAATTTCTAGACCTGCGAGGAGTGCAGAGGTTGTCCAACCTCGGCCTCCCATACTAGGAAGGATTGCTCGTTCTGCCACGGACTCCTCCTCCGAAAATACCATTTGCCGAAATTTTATCTCAGTAGCATTTCGATCTTTTCCAAGTCCATTAATCATTTGTCTAATGTAGGCGTCAGGCCAGCCAAGGTTTTCTTGTCCTTTGGGACGGGTGAACTTGGCCGTTGCTGAAAACAAGATAAGGCCGTCAGCTAACTCTGTAATCGCAAGTTTAAGTGCCAACAACGCGCCAAGCGACCAGCCTCCAATGAGGAGCGGCCTTGCGTTCGCAGACAAGGCGTTTCTGGCTGCTGTTTCCGTCAATTGCAAAATATCCTCTGACGAGTCGGCAGCGCTATAATCTACCGAAAGATGATGGAAATCAGGAAGCAACTGACGAAGCCGTTCAAATACGGCATCCGGCATACTCCATCCGGTCAGCCATAAGATTGTTCCTCTTAGCTTTGATTGCATGAACCCAGCACCCCCAGTCGAAGACCCACGCTGCAAATTCGCGATACGGCATCCGTCAGCTCTTTGGAAGTATGCGCGGTTGATAAAGAGAAACGGATACGTGCTGTCCCATCGGGCACAGTAGGAGGACGGATGGCAACTGCCGAGATACCTTCGGATTCAAGAGCTTTGCTGAATCGCAGCGCTGTATCGTTATCACCAATAATTAAAGGTACAATTGCAGAGTCGCCCTCACTGACTTTAAAGCCTGCCTTGACTAACGAGGAACGAAAGTATCGGCTTGACCCTAGCAGCTGTTCTCGGCGCCAATGCTCTGTCTGCACAAGCTCCAGTGCCTTCGCAATACCTGTCACTATGGAGGAGGGAAGAGCCGTAGAGTAGATTAAAGGTCTTGTTTTATTCAACAACCATCTAATGAGCAGGCTGCTTCCGGAAACATAAGCCCCATAGAGGCCGAATGCTTTGCTAAAGGTTCCCATATGAATATCCACTTCATGCTCGATCCCCAGCGTATGGCACAGCCCCTCGCCGTGTACCCCATAGATCCCGCCGCTGTGCGCTTCGTCTACCATCAACATCGCGTCGTACTCTTGCTTAAGGGCTACGAGTTCATGCAAGCGCGCCTGATCGCCATCCATTGAAAAAACGGCATCCGTTACGATCAGCTTGCGGCGCTTATCTCGATGTTTATGTAATAACGCGCGTAAATGCTCCATATCATTATGGCGGTATCTGGCATGCTCGGCGCGGCTAAGGATGATGCCATCGACAATACTGGCATGATTGAACTGATCGTTGAAGACTACGTCACCTCTACCGACAAGTGCGCTAATGACACCTGTATTGGCCATATAACCATTAGCAAATACGAGCGCCTTTTCACTGTTTTGCCATTGTGCGAGCGCTTCTTCCAGTTGCCCGTATGATGCTCGGTTTCCGGTCACGAGGCGCGAAGCTCCAGATCCTGCTGCTCCTTCGGCAAGAAGCGATTCACGCATCGACTCAATAATGGCAGAATGTTGGGAGAGACCTAAATAGTCGTTCGAGGACAAGTTCAGCAATTTTCGGCCATCGCTCAACGTAAAACCGGGATTATCGGCCATGGGAGCACTCACATGCAAACGGCGTTCCAATGATGCGCGCTCTAATTTTTCAAGTTCTTTTTCCATCCAATCCATTGTTTGCAACACCTCACAACGCGTTTAACTCAATTTCAAACCCCAGATCTTCAATGATTTGATGATCAGTCGATATCTCTTGACCTGATGTGGTTAAATAATCGCCGACGAAAAGTGAGTTTGCTGCGTACAGAGAAAGGGGCTGTAGGGTACGCAGGTTAACTTCGCGCCCGCCTGCCACACGAATCTCTTTGGATGGACAGATGAACCGGAACAGCGCCAATACCTTTAAAGCTTTCATGGCCGGCGTGCGACCTGCGTTCTCAAGCGGAGTTCCCGGAATCGCATTAAGGAAGTTAATTGGAATGGAATCGGCATCCAGCTCTCGTAGGGCAAAAGCCATTTCCACAATTTCTTGATTTGTCTCGCCCATCCCGATAATGACGCCGGAGCAGGGGGACATGCCGCTCGCCTTTACCTGTTCGACGGTTTCTACGCGCTGATCATAGGTATGTGTTGTCGTAATAGACGGGTAATTGGCTTTACTTGTGTTTAAGTTATGGTTGTAGCGGTGGACACCTGCTTCAGCGAGCCGTCTCGCTTGATCGTCCTTTAAAATTCCAAGGCAGGCGCAAATTTTGAGCGGCATCGTTTCACGGATTTCTTTGACAGCGGACACCACTTGATCTAGTTCTTTCGCTGTAGGACCTTTCCCCGAAGCAACGATGCAATAGGTGCCTGCCTTACGGGACATGGCTTCACGTGCGCCTGCTAGAAGGGTGTCTTTGTCAAGCAGAGTGTATTTTTTGACAGGTGCTGTCGATACAATGGATTGCGAGCAGTACCCGCAGTCTTCGGGACAAAGTCCGCTTTTAGCGTTAATGATCATGTTCAGTTTTACTTTTTTGCCGTAAAAATGCTTTCTAACTTGAAAAGCGGCTTGCATTAACGGAAGAATGTGATCATGATCGGCTTCAAGAACTTTTAGTCCTTCTTCCAGCGTTAAACATTGCCCACTTAGTGCTTTGTCTGCAAGCGACTGCCACGAAAAATCATCTTCTATCGTTTTAATGATGTTCATCCCCTATAAATGAATTTGAGATTGCTTGCTTGATAGGCTGTAGGTCAATCGATTTTTGAACGGTATGAATGATCGTCTCCGTACTTGCTTTTTCCGGCAAGCGGGGAAACCGGCCAATGACTTTTAAATTGCCATAGCGTTCGATGAGTTCTGCGTTCTCAGCAATGCTGGGATCATCATCCAAGCTCTGAAGATCACCGTCGTTCATAATTACACCAACAATCGGGATCTCATATTGACGTAAAAAGGATGCCGTTAAAAGCGTATGATTAATGGTGCCGAGGCCGGCACGCGCTATGATGAGAGTCGGTATGCGAAGCTCCGAAATGAGGTCAATTACGAGCGCATCATCGGTTAAAGGGACTGCAACCCCGCCAGCGCCTTCAACGAGCAGCGTATCGTAACGATTCATAAGCGGTTCCCCGGATTCAAGAATCCCTTTCAGTGTAAGGTTAACACCGGCATGTTTGGCAGCTAGATAAGGGGTGAGGGGGGCTTTAAAGGTAAAAGGAGCCACAGCCCTTGGAAGCTCATTTATCTCTGCGATTCGAAGCAAGCGCTCAGCATCAGTTGCTCCAGAACCAATCGATGCGCCAGATTGCACGGGCTTCCAGACTCCCGTATTCAGTCCTTCAGCTCGAAGCGCAGTAGCAAGGGCAGCTGTTACCATTGTTTTGCCTACGCCGGTGTCCGTGCCGGTAATAAATAATCCGCGAAATTTACTCATGCAGAAGTCCCGCCCTCAGTAACATCAATAATGGATTCTATCAAAATATCGACCATTGCATTTAACTCTTCTTCTGTGCTGGCAAGAGGGGGGATGAAAACAACAACATTGCCTAGCGGCCTTGTAAGCATGCCTAGCTCTCTAGCACGCATCGTTGCTCGAACGCCGATTCGATCGACCCAATCGTATGGTTCGCGTGATTCCTTGTTGCGTACGAGTTCAATCCCGATCATCAGTCCTTGTTGCCGTATTTCCCCGACATGCTTCCGTTCCTTAAGTACTTCAAGCTTACGCTCAACAAAAGCGGCCTTACTTTTTACGCCTTCGAGCAGGTCACGCTCTTCAAATAATTTGAGACTAGCCAATGCGACTGCACAGCCAAGCGGGTTGCCTGTGAAGGAATGGCCGTGGAAAAAGGTTTTCTGTTCCTCATAATCAGCATAGAACGCATCGTACACTTCATCGGTCGCAAGCGTTGCGGCGACGGGCAAGTAGCCCCCAGTCAACCCTTTGCCGATGACCATCAAATCAGGCGAAACCTCTTCTAGATCGCAAGCAAACATCGCGCCTGTCCGCCCAAAGCCGGTCGCCACCTCGTCTGCGATAAGAAGCACGTTATGTTGGCGGCAAAGGTTTGCCATCTCGCGTAAACAGCCAGGCGGCATGACAATGATCCCGCTGGCTCCTTGCACGATAGGCTCCACAATAAGTGCAGCGATCTCATCCCCGTGACTCTCAAGCAAAGACCGCAGTGCGGTTAATGTAGCTTCTTTTGCAGCCTCGGCTCCGCCTTTGTGACGATAAGCATAAGGATAGGGAATAACGTGTGAAGGGAACAGCATGGGCCTGAATACGTCATGGTACAGCGGTATCGCTCCAACGCTAACCGCGCCAATCGTATCTCCGTGGTAAGCTTGATTCATCGTAATAAATGATTTTTTCGTCTGATGTCCTCTGTTACGCCAATATTGGAATGCCATTTTGATCGCAATCTCAACGCCGGTTGCCCCTGAATCCGAGTAAAATACTTTGTTCAGGCCATTCGGCGCTATCTTCACTAGCTTTTCTGCAAGCTCGATGGCAGGCACGTTTGCCATGCCTAGCAATGTTGAGTGAGCGACTCGCCCTAATTGCTCGGTAATAGCTTGGTTTAGCTCTGGCACGTTATGTCCATGTACATTAAGCCAGACAGAAGAAAAGCCGTCATAATAAGCTCGCCCCTGAACGTCGAACAGCTTGACGCCTTCGCCTCGTTCAATAATTAGAGGATCAGTGCTGTTGTAGTCTTTCATCTGCGTAAAGGGATTCCATAGATATGCCTTGTTCAAAGCAGCGAGATGTTCAAAATGCGTTGTCAAAATTTATCACCATCCAATGATACTTTAATTGTTAACCTACGAACATAATTTTAGGTTAACAATTAATAGTGAACAGTGTATCAAACGATGAGGATGAAGTAAAGAGATTTCAGAGTTATAGAAAAAGGATCGAATAGCCTATTAAATAAGCTGTTCGATCCTTTTTAAACTTTGAATCATGGGGTAAAGGAGGGGGGGGGTTAGATCGTAAGTACTGCTTTACCTATAAACTGGCGATCTATTAATTGATGTGCGACTTCGTCAATTTCTTCCCATGATTTCTGCACTTGGATTATGGTTTGTAATTTCCCTTCAGCAACCAAACGTGCAAGCAAAGCAAGGTCTGGCGCGGGTTCGTGGCGGTTAAACTCTTCGCCTAGAAAAAAGCTATACAGTGTTCTTCCGCCCAAGCCGAGAATATTCAAAGTTGTGCTTTCCGATGAGGAATGACCCAGTGACACGCAGATGCCTTGGGGGATTAACTGAGGGAAGAGAGCGGCGAGCGTATCCCCGCCTACAGAATCAATAATAAAGTCGTAAGGTCCATTAGCGGAAATGGCTTTTGTCACGTCATCTCCGACAAGAACTTCATTTGCCCCAAAAGCTCTAACTTGCTCCGCCTTTGACTCGGAGCGGGCAACGCCGATCGTGTAAGCACCCGACAAGGCGGCCAATTGATGAACAAATAATCCAACTCCCCCGGTTGAACCTGTGATCAGCACTCGCTTGCCGAGCAGCAATCCTCCTTTGCGTAGAGCGTATAGAGCCGACAGACCAGCGACAGGCAATGAAGCGGCTTGTTCAAAGGTAATCCCGTCGGGAATTTCAGCTAGAGTGGCGGCAGGAGCCGCTATTTCTTCTGCCCATGCCCCTTTTGTGAGCGATAAACCGACCACGCGACTTCCCTTCTTAGGTCCTACACCGCTTACTGCTTCTTGCAGCACAATACCGGAAAAGTCCCAGCCGGGCCTACTGTTCTCCTGAAGCTTAATCGCTTCGCTAACTTCGCCGCGATTAAGCGAGAAAGCTTTTACCTGTACAATAGCCTCCCAAGGTTGTGCTTTCGGTGCTTCGACTTCTTGGATTGAAAATGATTTCTTATTGTGTGGATCGACAATAACGGCACGAATCATGAATAATTCCCTCCCGTTTCGTTAGTTGGTTTATGTTATGTCATGTAGTATACTCGTACCAAAATAACCGTTCCAAGTGCAAAACTACACCTAATTTTTTGAAAGGAGTGAGCACAGTGACGAGAGCAAATCAACATATACGCGCCGTAGAATTAATGCGTGTCTTAGATAGGATTGAACGGCTTCGAATCCAGCGACAGCAAGACCACTTAAGGGTTTCTTCCCAATCCATAAAGCGATTTACCCAACAGGAACTCAATGATGAGGTTTGTGGAACTTACAAAAATTTGTTGATGGGGCGTTCCGGGCGATTGCCTGAACGTCAGACCTTGCTCAACATCGCTGATTATTTGGAATGTACAAGCGAAGAGAGAAACGATCTTCTTTTATCCGCGGGCTATGTGCCAATTCCACAGCCTCTAGCCGATCAGCAATTAGAACGGGTTCTCGATCAAGCTAGGTCGATGATGCATCAGCTGCCTTATCCGGCGATGATCGTAACCGAGATGCTGGATATTGTTGATTCTAATGAGGCTTTTCGGGAACTGTTTGACTTAACTGATTCCTCGTTGGCAGCCAAGAAGTTCAATAAAATCGATCTTCATTTTAACGCGGAATTGCCTATCCGCTATCGTTCTTCCTATGATGAGCAATCTCGGGCGAGGTGGGAGTCGCATGCGATTCACGGCATCCAGACCTTCAAGAACAACCATCCAGCTTTATTTGTAGACTCTAAGTATGAGTGGTTTCATGTCATGATAGAGAAGTATGTGGATATTCGCAATTTCTGGAATAGAGGAGCATTGACTGCAGAGCAGGATTTGGAGGCAGCGAAATATTTTCTTGCACGACAACCGTCTTCAACTGAATTGAGGCCAATACGCTACAAGCAGCTACACCTTGCGGTGACCGAACAAGCTTATCCACGAATCGAATTCTTTGTGCCTGCTGATGAATCTGCAAGATGCGTGTTTGCTGCATTGGGTTGTGCTGTTGATGGTTCATTAAGAATCTCACAATAAAGGCCCGCATCATGTTGGCGGAATGGCTGCTTCTGCGGGGAAGAGTCCATACAAGGAGGAAGCTCAGCATCCCTATTATCAGTTCTACGGGTATTCGCCGTTAAAGTCGCTGCCACTCTCACTCTAAGGTTCTTATTCTCCGTTTCTTCTCTCCGCCTACTTCACTTATCCATATAGAGCCCAGTAGCAAGACAGCGCCGAAAATCTGCTGTAAAGTCATCCGTTCTCCCACAACCAGAACTGAAATGATGAGTGAAGTTAAGGGATCGATATAACTTAATACAGCGATGCTTTGGCCTTTAAGCCCTTTCATTCCGGCAAAGAAAAGATAAAATCCAATTCCGCCATGAACGAAACCCAATATCAGCATTAAAATAACTGTATCCTTGGTGAATGAAACGAAATTGAAGCCGTCCGTAAACAGAACAATGGGGGACAGCATCAAAACCGACAGGCCAAGCTGCAAAAGCGTATTCGCCAGTCCGTCCAGATCCCGAATAAATTTGTTAACCAGTGTTAGAACGGCATAAAAACCAGCTGCAATTAATCCATAACCAATGCCTAGTATATGATGGTGCCCGCTCGTTTCCATCCGGCCGTTTTGTAAAATGAAGAACAAGCCCAGCAGAGCAATACCGATACAAACCGTTTTTTTGGGAGATAGCTTTTCTTTCAAAATGAGAGGTGAAAGTATAATAACCAACACGGGTGCAAAATAATAGCTCAATGCCGCATTTGCAATCGTTGTTTCTTTATATGCCTGAAACAGAAAAATCCAGTTGCCGCTTAATGCAATACTCGCAATAAATAGAGAGGCAGCATTTCTCTTTATAGTAGTCCAAGATACTTTCTGTCTCGTCCCTACGAAGATGACAAGCAGAAAGAGAGCGCCGATCAAGCTCAAGAACAACGCAATTTTACTTGAAGACATATCGATATATTTTGCAAACACACCAACTGCGCCGAAGATGACCATCGACAAGATAAAATAAATTTTTTCCCTCACTTGTTACTCCTGCCTTCTACTAATATGATGTTAAGATCAGTTTGAATACTATTGCGTAGTGTATCATTTCACTTGTTATTACAAAAGCGAATGTTTATCATAATAAAGATGAAAAAAACAGATAGTTGAAGGTGGACTTTGGCATGGATAAGAATATCCAGAAATATTTAGCATTAATCAAAACAGTAGAGTATGGGAGCTTTACAAAAGCGGCAGAGGCATTAAACTATTCGCAATCGGGCATCAGCAGAATGATTAATGATTTAGAAGTAGAATGGAGGATAGCTCTTCTTGAGCGTGGACGATCCGGGGTTCGTCTGACTTCTGAGGGGCTTAAAGTACTTCCATTTGCCCAAAATGTATGTAATGAATATCAGAAATTGCAAATGCAAATTGACGAATTACACGGGCTCGAGTCAGGCCTAATTCGGATCGGGACATTTTCAAGTGTAGCTACCCATTGGCTTCCAAATATAATCAAAGTATTTCAAAAAAAGTATCCGAACATTGATTATGAGCTATTGCTTGGTGACTATACAGAAATCGAAAATTGGATTTTGGAAGGGCGAGTGGATTGCGGGTTTCTTCGGCTGCCTACGCCAACCAATCTGGATACAATTTTTTTGGAAGAGGACAAGCTGCTTGTGATTCTGCCGGAAAATCACCCGCTTGCCGATTGTGATCGTTTTCCTCTCAAAGCATTAGGGGAAGAGCCGTTTATGCTCTTGGAGAAAGGCGCTAAGGCTGAGATATCGGGAATATTTGAGCAATATAATATTACTCCAAAGGTACAGTTTAAGACATTGGACGACTATGCCATTATGTCGATGGTAGAGAGCGGTTTAGGCATTAGTATTCTACCTGAGCTTATTCTGAAGCGCACTCCTTACCAAATTGTAGTAAAAGAACTCGAAATACCGGCTCACCGCAAGATTGGCTTAGCTATGAAGGATAAGGAATCCTTGCCACTTGCGGTCAAGCGATTTCTAGATTATCTGCAATACAGAAGCATCTCAGAGATGAGCTGATAATAAAAAATGGCCCCAAACTGAAATTGCCATTACATCGTTTCTCCAGAATCCCTTTGTCCCTCCACTTTTTCTCCGTTTCCGTCAAGCACTGATTTTATGTTGAAATAACCTTGTACCACTGGTGGAAGGTTATTTGACGTGTCCAGCTATAGTGTCATTATACTAAGCTCTCTTTCAACCATAATCTTGCTCATTCATTTACTCCCTTTAGCGGATACCACACAATAAGAGTTGTTATGACAAGAGGTTTTAGAAATAAATATGCAGGCCTATGCGGGGCACTGTAAGTAATAGGTTGTAATTTTTCTACAAAAATAATTTCAAAAATAATTAAAAGAAAATCTAGTTTCTTTTTATATAATTATCTTATTTCATCTAATAAAAACAACGAAATTCATAATAAAGTGAATATTTCATTATAAAAAACTAAACATTGCATTAACATTCGGATAACAAACGATTGCTAAATTGTAGCAGTATCTTTGATCTAATTGATCATTATCATTGAAAACTGGGAGGATTATTGTGGAGAAGATGATGGACAAACGAAAGAAGACTTGGCACAGGTATATGATCATCGGCCTGACAATAGGAATGCTGTTGTCAATGAATATCACAACGATGATTCCGCAGAAGGCTTATGCGGAGAGCAAGCTGGATCCAGCAGCATTTCCAATTGGCGGTGGGGATACGGTCATGCTGGCTGTCTTGCCCGATACGCAAATGTACTCGCGTTACAATGGAAAAATTTTTGATGCACAGACCGAATGGATCGTTAATAACAGCGACAAGGAAAATATCGATTTTACCGTTCAGCTTGGTGATATCGTAGATATTGAATCCGAGGATTACCAATGGGAAAATGCGGTTCATGCTTTGGATAAACTGCATAATGCCATGCTGCCCTACAGTTATTTAGCTGGAAACCATGATATCGACGAGAATAAATATGACAATGAACGTTCCGGCAACGATAATTTTATGAAATATGTTTCTCCGGCTCGCCGTATGGCGAAAAGCCCCGGTTACGGCGGCGTGGATCCGACAGGATATTCATCTTATTATACATTTGATGCTTCGGGGCGAACGTTTACCGTACTGGCTCTGGACTGGCGCACATCGGATGCAACTTTGCAGTGGGCTCAGAGCGTTATCGACAAATATCCGGATAATCCGGTAATCCTGACGACTCATGAATTTCTTGGCGTAGAATCCGACGAGACCACTCCTGAGATGAGCGCGAATGGCCAGAATATATGGGACAAGCTGATTAACAACAATGATCAGGTTTTCCTGACATTAAACGGACATATCCACGGCGCTACGCACATGGTGAAGCAAAATGCCCACGGCAAGGATGTGCTGATGATCTTGTATGACGCCCAAGGCTATTATGCTGGCGGAGACGGGTTCATGCGCCAAATGGCATTGGATTTTTCTAATAATGCAATCTATACGAAAACATTCTCCCCTTGGGTTATCAATTATTTGCCTCCGAGCAAACGAACACAATATGATGTGGAGCGGATGACTGACGCAAAAAATCAGTTCGTTGTTCCATTTGATCTGAGTGGCCGCTTCCCGAAGAAAACCCCTTATACGGTGGATGGGGTACTGGCACATTGGAAATTTGAGGATCCGAAGGATGGTATGAACAATGTGAAGGATGTATCCAATCACGGCAATGATCTGACTCGTGTCGATACTGCCGGGGTAGATAACCCTTCCATTTATACTCAATGGTCTTCAGAGCATGCGCCGCTGTCCCTCAGCAACGGCAGCATTGAAATGCATCACTCCACTGCTGGAGACATTAAATCAACCTACTTTAAAACTGCGAATGGTGCGCCTATCAATGCTGAAACGTTTCAAGATGGCTACACCTTTGAAGCGTTTATTAAAATAAATAAAGATTTCACACAAAGTAAAAACGGGTGGATGACTCTTCTTAGACGCCCGAAAGGTAATGACGGAACGGAGTACTATCCGGGACAATGGCCTACAGATAGTGTTGTCAAGCTGGCGGTATCTAACCTGAAAGAGTTCCAATGGGAAACCTACGATACTTACCCGGGACGTGACTGGTATCTGACGGCGTGGTCCGGTGAGAACAAGTTGGACGAATGGATTCATGTAGCTGCTGTCAATGACGGGAAAACGACAGACTTGTATGTGAATGGCGCCCATCAGGCCAGAAATGTTAAAGACGATGATTACCCGCCAACAGGTATCCAAACCGCCAAGCAGGATGGGGAGTATACTCCGTTTTACGTAGGTAATCCTTACAACAGCTTTAACGGATGGATCGGCGAGATCAGAATTACCGATCATGCCCTGAGCAAGAACGAGTTTTTGCTTAATTCAAACAGTAAACCGGTGAGCGGAAATTTATCGCTGAAGACGAAGATCAACAAACCGCTGCAAGGAACACTGCTAGCTAAGGATGATGATGGGGACCCGCTGACTTATATCCTTGTGGATAGTCCTGCCAAGGGGGCAGTAAACATAAATGCCGATGGCACTTTCACTTATACCCCTGGAAGAAACCAGTTCGGAATGGATTCTTTTACGTACAAGACAAGTGACGGAAAGTCTGAATCAAATACAGCGACTGTCACCATATTGATTTCTCCAAACTTTGAACCAGTAGCACTGGAAAATACTTATCAAATCGGCTTGAATTCGACGCTGGACGGAGTATTAAGTGCATATGACGATAACGGTGATGAGATAACGTATGCTGTAGCTACTGCGCCAAGTAATGGCAAAGTGGTCATCACTGATGCGTTCACTGGGAAATTCCAATATGTGCCGGATGAGGGTTATGTCGGGAGGGATTCCTTCACTTTTGTCGCATCCGATGGCGAGCTCAATTCTCAAATGGCTACAATAAACCTCATTGTAACGATGCCGGTGACGGTAAGCGATGTTACGATTACACCGAACACAGTCACTGTAGAAAAAAACAGTGTATATACCTTGAGCGCGGCGGTAATGGGAAAGAACAATCCTTCGCAATCCGTGGTATGGAGCGTGCATGGTAATACGAACGAAGGTACGGCCATTAGCAGCACAGGCGAATTGTTTATCGCACCGAATGAGATGGCGGATGAGCTTACGGTGACAGCGGTATCCAGTGCCGATCCTACAAAGCAGGGTACAGCGACAGTTACGGTGTCAAGTACACCGCAGCCTCCTGCAGCGGTGTCTGATGTTTCAGTAACGCCAAATACGGCCACTGTATTCAAAAGCACCACCTATTCATTCAGTGCGGCAGCTACAGGTACAAATAATCCTTCCCAGTCCGTAACTTGGGCTGTGTATGGCAATCAAAGTACGGGTACCCTCATCGATAGTTCGGGCGCTCTTGCAGTAGCAGCAAATGAAACAGCAACCACGCTGACTGTCCAGGCTACTTCGACAGTCGACCATACAACTTCCGGTACGGCAACTGTTACAGTGATAGATTCACTGGTGCCAGTACCGAGAGTAAACCTTGTTAATGTAAATCCGCCAGCTGCTATAGTGGCGCAAGGTAAAACGGAATCTTTCCGTGCGGTAGTTATTGGCAGCTACAATCCTGCACAGACAGTAACATGGAGCGTCGACGGTAACAACAGTGCAAATACTTCTATTAGCACCGATGGTGTCCTTGTGGTCGGTGCCGATGAAACGGCCAGCAATTTGACGATTACCGCTACCTCGACAGTAGACCGTACGAAGTCAGGCACAGCACTCGTCACGGTGAGTCGAACGAATACAGGTAATGACGGGAACGGCGGCGGTGGGAACAACGGTGGGGGCGGCGGTACGACTCCTTCACAGCCTGACAACAAAACGATTACGCCTTCGATCGGGGGAACAGTCAACCTCGGCAACAATGTTACTCTAACCATGCCTGCAGGAGCATTGAAAGGCAGTGCAAATGTAAAAGTAGCGATAAACAGCGTGGCTTTGCCACCTGCTGCTCCAGAGGGATATTCCATTATCGGAGCTTATGGATTCACGGTGGATTCCCAAAATCACTACACGTTTAACATTCCGGTTACCTTGACATTCCATGTTGATCCGACCAAGGTGGCACAAGGCACCAACCCGGCCGTATATTACTATGACGGGACGAAGTGGGTCTTTGTGGACGGTACTATGGATTCGACTAAAAATACGATCACAGTCAAGGTGGACAATATCGCCCAATACGCCTTGATGACGAAAAATAGTCAGCAGTCAACGCCACCAACTGAGACTCCGGCTCCGGCGGTCAATTTGAATGACATAGCTGGCAACTGGGCAGAAAAGAACATTGAAAAGTTAGTCTCTATGGGCGCTATTAGCGGCTACTCTGATGGCAGCTTTAAGCCGAACAACACGATTACCCGAGCAGAGTATGTTTCCATCCTGGTACGTGCTTTCAATCTGACGCCTCAAGATGGAAAGGTCTTTGCAGATACTAAAGGTACATGGGCTCAAAAAGCCATTGCCACGGCATCCTATTACGGTATCGTGAATGGGACGGATAATGACAAATTCGGACCAAACGACCCGATTACCCGGGAACAGATGGCTCTCATGATAGTAAAAGCAGCCGAATTGAGCTTGGTCACCGAAAATATTGACTATACAGATAGCAACAGTATTTCCAAGTGGGCATACAGTGCGATGGTAACTGCTGTTAAAAACAACATTTTCAATGGATACCCTGACCATACTTTACGTCCTCAGGCTACTGCCACCAGGGCCGAGGCCGTTACAGTGATAGTGAATGTGCTTAATCAAAAGGTAGTGTCCTAATTAACAAAAACGGGGCTGCCAGAAGTCAGTTTTCACTGACTTTCTGGCAGCCTTATTTTCATGTACGTTCTCTATCACTTGAGGTCAGTCTAATGTTGTTCATACTCACTTCTACGCTGAGGATGCCAAGTAAATAGATGCATACGGGAGCTTTGGAAGAGGGTTTGTTTATAGCGATCCAATTTCGTTAGAGGCTCAAGCTGCTTCAGGTTCAGTTGTTGAACACGAAGCTGATCCGTGAGGGTCGATTCTCCCCAAGTTAGCGCGCCGTTCCAATCGATTTTAAGATCAGACAGCTCTAGCATTGTGACAATCGAAGGCTCATCGTCAACGATTGCCATTTTAATACTAGATAAAATTTTCATCTTTATAACCCTGGTCATCGCAGCATAATTACTTGAACAGAACCTAAACGGCAGCAGCAAAAATTTAACTGGTGTTCATCCATTTGTTTAGCTTCTGTTCAAATTGGGCTACTAGAATTGTAAATGAGGAAGCGATTCAAATATGTTCCTCGTCACCGCAGCTTCCGTTGGATTCCTGTATCATTCTCTGCTAATGAAGTGCTACTTTCTTTTCGCGTTAGTCAACTCAATGAGACTGTTGTTGCGCTTAATGGTTGAATAAAATTAGCACAGAGATTATGGCTGCTAGTGTCGGAAGAGATATTCTTGCTTCATTTACTAATCTTGTCGGCGGGTGTTCGAAAGCCTATGAAGCCAAGCTAAGAGAGGCAAGAGACGTAGTCTTTAGAGAAATGACACAGGAAGCTTAGCAAATGGGAGCCAATGCCATTATCGATGGTGATGTCAATTACGAATTTCTATCTAATCATTTTATCATTTCGCGAGAGGAGTTTATGTACAAATGAAAAAACTTAGCGGCATCATTGCTTAGTACAACATGATATCTCTAACTCTTAAAGTAGTCGATGTTAAAAGCTTAAAAAAACAAGAGAAAATGAAAGAAAATATTAATTTATAGTGGGAGTGTTTATGATGTCAATCAATAGGGACACGCTGCAAGAATCTTTGAATCCCGCCCTTCGAGTTCGTCCCCGAGTACGATGGGCTGTACTCGCATATTTCCTCTACAGCGCAGTTTTCTACGCGATCTTCGTGTTCAACGGCGTCGACTACACGCGAGTGGGCGAGAGTGAGCAGACCCTTCTGCTCTGGTATGTAGCACCGCTGTCCGGCGGTGCCCTGCTGACCGTCACAATGGTCACGCTCTACGGATGGTGGCGTCCCAGCCTGGTTGAAAGGCGGCGTCTTTCTCGATGGACGATGACTCTCCCGATCATCATGATGGTCATCGCGATCGTGAACATGCTGATCGGCGATTTCACTCGTTTCACGCCCCTCATGTGGCTGTATATCTTCGTCGGCAGCATCCTGGTCGGATTCAATGAGGAGATGATCAACCGAGGTCAGTTGATAGTCGCTCTGCGCAGCCGATTCGGCGAAACCGGGGTCTGGCTGGTCTCAACAGCGATGTTCGCAGTCTTCCACCTGCCGAACATCTTCCTGGGCATCGGGGCGGGTGCCTTGATCCAGATAATGATCGCTTTCGGCCTCGGTTCTATCTTCTATCTTGCCCGGCGGTCTACCGGATCGCTCGTGCCCGCCATGTTCCTGCACGGGCTCTGGGACTTTAGCATCTTCTCTACGAATGGCTCGTCGTCGTTTCCCATCGCAGGTGCACTAGCTCCGTTGTTAGCGATCGCTGCAGCGATCACGGTTCCGATCATCCTCCGCCGTGAAAAGCGACGCGATAGCGCCCAAAGCTTGTCACGACCAGTCGGCTGATTCATCCGTGCGGTTGAGGAGCGCGCTTTATCGTCTATCAGCCAACACGCCGGCAAGCAGTCCTGACTAGGTGCACTCGATCAGCAGGCTGGTAATGGCGGGGGGAGAGAGAAGAAAAGAAACGATAGAGCAAAGCTTCGCGGTTGCTAAACAGTCCCCTGCAAAGCAAAAGAGAAACCCCACGTTTATGATGGAGGACGTGGGGTTTCTCTACAGTCTAGAAGTTAGTAGGGCATGAACAACGAATTCATTCAACGGTTCATCAGATATTTTTATCTGGTGAGCTTTTTTTTACGTGATAAAAAGCATAACTGTCCGTTGCCTGCTCCCCAATGTCACTTAATGATGATATACTTACCTCATGAATTGTGATATTGATAATCAAAATCAATTCATGAGTGATAAATAAATTGGAGAAAAGTGAGAGTGGATAGATGCAGGAAGAAGCAGAAACAAGCCAGGTATTTACACCGGAGATGATCGATACGATGGCCGTATTTGGACAGGTTCGATCAGTACATTAATTGTGGGGCGATGATTGGCGCTATATATCTGTCCTAGCACCATGGGTCTTGATTTTACTCGGCTATATTTCTACAAGGCTCGCATGCTGAACACCCTCCATCTGGGCAATCAGACGGCAGAAGGGCTGGGGCTTTCTGTAAAGCGGCAGTTTTTAGGGTTGTCAATCGCTGCTGTTGCTATATCCTCTGGCAGTGTGGCCGTGGGTGGAAGCTTCTTCTTTGTAGGCTTGATCGCTCCGCATTTGGCAAGAAAACTGGTCGGTCCCGATCACAAATTGCTCGTTCCGGCTGCCAGCCTGGCCTGGGGAATTAGTCGTGGTGCTGGCTGATACGATTACGCGCACGGTTAGCCTGGTGGGAGATGTGCCGACGGGAATCGTTATTACAGTCATCAGTGTTCCGTATTTTCTTTATTTACTAGCGAAGGCCAAATAGGAGGACGCCATGGAAAGTATTACAGCGCAACAAATCGATATTGCCTATAATGACACGCTTATCGTAAAAGAACTGGATTTGCAGATTCCGCAGTGGACAGATTACCTCGATTATTGGTCCCAATGGATGCGGTAAATCAACCGTACTAAGGGCAGTCGGTAGGCTGCTTAAGACGAAGCATGGCACAGTTTATCTGAATGGTGCCGATATTCAAACACTGGCCACTAAGGAAGTGGCCAAACAGATGGCGATTCTGCCGCAGACGCCGACCGCACCGAGCGGTTTGACGGTCGGTCAATTGGTCACTTATGGACGTTTTCCTCATCAGCGGGGCTTCGGAAAGCTCTTCAAAGAGGATAAGCAAGTAGTCGCATGGGCCCTATCGGTTACGAGCTATTGCGTGATAAGCACAGAGAAAAAGGGGAGAATCAAGGATTCTCAAAAACTAAGGAACAGAGAGAGGCGATTGCCACATGAAAATAGCATGGCGTGTCCTACTGGGCGCACGGAAATATTGGTTGCAGTTAGGTATTGGATTTGCCGGTGTCGTGATGGCCACGATTGCCGGATTTTATTTGCCATGGGCGCTCCGCTCGTTGACACAATTAGCGACCGAAGGCAGCAGTCAGTTTGCCGCAGAAGCGCTGACGATTGGTTTGTTGCTGCTTGGAGCCACCTGTCTGCAAGCTATCGGAACATCATTGGCAGGCTATATGAATCATTATGCCGCACTTCACTATGTGGCTGATTTACGTACAAAATTGTATAGCAAATATCAGCAGATGAGTTTGCGCTATTTCCACCGCAGCCGGACGGGTGACTTGACCGGGCGCGTTGTGAATGATGCGATGGAAGCGGAGATTTTCATTGCCCATGTCATTCCTGACTTTATCATCAACGTACTGACCTTTATCGGAGTAGGCATCTTGCTCTTGACGATCAATGTGAAGCTGGCACTGATCAGTCTGATCACGATTCCGTTGCTGCTTGCGATCACGATATGGCAAAGCAAGCGGTTGTCGCCGCTGTGGGATGAGAATTCCAAGGCACGGGGAGAAGTCGCTGGCAAGGTGCAGGAAAACTTGTCGGGTATGAAGGAAATTCAAATTTTCAATCGGCAGGAGGAGGAGCGGGGCAACGTTTCTAGTCTGGCGATGAAGCATACGAAGACCTATTTGCGCGCCAGTCTGTTCTATGAAACCTCTGTGCCGTTGTTGGCATTTGTGACCGCGCTGGGTACCGTGTTAGTCGTGATACTGGGCGGCAGATTGATCGCAACTAACGAGGTAAGCATTGCTGATATCGTCGGATTCATCGCCTACCTGGGTATGTTTTATCAACCGGTAAAGTCCTTTTCCGGTTTGGTGGAAATGGCCGGGCGAGCCGCTGCTGGCCTTAAACGGGTATATGATGTGCTGGAAGAAGAGGAAGACGTACAGGAGAAGCGAAACGCAGTCAGTTTGCCACGTGTACAAGGACAGATTTCCTTTCAACATGTCACATTCGCTTATCAAGATGGTACGCCTGTACTAGAAAGACTGAACCTAACTATTGAACCTGGAAAGACGGTGGCGCTTGTAGGCACAACCGGCGTAGGGAAGACGACATTGGCTAGTCTCGTTAACCGATTCTACGACCCGCTAGCCGGTTCGATTCGAGTGGATGGCATCGATATTCGTGATGTGACGCTCTCCAGCCTGCGTGACAATATCTCGATGGTGCTGCAGGATACCTTCCTGTTTGATGGCTCGGTGTATGACAATATCGCTTATGGATGGAAGGATACGACCCAGAAAGATGTGATAGCCGCAGCGAAAGCGGCTAAAGCGCATGATTTTATAGCACAGATGGAGCAAGGCTACGATACGGTGATTGGTGAACGCGGTGTGCGTCTGTCCGGAGGGCAGAAACAGCGGCTCTCGATAGCACGGGCGATTCTGCGCAATGCACCGATCCTCATTCTGGATGAAGCGACATCGGCGCTTGATACCAAGACCGAGCAAGAAATCCAGCAGGCGCTGGACGAAATATCCAAGGAACGCACCACACTGGTGATTGCTCATCGGCTATCGACGATCCGTCATGCCGATCAGATCGTCGTACTGGATGGCACAGAGATTGCCGAGATGGGTACGCATGAGGAATTGCTGCGTAGCGGCGGCATTTATGCGCGATTGTATGCAACTCAAGCCTCTTGAACGTAAGCAATGTAAATATGACTAAATAGGTCGAAATCGAACAGCAGTTTTTTTCCTTCATTAGATAAGAAGAAAACTAGATTGCAGGTTATTTTCCGAGTTCTATCCGTCATCTAAAAATGGCTTCTTTTCAATTATTGATACGAACCCTTACGGGGGCTTGGGAAAAACATAAAAACCCGCAAAAACCTTGATTTACAAGGGTTTTGCGGGTTTTTAATGTCTTCTTGGCCTTATCTTCCGAATAGCATGTGCGACTCAAAATCGAGAGGGAAACCGTGGAGGTTCGAGTCCTCTCGCCGGTATTATGTAAATTGGAAAAAGGTTCATTAGATATTATATCTAATGAACCTTTTTTATGTGATTTTATTTGTAAATACATCGAAGTGCTCCTTTCGATTTGAATATTCACAATGTTTCTGAGGTAATAAATAATTTATTCACAGACTTGCGAACAGAATGTTGAGTATCTTTCTAAACCACGGTCTTTATGCTTCAGCATCCATTCCTTCTTGGCTTGTATGGATAGCTCACCACCCATCACGCTCATTTTGTCATCCACATCCATTCGGGTACGCATCGAAAGTCCTTCCATCATAGTCAGCAACTCAACCAGTAATTGTTCAGTCAGTGCATATTGACGTTCTGCTTGTCGGATAGCTGTACCATTCTCTTGCTCCTGCTTGATAATTGTGCGAATTGTAGAGAGGATACGATTTGCAATGCGCTTTTCAGCCTCTGATTGGTAGTTGTTTCTCAGCGTCTCCAAGCGATCTGGGTCCGAGGTATAGAGGCTAGCAAGTTCCAGTTTGGCTTCCAAGTAATCTTTGACCAGTTCAGCCAGATAACGATTTTCGCGGATGAATTTTTTGGACTAACCCATCAAGATGTGATTTGGCTTCCTGTGGCAACAATTGATAAGCTAATCTGCCGGTTTTGGGTAGTTGATGGCGTAGTTTAAATAATTGATTGGCTAAATTCTTTACAGAGGATTTTTCGATAAGATGATGCTTGGGGAAACGAAGAAGGGAATCTTCGTCTTCATGCTCAAAACGATGCTGGAAAGACCGAAATGATTTAGGATTCAGCTGCTTGAGGTAAACTTCAAAATCGTTCAAGATGTGATCCGTTACTTCTGTGATGCCAGATTTGGATTTGTCACGAAGTGCGCAAAATTGCTGGATTTTATAAGCGAAGGTGTCTTTGATAAGCTGCTTGCGAATGCGGTTAGGAATTTCGGGGTGTGTAAAGTTCTTCATAATGGTTTGCGACTTGTCCCAGAACACGACATGAAGATGAGGATGGTCGCGCTCATTATGGAAAGCGGCTGTCCAGCAGAGATTTTCAATCTTAATCTGGTTTTGGGAGGATAGCGTGGAAATATGCTCTTCAATAAACTGCTGCCAATCGGTGAACTCAGATAGGCCAAGCTCAAGTGCTGTCTCAGTCCGAAGAGATATGACACTACGATACATGTTTTTGCCTTCTCGTGAAATTTGGCGGGCAGTACGCGCCACTTCTTGCCAGGAATCAAATACTTGCAAAGAGCCAGGCTCCAGCTTTCCAAACAATCCATGACTTTTGTCAGGGTTTTTAACAGCACCGGGGCGAGTGGCAATGTAACCAATATGCGCATAGTTGCTGACAGCCGTTTTAGGATGATTTGGATGAAAAAAGCGTTGCTTATAAATCAGTGCTGACATCAGTTTCACCTACACGTAGCCGTTCCAGATTTTGATCGAAGGCATCGCTAGAGAGGAACAACTTCTCTGCATCGCTTAATTTCATCTGGGTGTACTCAACAGCCAGTTGCCTAGCTTTTCGCTCAATTTCTCGAAAGGTTGTATAACGATGCGTGTCAATGAGATCAGCAATAATCGCAATCGTAGAATAATACGCCGCGGCAGATATGATGAGATCCTTGCTAGCGAGCCCGGCTAACCGGTTGCTTAGGCCATTGATTGCAATACTGATTTCTTGACGGATAATTGCTGTGATAAAGTCGATTTCTGCGGTGTAAGCTTCGACGGACATCCCCTTCTGAATAAAGGCGCGTACCACATCAGCCATACTCAGATGCTTTGAAGCAGCATACTTCTTGAGCGCTTCATACTGCGACTTGGGCAGTTTGACGGTAATCTGTTCAGTCTTTTCTCTATTTGCCAGTGGCATCTCCTTCCTTAGAACAGCGTTTATTAGCGACATTCGATTATCGGAATAAATTCTAAAAAATGTCGGTGAAAGCTCTGCTTTCACGTTGTTTTTTTGCAAAATGACATTTTGCTATTCCTGCCTTTACACCACTCCCAAGAGTCCAAAGGGCGGGCCTCTTGGAGAGTGGAAGAGCAGAATGCTTATCCCGTGAATGAGATAAGAGAACTTCATGTTGATCCACTCCTTTGTAGATAAATAACAAAGAGCCATATTCATTCAGAACATGGCATACGATTGGTAGCTAAGAAAGTGTGTATATTTTGATGAGTCCTAGAGGATTTTGTCAAAAAAGTGGAGGATTTGGCAGGACTTTCGAATCATTCTATAGAATGATTTTACTAGACAAATAGATTAGGAAGGCTTTGAGAAACACACAAAAGTTTGTTGGGAGGGAATCAAATGTATATATCTACTCTGAAAATAACTGGATACAAGAATTCTAGAGAAAAGTCTATGTTGATGCTGAATAAGGGACTTAATGTCTTAGTAGGTGAAAATGGATCAGGAAAAACTACAATCATTAATGCTCTAAGACTAGCCCTAAAGGAGCATGAATTTTCATATATGAACATTAGCGAGGATGATTTTTATAGGTCATTGGATAAAAAGTATTTAGCTCCTGAAATGAGAATTGATCTAACGTTTGATTCTCTGAGCCCAGACGAAAAAGTTACATTTCTAACATGGTGCGATGCAGAATTCAAAGCACAATTGCATTTGGAAGTAAGTTCAAATCCTAATAGAAAAGGTTACTATAAAAAAGATGTCTGGGGTGGATCTTCTAAATCAAGTGCTTTTGAGGAGGAAACATTTGATTGCATAGACTGTATTTATCTACCTCCACTTCGTGATGCTGAGGAGAAACTTGTTAATGGAAAAAAATCAAGACTAGCTCAGTTATTAAGAAAGCAATATGGCGATGAAAAGGACGAGTTAGTAAAAAGCGTAGAAGATTTTAATAAGCAAATTACGAATAATGTTGAAAGTAAATATAACCAGATAGAAGTAGCTAAATCTAATATTAATATGAAACTTGAAGAGACTTTAGGGCAACGTTTTGGACAAACCATTAATCTACAATTTTCGGAGTCTACTTTTAACAAAATTGTTGAGAGCATAAAGATGGTTTTTTTTCCGGGTATTAAGCAAAAAGATCCTGAGAAGTTTAGGGATATAGCGACTAACAGCTTAGGATACAATAATTTGTTATACATAGCTACGGTGTTTGCTGAATTAGAATTATTAAAAGAGAATAACATGATGACTGTTTTACTTATTGAAGAGCCTGAAGCACACTTACATCCCCAATTACAAATAAAATTTATAAAGCATCTTGAAGAAATTACGGAAAAGAGTGAGAATTTACAAGTTATTGTAACTACACATTCGCCAGTTCTTGCATCATCTATTGATATCGATCGTTTAATTCATGTTACACAACAAGAAGGGAAGATTGACACGATTTCAGTGAAAAATATTGATCTGGGTAATAGTAGAAGGTATATAAATCGCTGGATGGATGTAACGAAGTCTACTTTGTTATTTTCTAAAGGAGTTATACTTGTAGAGGGAATTAGTGAGGCTATGATTATCCCTTCTTTTGCTAAAATTGTTTTGGCAAAATACAATAAGAATGCTTTAAGTAGTGCAAAGTCTATGTTACCTAATTCATTGGAAGAAGCCGGTATCTCTACAATTAATATAAGCGGGATTAATTTTAAACATTTCCTAAAATTGTTTGCTAATTGTGATTCTTCTGTTGGAGAAGAACATTTACCTATTTATTGTTCTGGAATAACAGATAATGATCCACCAAAAGAAGAAATTATCGTTGATGACAAGGACGGAAAGTCAGTAACTAAAAAAGTTGAAGTATATCCCAAAAGAAGCGATACCCCATTAGGTGAGAACAGCGCAATAACCTTGATATCTGAAATTGAGTCAAGTAAGTGGGGAAGATTATTTGTTTCACCACTTAAAACATTTGAATATGACTTGCTCATGGAAGGAAATATTTCTGTAATGGCTAAAGTTCTTCAGAATGCCTGGCCCTCTGATAAAGGGAGTGTGAGTAGTACGTGTAAGGTCATAGTTGATAGTAAAGATGAGTATGCAGATGATAATGCCCAAGTTGAGGATGCTAAATATATTTTTGAACATATTGAGAGTAAAGAATTGGGCAAAGGAATTTATGCACAAGAGTTAACGTATTATCTTGAAACAGAGATGAGAAATATTGAAAATAACAATGATCTTGAAGATTTAGATAAGTTAATTAAAATAAGTGATCTTTTTAAAGTTCCAAATTACATTAGTAGAGCAATTCTCTGGTCTTGTGGAGGAGTCGAAATAGATGAATAAAAAAGATATGGAGCAAATGATTTTTAAATCATTAACTAGTAAACAGTCATCTGATACATATTATTCATTTATTTCTTGTAAAGTTGTAGAGAAAACCAAGCAGCAGCTAGAGTATGTGCTTTCACCTATTAATGAAAATATTTTTCTTGAGGCATGTGCAGGTAGTGGGAAAACAGAGGTTGTTGGTATGAAAACTGCTTACGAAATTAGTCGGTGGAGTGGAAAAAACAATGGTTTAGCTGTACTTACTTTTACCAATGAAGCCACCGATACAATAACCCAGCGTGTAGAACAGTTTACGGGAGCTTCTTCATTGTACCCTCACTACATAGGAACGCTAACTGGCTTTATACATGGTATGATTTCTCAGAAATTCGGATATAAATTTTTTAATCATAAATTGAAAGATATTGACACGACATATAAGTTAATTGATAAAGATATTGAGATATTCAACAACCATTGGTTAAGTAACTATGTCTTGCCGATTCCACGAGTAATTAGTAATAATAAGCAAATGAAGATTTTTGCCAATCAGGTATATTTCAATCCTCAAATTAAAGATTTTATTATTCGATTATCAGAAAATTCTCAAATAAGTTTGACGAATTATTATAATTCTGATAAATTCCAAGAATTTGTAATAAATCTTAGAAAGGAAAAAGGGAAGGATTGGCTTTTTCAACTCGATTATTATAAGGACGAGATTAAAAAAAGTAAATCTAAATTTTTGAAAGACGGATTTGCAAATTTTGAAGATATGAACTACATGGCATACTGGGTTCTAATGAAAAGCCCTGAAATATCCAAATTGATAGCAAGTAAATATCCAGTGATATTTATAGATGAGTGTCAGGATCTTTCTTGGATCGAGATAAATATACTTGATAGTATTGCGAAATGTGGTTCTTATTTGCATTTTATAGGTGATCTTAATCAAGCTATTTATGAATTTAAGAATGCTGATCCGACATACACAAAAGAATTTATTTCCACGTTTCAAAACTATAAATTAACTGATAATTTTAGAAGCTGCCATCGAATAGTTGAAAGCGTTAATAGTATTCTTAATATAGGATCAGATATTAAGGGTCGTTCAGAAGATAAATTACTTGATGATAGCGTATGTTATCTAGAATACGAGGAGTTAGAATCATTAAGGGAGCGCTACTCGAATTATTTGAAACAGGCTAATATACCAATCGATAAAGCAGCAGTTTTAGTCCGTCAACAAACTTTAAAATGGGCTCTTGAATCATTTAACAATGGAAGTAAACATTTATTAATTGATGCTATTCAGTATTGGATTGATAATAAGCCTTCATCGCAATTGAATGCATTAGATTTAGCGGGTAGATACCTCCAAAAGCACTTTGGTGGATCAAAAACTAAACAAAACTTTTATTGTCCCGCTGATGTCGACTCTGTTTTTAGTTGGAGAATTTTTATTAAAGATTTTCTAGATGAATGTTGTAAATATCCAGAACTATTAAATATCACTAATCGACTATATAAAGATTGGTATGCCGCTTTTAACTCAATCTCTAGTGATATTTTTCGTAGTTCATATACTTCATTGAGAGAGTATGATAGTAAGGAACGTGACTTTCTTAATTTGACTCCTTACCGCACCCCCTCAGGAACTGCGAATACACTTATTTCTTGTGCTTATTCCAATGACAATAAGGTGTTACCTTCAGTTCATACGATTCATTCTGTTAAAGGAAGAGATTTTGACAGTGTGATGGTTGTGTCAAGTCAAAGTAATGGAAGCGGTTATTGGAAACAATGGATTGAAAGTGGCGGTGAACCCAAGAGAATCGGTTATGTCGCAAATACGAGGCCTAAATACTCTTTATTATGGGCAGTTCCAGGATTAAAGGATAAGGATCGAAGCAAGATAGAATCATTTGGATTTAAGCGGATTGACTTTAAGGATGATAAAGAAGTGATTAATAGAAATGAGGAACTGGTGGGAAAGTAAGTCATTAGAATAAGGGGTGAAAGACTCAATGTACGAGCGTGATGAAAGTGTGAAAATAGAAATAGAAGAAGTAGAAACAAATTTTGAGACAATTTATAATAATACGTATTTTCCAAAAGAATATTCGGATGAAATTCAAAAAGCAAATGCTCTTATTATTCCTTATGATAAAGATTTCCGAGACCACAGTAGTCCTTTATTTCCAGAAAAAACATTAGAGTTTTATCATTATATGAAGGAAGCCTCAACTAAGACAGATGTAGTGCTAGATATTTGTGTTTCAGATGAGAACTTTCAAGAACTTGAACTTCATGCGGACCTAATTACACTACCCACAATTATTCTTTCAAGTATTGTGTTTCCAATTGTTACTGGATTAATAACGAATTATTTGAGTGACAAAATAAAAAGAAGTCGTTCAGAAACAAGGGTGAAAATTGAACTAATTATTGAGTCAAAAGGTAAGTCGAAAAAGATATCATATGAAGGTGATCCAGATAAATTTGAATCAACGATAAGAGCTATTAAACGTATAGATAAGTAGGTATTTAATATGAATATAAATAATATTAAAGAACACCTTAATAGTTTTCGAGGAGAAATTCTAGATCAAGAGATTTTAATTTTCTTGAATATATTAAAAGAGAAAGTGGTATCACAAAACAATCAGATAATTGCTAAAGAGATTTGGTGTTTAGAACAAATTTATAAAATTATTCATCACTACCTTGGATTGTCAACATTAAATTAGACAGCTTTTTTAAGGGCTACATGGCGATACTGGACAGGTGTCATGTACCCCAGTGATCCATGAATTCGATGCT
>NZ_JBHVSK010000029.1:0-22193 GCF_042885235.1 Paenibacillus sp. NPDC058071
AAGTCCGCTCGACTTGCATGTATTAGGCACGCCGCCAGCGTTCGTCCTGAGCCAGGATCAAACTCTCCATTAAAGAGTTTCCTGTTGTCAGCCGAGGCTGACTGGGAAATCTCTGGTGTTTGACTTGCTCAATCTTTTTATCGCTTTTCCATTAATCCGTTAGGATTAACAGGGCAGTTTCGCTCGTTGTTCAGTTTTCAAAGAACAATCTTTTTCGACAACGCAGATTATCTTATCACACTCGTTATCTCGATGCAAGCTTTATTTTTCAACTTGTTTCGAGCTTCGAAAGCTCTCTGCAGGCTTGTCCATTTTGCTTGTCTCGCCGACCGTTTCTCTCGGCCGGAATTAGAATATATCATATCCCAATAGGATAGTGCAAGTCTTTTTTTAAAATTATTTTAAACCGCTACTTTAAATGCTTCAAAGCTTCCTTCCTGCTTAGCGGCGACAACGCTGTATCCTCGACAAATCGGCGAACTGCATTCTCATCGGTCTTGGCATATTCCCGCAGTGCCCAGCCAATTGCCTTGCGTATAAAGAACTCATTCTCCTCTTTGCATCTGTCTATATAAGCAAACAGCTTCGCCGTATCGGTCTTCTCTTTATATTTGAGCTGATAGAGGAGAGCAGTTCTCCTCAACCACATCGAATCGGATTCGATCCAACGCGAGGTATAGGCATCCACAGCATCAGGATAGCGTACAAAATAAGTACCGACTAGCCGTGAAGCGATCAAATCGACAGTATCCCACCAGCTCTTGTCCGTTACCAATAACTCCAGCACATCGACATGTCCTCGCTCCGCTTTCTTTGCATGCTTGTCCAGCAGTTCGATCGCTGTGTACTGAAACTCGCGTTCCGGCAGCCGCCACAAAGCTAACGCCGTCTCAACAAGCTGCTCGCCTTTCGGTACACCTAGCTCTTTCCAAATCGATCTGGCTAATGCGGTCCGCTCTGGACCTCTAATCCCTAGAAAAGGGAAGAGATTACGCATATATGCCTCCATAGCAGACGCTTGTTCCGCATCCGCCTGCTCCCGAAAGCGCTCTTCCAGCCATTCGGCTTCCTTCGTCATATACGCTCTTCTCCTTCTCGCCAGTTAAAATGATCTTTCTGTTTACTGCTCCACGCCAAACACGAAGCGCTCGATAGCAGCGAACCTTTCTTCGTTCATGGGCGTGGAATTATCGAAATGGAGCACATCAGTCGAGGACACCGGCCAAGCCAGCTCCCTCCGGACCAAACTACGGCTGAATTCGTCCCAATGCGCGAGCTTCCACTCGTCAAGCTTCAAACCTCTTATCTCGATTCGCTGCCTATAGAGACTTTCGTCCGTCAAATGAACAAGCACAACCTTTACCTCTACGTCTTCCCGCGACATAGCGGCCGCAGCAAGCTCCCTGTCAATCCAGTCTGGATCGGCTATTTCCTTCGTAAACGGGCCAATAACGATCGCATCCGTTCCCACGGTGACATTCTCGAGAGCCGCATCCATCGTTATCCGGTAGCCCAGATCGCGACAGAGCACTTTGTATTCAGCGGAGTCCCGGTCGTCCGGGTCCAGTCCGGCAACCGTCATAATCGTTTTCGCCGCTGGCCTTAGCATCGTATCCATATCAAAAACGGCCATTCCCCGCTTTGCCGCCAGCCTCTTGGCGATCGTGGTCTTCCCGGCACCCGCTCCGCCTACAAAAAACACCAGCTTACGCATCGTTTCTTGTCACCGCCTCTTTTATTAAACAGGCTTATCGCCTTGCTGAAGTTTCATCCATACTGTCTTATTGCTGTACTTACGCTCACTGCTGACGTCAGGACCAAACCACTCAGGCACATCAAAAGCAACGGCTTCCGCCTCCGATTCAAATTCCACCTCAAGTACCGTCAGCTCGATTTGATCGTAACGATCGATTTCGACAGTACGCTCGCCCCATTGCGCAGTGATGCGGTCTTTTGTTAGCGGGATTGCACCGAACGCATCGGCGACTTGCTGGTAGATGCTTTCGGAGATTTCGTACTCAATTTCCTCGCGCACCAAGCCATTCCCTTTTTTAAACGTATGCGTGTAAGTGACCTCTCCGGATTCCCGATCGGTAATCTTCCGAATGCGAAGCTCCTGCTTGCTGTCGATCGCCAAATAAGTCTGCTCGATCCGCTGCTCCGAAAGCACCTTTAATCCACCTGCCTCGATAACGAAATCTACTGACCCGGCAGGCATAAATTTTCTTTCGACTTCCAAAGCCACGTCCCTCATCTCCTTCAACTAAACTTTCATTATTGTACAAAAACGGCAGCCTTTTTACCACTTTGCTTACCTGATTCTCAGCCCGGCTGAAACTATCCGACTCTATAATCTACTCCTGCTTTCTCATAGGATAAAGCTTGTCCTTTCAAATCGCAGCAATTCAGGGGGAGCATAGGCCAACTATCTGCTCACAAAAACGGCCCGCGCTCCCCGTCGTATAATTCATCAGCCCTTTGAATATTCCACGGTATTTACTGCTCCGCTATAACTCCTGTATATCGTTAGCCTCAGCTAATTTACCCTTTGAGGGCGGCAGGCTTTCTTTATTTGTCCTTCGTGAATACCGGCCGTTCAATACAGAGTTGGAGTGCTTGAGCAATCGATTTAGTTTTTTACGTCGTCCGTCCGTTAACTTTTTATCACTCCGGAGCAGTTCGTCTCTTATAACAATGACCCTCATCCTGCGGCCCGCTCCCCGCTCCTCGATGGTTGTCGAGAGACAGTTAACTTGATCGATAACGGCTCTTCCCTTATCGTCCTTCCGCACATCGACCTCGACAATGACACCGCTCTGGGTATAGATATTGCCCCGCAAGCGCGTACATACAAAGTTCCCCATTGAATAGATAACAAATTTCCGATCGCTCTTCAGTTTTGCCGGCTGCAGCACATGCGGATGAGAGCCAAGAACGAGATTAGCCCCATGCTTAAACATCAGCCGGACTAGCCGCTGCTGCCGCTTATTCGGACTGTGCCGGTATTCTTCGCCAAAATGCGGATAGACAATAATAAAGTCAGCCTTCCGCTTCATCGCTCGTAAATCACGAATAATGTCTTTTTCCCAAAGCCGGCGTATCATCCACTGCTTGCCGGAAGGCACAGGGTTCCGATTCGTTCCCGTCGTATACGAAAGAATTCCGATGGAGAAGTCGCCCACTTTCCGTACGAGGTACTTTCGCGAATCGTCGCGAGTCCTGTAGGTCCCTGTATGCGCGATGCCGTTCTGGTCCAACACGCGCAGCGTTCTCATCAGCCCTTTAACCCCGTAATCGAGACAGTGATTATTGGCCGTCACGAGCACGTCGAATCCAGCTTTCTTTAATGTGCCTGCAAAAGAATCCGGGCATGTAAAACGAGGGCCGATCGAACCTGCACTTCGTCCTTTGACGACGCCGCTCGCAAAATTCGTCTCCAAGTTGCCGATCGCCAGATCGGCTTTCTTCAAATAAGGGGATACGTTTTCGAACAACGTATCGAAGCGATATGTCCCGTCCGACTGCCGGGAACCGGCGATCATTTTAGGCTTCGCCATCAAATCTCCAACCGCGGCAATACGGATCTTCCCCATAAAACTCCCTCCATTCGTCTATGTACACTATGTTGAGAACGGCGCGTCTGACACTATAAGGACGAGTGCTGAGGGAAGGCAGATCACTAATCGAGCTTTACAGACCCGTCTATGTTATACTGCATTCCATAATGCTTAAGCTGAAGGAGTCTATTTATGAAAATTTACGTTATTCTTTCTTTTCACGAAGACGGTATGGACAATGTATACGTCGGAACGGACGAGGAAAAGGCGCTTAGCTTTACTCCTGCCGACTTCGAGTCATGCGACGCTCTATTCGTTGAGATCTGGGAGGACGGAGAGAAAATCGACGATTACCGTCTGGAAACCGAATAGCGTTTTAACAGCAAAAAAAAGCCCGGCGCTTCATTTCGAAGCTAACCGGGCTTTCGCCGTATATGCGATGCTTTATTTTATTGAAGATTCGATAACGGGAGTGAGCTGTTCCAGCGTACGCAGTACGTGATCCAGCAGATCCGGGATATCGTTCATTTGATCCTCGTTGATTTTTCGGTTAAAGCGAAGCTCTGCCGCATTTCGATAGAGGATGTTCTCCTGTCCGTACGAAAAGCTTAGCGTCTGCTCAAGCGGATGCTCAGGCTGCCAAACCGTTTGAATGACCTGTTCGACCTGCTTGCACTGTTCATGTACATTCACAATTGGCATATCAAAGACGATACGCAATTCGCAGGCGGGAGCAGCGCCTTCCTTATCAAGCAGTTCCGCCGCCAAATCGGCCAGAGACGCAGTCAGCACCATATCTGCGCTCACTTCGCTTGCATCCGCCAGCGTAAACCGTATGGCAAAATATCTGGACATTACCGCCATATCCAAACGATCCGTTCGGTTCGTGATCCGAATCAGACCGTCCAAATTATCAAGATCATACACCTGGTTCTCGATTGCGACCTTCAAATTATCGAATACGGTTGGATCGAACAGCATTTCGCGTCTCCTCTCCGCCGTGCGCGATCGGCATGCTTTTTTCTCATCTCATTGTGACACGGAATATCATGAAAGACAAATCGAGAATTTTCAAATACCGCTGAAAAAAAAGCAGGCTAGCGGCAACGGGCCGCTAGCCTGTAAAAGTTATATATCAATAGGGGGGTCATGTGTTTATAATAACCCGCCGACATGAAGGAAAGATGAAAGGAACATTACATTCTTATTACAAAATATTATTAAGGTGAAACATTTAATCTACGATAAGAATGCGCGGAGAGGTATTTCCTATAAGTTTGGACGATAGCAGGCTTCCCAAACTCGCAGCCGCCACGATCAATAATATAGCGCCTGCGATCATCCATCCATTCGGAATAATTGGCAGCCTCTCGATACCGTATCCGTTAAGCAGCGACTGCAGAACGATTGGCAAAAGATAAATGCCCGCCGCGGCGCCAATCGCCGCGCCGATCGCGGCTAATGCTGCTGTGCCCGTCAAAATCGATCCTCGGATTCTGCCTGCGGTCAAACCGATTGTCCGATAGACGCCGTAGGTTCGGCTTTCTTTTACAATCGCGATTCGGCTGATACCGTAAATGATGAGAAACATAACGGCTCCGAACAGTACGCTTAAGCTGCCGAGCGGAATGAACAGAATGGCCGAGGCTTCATTATAAACGGAATTAAGCAGCGTCTCCTGCGTCAACGCGTCGGCAGAGGCAGCAAATTCGGCTTTCCATTTTTCCGCCATATGAGACGCCGCGGCAGGGTCGGCCAATGTTACATAGGCTAGTTCGACTACATCATAAGACGGATCAAAAGCTTGCGCAGCATCAATCGTCATTCGAGAGGAATAGGACATGTTGGCAATGGCCTGATAAATGCCCGTCACCGTCAGCGTCCGCTTCTTGCCCTTCAAATAAACCTCCACCGTATCGCCGACCTCTTTATTCAGCTTGCGGGCCGCATTCATTCCAAGCGCAATTTCATTTTTATTTACTGGATGCTTTCCTCTAAGTACGGCGAAGCCCGCTTCTTCAAAGCTGCCTTCCAGTATGTTCGTATTTAAGTTCATTGTGGTTCCGCCTGCGGCAACAACGCTGCTTGCATTGCTCTGGAAGGCGACATGCAGCACGCCGGAATCCGCTTTCGCTGCTTTGGCAAAAGCCTCTTTCGAGAAGAGCGAGGGATTGTTGACCTCGACGACGACCTGGGCAGAGTCATATCCCCACAGCGGCGCCGTTTGCTTAATTGAAACAATGCTGTTGAGCAGCAAGGAACCGAACACGAGAACAGCTGCAGCGGCTGCGGCCATCAGCGGCAGCAGCAGGGTGGTCCCTCCGCCTTTGCGGGCATGCCGCCATGCGAGCACCGCAGAGACGGGAAAGCGGTCAAACATCGAACTGCGGCTAGCCACTCCCGTTCGAATGGCAAGCTTACCGCTCTCACGTTCGGACATCCCGTAACGGATCGCTTGCGCAGGCTGTACAAGCCGGCCTTTGGAAGCGTAGATGTACACAAGAATTAGAACGACAAGCCACGTCAGCAAGCCGATCGCCGCCGTCTCGGGTCCAACATAATCCGCCATTCGATTATCGCTCAGCTTCAGGAACGATTGGGAAGCGTTCAGCACAACCGACGATAGCATTCCTCCTATTACTAATCCCGGAACGATGCCTAGCGCGGCAAGGATCGAATACTGAAGCAGAAAAGCGCTGTTTATCGTCGCCGACGTCAAGCCGATTGATTTATAAATACCGATCGTGCGATAGTTGGACAGAATCGCATCGGATATCGTATGTCCGATCGTAAATAACGCAATAACCAGCATAACTATTCCGAGAAAAACGGTCACGAAGCCAACAATACGATTCATAATGAGATAGAAGGAGGAGATCTCTTCAAATTCCTGCCTTTGTTCCAGATAAGGCACGCCAAACTCGTGCTCGAACCGTTCCCAGTAGACGGCTTGCTTGCCATAATCGTCGTAACGCAGCCCGAGCATATAGCGGTCCTCTCCCGGCTGAGACTGCAGCTTCGCGGCATAATCGGATTCGTTCATCCAAACTCTCGCGCTCACAGTAAAGGGGGCCCCGTACGGAATGTCGATCACGACCCCGGAAACCGTCAAGGAGAACTCCTCGCCGCCTATCCCAAACCGCAGCTCATCTCCCGTCTTAATGCCGTGCGGATAGGCAAGAGACGTCGGAATCCAGATCGTACCCGGCGGAGGCTGGGTACTGCCTTCTCCTTGGGCAAATAAAAAGCGGTCTACGTCAAACGGCATGTCAGGCGTACTCATCATAAATAGAAAGACGTTCAGCAAATCCTTGTCTTGATAAGCGATAGCGGATAGATTGCGATACGGAATCAGCGGCGTCGTCTGAACGCCTTCCTGTGAAGCCCACCACTCGTGGAGCCGCCAAGGATTGTGAAGCCCTTCACCTAACGTCAGCATTTGATGAGAGCCTTTTGTCTCTTCATGCCGCATAGTAAACAGCCGATCGTTGCTTGCAAGCACGTTAGCCGCCGTTGACAGCAGCAGCGTTGACAGCAGAATCAGCATAACAGCCAATCCATTCTGAAGCTTCCTCGTTCGCAGCGCTGCGAGGCACAGCGTCCAAGCGGCCGTCACAGCTGCTCCTTGCGGGTCATGAAGTTAAAGATGGCGCTCTCCCGCTCGGCGGCGTTCTGTTCAGCATACTTGCCAAAATCCAGTATGCCGTTAACTCTCCCGTCTCTTATGACAATTAGACGGTCAGCTCTGCTCGCCGCTTTCATATCATGCGTCACCATCACAACCGTCTGGCCGCCGCGATTCAAGCGAGTCAAAATATCGAGCACCGCGATGCCATGCTCATAGTTTAAGCTTCCGGTCGGCTCGTCCGCGAACACGACATCTGGGGTGTTGATCAGCGCTCTTGCAATAGCCGCCCGCTGCTGCTGGCCGCCCGATACTTGCGAAGGAAGCCGTTTCTGCTGAGCCTCGATGGAAAGCTCCTTGAGCAACTCCAGCGCCATGCGCTTCAATTCTTTCTTATCCGCTCCGGCAGCGTAGCCTGGCAGTGCAACATTATCGATCAACGTCAAATCGGGCACCAGATGAATCCCTTGATAAATCATTCCGGCATGCTTCGAACGGAACGACGCCATTTCCTTTTCGCCGAACTCGGACATTTTCCGACCTTTGAAAATAACTTCTCCTGTCGTCGCGGAATCCAAGCCGCTCAACAAATAGAGCAAGGTCGATTTACCGGACCCGGATTCTCCCATAATAACCGTGAAGTCTCCCTCGTAGATATCTAGATCGACATTGCGGATCGCATGATATTGCTCCGTCCCGGTCATGTAGGTTTTGCATAAATGCTTAGCTTGAATAATCGTGCTTCTGGACAATGTACAGCCCCCTCTCTCACTTGGTTACGGCTTTAGTGTAAAGGGCCGATCTTTATAGCTGTTTATCAAATTATGAATAAATGCTTACATCCTTTGGCTCAAAAGCGAAATCAGTGCTTGACTATAAGTGAGGGAAAACGCTGCAGGTCAGAGGGTTCTTCCGATCGCCATTAAAGCCTGATTCCTTTCATTTGATAGTTGTCTGCGGTAGGAATCATGCTTTAAAAGCGACCACTATCGTTTCTCCAGAATCCCTCTGACCCTCCGCTGCTCTCTCCTATGCGTCAAGCACTGATTTTAAGTTTGAGCCCCTTTTTCAGCATAGCGGGATGGCGAAACGAAAAACCGTGCCTTCTCCCTTTCGGCTCCGAAAGGTGATTTCTCCGCCGTGCGCTTCAATAATATGTTTGCAGATCGACAGGCCCAGTCCTTCGCCTTCCCGGCTAAGACCGGACCTTCCCTGGTAATAACGTTCGAAGATGAATGGCATATCCTGTGGATCGATTCCTTCGCCATTGTCTTCTACGGTCAATTCCAACCAATTGCGGTCGTCCCTGCGTGCTTCGCAGACATCAACGACGATTTCGTCCCCCGCTTTCGTATGCTTCAAGGCATTGGCGATAAGATTGGAAACGACCTGTTCCAGCCGCACCGCATCGGCTTTGATCAGCACATTTGGAACGGAAGATGGCCCGGTGAAGACGACGCCGGATAGGGACGCGTAATGCGCGATAGGCGGAAGCATTCGCGTAAACAGCTCGCCGCTATACTGCTCGACGGGCCGGACGGCGATCTGTCCCAGCTCTTTAAGCGCATGAACAAGCAGATCATCGATCAGCAGCGCCATTTTGTCCGTGGCCGTATGGATAACGTCCATGTAAGCCATGACTGCCGGCATATCCGGACATACCCCTGCTCGAATCGCCTCAATATAAGTGCGGACGGTCGTCAGCGGCGTCTTGAGGTCATGCGAAATATTCGAAACCAATTCTTTTTGCGCTCGTTCATGCTTGTTACGGCTGCGTTGGTAGTGCTCCAGCTCCAGCCTCATTTGATCAAATACGGCGTACAGTTCGCCGATCTCATCGACTTCGACATGCTCCGCCTTTCGAGAGTAATCGCCATTCAATATAGCTTCGGCATGCACCTTCAGCGTTTGGACTGGCTTGAGCGCGCCGTCTCGCATACGGCGGTGAAGAAATAGTAAGACGGTCAGCACTCCTAGACTTGCCATGAGCATTGACGCAATGGCGACCACGGATGCCGTATCCACCTCTTTATTCGAATGCAGAATATCACTAGGGAAGCCAAAGATGGCATGCCCCGTTTGCAAACCCGACGTCTCGCCGATAATCGGAAAAGCGATGCGGGAAACATTCGGCTCTGCCTTGGAGGCATACCAATCGTAATGAAGAGTCGAACGCAAATCGATTCGCGGCGCCGAGACCTCCGTCGAGAATGCAACCGTACCGTCGAGAAGAGCGACGGTTAACGAAACACCCTGCCGCTCGGCCATAGACGCCAGTCTTAAACTTGTATCCTCATGATAGAGTCCTAAACTCTCGTCCCGCTCCAACTCCACCATAATATCGCTTACCGCAACCCGGGCGGTGTTCACAAAAGGCCTAGCTTGATCACGATCTCCGTTTGATCCTTTCGCGGCTAAGTAAAGTCCAGCCGACGCAGCAATCACCAAACAGACGACAGCTGCAGCAATCATCCTTTTTATATAACTATCGATCGTCATGACCGCCTCCGCGCTCGCGTTCCTGATGCTCTGTGCTGAATTTATATCCGACGCCCCACACCGTTTTCAAATAAACCGGGTTGGAAGGATCACGCTCCAGCTTTTCCCGCAGTCTGCGGATGTAGACCGAAATCGTATTTTCGTCGCCGTATTCCGCATACCCCCAAACGGCATCGAGCAGCTGGCTTTTCGTAAAAACGCGGTTCGGGTGATCGGTTAAATGAAACAACAGTTCAAACTCCTTGGCTGACATACTGATGTCTCTGCCCCGGACCGTTACTCGATATCCTTGCTTATCAATGAACAGCTCCCCGAAGCTTCGCCATTGCTCCTGCTGATCCGGCGTCTGCGCGGCAGGACGAAGAGTATCTTGTCTGCGCAAATGTGCATGAATGCGCGCAACCAGCTCGCTTAGCGAGAACGGCTTCGTCATATAATCGTCCGCCCCAAAGCCGAGTCCAAGCACTTTATCGGTATCGCTCCCTCTCGCGCTCAGCAGCAGAATCGGCGTCGCAACCGCGTCGCGAATCTGACGGCAAAGCGCAATACCGTCGCCGTCCGGAAGCATAATGTCGAGGATAATAAAATCGGGCCGCTCTTCGTTGATAAGCCGTTGTCCAGTTGCGGCGTCGGCGGCGGCCATCGCCTCAAAGCCGCTGATCGTTAAATAATCCGTCACAACGCGGCTAATATCTTGCTCGTCTTCTATAATAAGAATCTTCTTCTTTTGCAAGCTCATGATTTGGGTATCCTTTCGGTGAAGTCGGCCGTTGCTCGCTCTTGCAAGCGGACAAATCTGGCGGCAGTGCTCAATGCCGCAGCGGCCTACTATTCTCTATGCTTTGAGCTACTCTTTTCGACAAAACCTCGCATCATTCCTTTAATATGGAAAACGGAGAAATCTAATGGCGGTAATAAAAAAAGCAAGCCCGCTTCGCATCCTCTTCGAAGATGCAAGTGTCGGCCTGCTTTGTTTTTTCGATTTGAATATTATTTCGATACACTCAACTGCCAAGAAACGCCAAACTGATCCTGCACCCAGCCGAATTTCGAGCTGACGGGCGTTTCCTCGGCTGGCATAAGCCCTTGTCCGTTCTGCGCCAGCTTCACGAATGCCGAATGAGCTCGGGTTACCATAATCGAATAGTCGTCTCAAGTTCGGAAAGCAGCAGGCGTAACAGAAGAAGCTTGGCTGCGGCGATAAGCCCAATGATTCGTTGGTCCGTGTCCTCCGCCAATCGTTATTCCGTCTTCAATAGCCGCCTGGATGAAAGCTTTTGCTTCGGTCATCGCCGCATGCACGCTCAGTCCTTTTGCGAGCCCGGCTGTTAAAGCGGCAGAGTATGTGCAGCCCGTTCCGTGCGTTCGCGCCGTCGCGACCCTTTTGCCGGAAAGCTCGGAGAAGTGAGCGCCGTCGAACAGCAGATCGACCGCCTCTTCCCCCTCGTCGTGTCCGCCCTTGATGATGACATACTTTGCACCGAAACCTGCCAGCCTTCTGGCCGCCTCTTGTTTATCCTCGTAGCTTCGGATAGCGACGCCAGACAGCTTCTCCGCCTCCGGCAAATTAGGCGTAAGGACTGCGGTAAGCGGCAGCAGTTTGCGCGTCATAGCCGCGACCGCATCCTCCTGCAGCAGCGAAGCCCCGCCTTTCGCGATCATAACAGGATCGACAACGACGTTCGTCCATCCGAAATAGGAAATGGCCTCCGCTACCGTTTCAATCAGCTCGGCGCTGAACAGCATGCCCGTTTTCAACGCATCCACGCCGATATCGCTGCCAATGGCATGAATTTGCATCGATACTGCTTCCTTATCCAGCGGGAAAACGCCATGTACGCCCAACGTGTTTTGCGCCGTTATAGCCGTGAGCGCGGACATGCCGTACACGCCAAGCTCTTGAAATGTCTTCAAGTCGGCCTGAATGCCTGCTCCGCCTCCGCTGTCCGAACCTGCAATCGTAAGCGCTCTGGCCGGCTGCCGTGCTTCGGAATACATAGGATCATTCATCGATTATTCCTCCTTCTCCATATCAGTCAACGGAACAATTTCCATTAGTTGCTGGCTTTCCATCCTTATAAGCTGAATCGTTCGGGATCAAACGCGCTCATCCACTCGGGCAGCTCCGCCCCTTCGATGGCATCGGCCGCCAGCTTAGCTGTAACTGGGCTTAGCAAAATGCCGTTGCGGTAGTGGCCCGCCGCCAGCATAACCCGCTTCGACTCGCTCAGCTGGCCAAGCAGCGGATAGCCGTCCTGCGTCGAAGGGCGAAGACCCGCCCAGCGATGGAAGGGCGTCAAATCCGCAAGGCCGAGAAAAGCTTGCCGGTTCCAATGGCGCAGCCGGTCGATGCCGCGCTCGGTTACCGACGTATCGAAGCCGGCCACATCCTCGGAAGCGCCGCAAACGAGGGTGCCGTTCGCTTTGGCGACCAGATAGCCTTGGCTTGTGAATACCATATGGCGAACTTCTCCCGCTTCCTGTCCGTAGGCGCATATTTGCCCGCGTATCGGATAGATCGGTATACGGATGCCGAACGTCTCCTCCAGCTCCTTCGCCCATGCTCCGCTGCATACGAGCAAGCGATCGCCTTCGAAGCGCCGCCCGTCCTTAGCGCGAACGACAACGGAATGCTCCCACTCCTCGACCGTCAGCGCTTCCAGCCGCTCGAATATCGCAACACCCGTCAGCTCGCACGCTTTCTCTAGCGCCCGCACGTAATCGGGCGCATAAACGTGGCTCTCCTCCGGCGTATACAAAGCGGCTTTCACATCCCGAGACAAAAGAGGCTCCGCTCGGAATAGCTCCTCCCCTTCCAGTATGCGTCCGGTGGAGCCGAACGCCCGCTGCCACAGCAGCCGTCCCTCCAGCGATAACCGGTCGGCGTCATGATACGCCGCATACAGACTCCCCGATTCGGTATATTCGAAGGTCTGCCCGGAGAGCGTCCTCACCTCGTCCTTCCAAGCCGGATACAAATTCAAGCTCCCTAGGCATAGCTTGAAAAAAGCGTCCGGCCCTTCCACATTTTCCGAGTAAGGGGCCAGCATCCCGGCTGCCGCGCCGGATGCCTGACCGCCGCAATCGACGATTTCGAGAAGCGTCACTTCATGCCCCCGCCTTCTCAGTTCGAGCGCGCATGACAAGCCGATGACTCCTCCGCCCATAACAACGATGCGATCTCCCATAACTTTACTACCAGCTTTCCTTAATTATTTGAAACGCGCTGCGCCCGTTTACTTTAGCTTTAATGAATTAAAGCCGCTGCTGGCCGACGCATATTTCTTCTTCTCAATCCGTCCGGACAAATAGGCCAGCCTGCCGGCTTCGATAGCAAGCTTCATCGCTTCGGCCATGCGCACCGGGTCTTTGGCTTTGGCGACCGGCGTATTCATGAGAACGCCAGATACGCCGAGCTCCATCGCCTGCGCGGCGTCGGCGACCGATCCCAAACCGGCGTCAACGATGATCGGAACATTCGCTTCCTCAACAATCAATCCGATGTGATATGGATTCAATAGGCCAAGCCCCGTTCCGATCGGAGCCGCACCAGGCATGACCGCAGCCGCACCGGCCTCCTCCAGCCGTTTGCACAGCACCGGGTCATCGGATGTATAGGGCAGTACCGTGAAGCCTTCCTTCACTAATATTTCCGTCGCCTTTAACGTTTCGATCGGGTCGGGCAGCAGCGTCCGCTCGTTCGCACTGATCTCTACTTTGATCCAATCGCTAAGTCCGGAAGCTCGGGCAAGCCTCGCGATGCGCACAGCTTCTTCGGCCGTGCTAGCTCCAGACGTGTTCGGCAAATAACGGAAACCGCCTTCTTGTACGTGCTGAAGGATGGAGTCGTCCTCCGACCGATCCAATTGAATACGCCTGATCGCAAAAGTCAGCACTTCCGCTCCCGACGCTTTAATCGCTTCTTGCTGAATATATGGATTCGGAAAGAGTCCGGTTCCGATAAAAAAGCGGGACGAAAGCTCCTGTCCTCCAATTCGCAGTGTATCGCGCTTCATAACGGTCAACCCCCTCCCACAAATTGAACAAGCTCGATAACCATGCCTTCTCTCGTTTCGGCAGCGGCCCATTGCTCTTGCCGTAAAACCACGCCGTCCGCTTCGACGATAACCGGCTTGCCTGCAAGCCCGAAATGCTCAATGATATCGGCGATGCACTTGGCTTCCAGTATCCGATTTTCTCCGTTTATCGTTAGCTGCATCCTGTTTAGCCCCGCCCTTCCAGCTTGCTTAAAAATGATCGGCAGATCGCTGCAGGGTCCCTGCTGCCGACGATTTCGCTGACTGCGCAAATACGGGTCGCCCCCGCCGCTATTACTTCATCTATGTTGCTCAGCTTGATGCCGCCAATGGCGACGAACGGAATGCGAATCCGCTCGACTACTTCGCGGACGTAAGCCACAGTGACGGGATCGACAACGTCTACCTTCGTCTTAGTCGGAAAAACCGGACCGACGCCGATATAATCGGCGCCTTGTTCCTCGGCCAGCAGCGCTTCGCCAATCGCATGCGTCGAGATGCCGATGATTTTATCGCCGACCAGCTTGCGGGCTTCGGCAAGCGGCAGATCCCCTTGGCCGAGATGAATCCCGTCAGCGTCAACTTCCAAAGCAATATCGATATAATCGTTGACGATAAACGTGACGCCGTACTTGCGCGTTAACTCCCGCAGCGCCAGCGCTTTCTGGAGCACTTCCTCGCGGCCGCTCGTTTTGTCGCGCAGCTGGATAATGTCGGCTCCGCCCTTTATCGCCTCTTCCATGACCTCAAGCAATTCGCGTCCCGGATGAAACTGCTCACCGGTGATCGCATATAATCGAAAATCTTTCATGCCGTCTCTCCTCCTTTTGATCGCTTATGATTACGATCCGATGTAGCGGGCATATATTGTTTTGGCTCGAACAATATCGTCCGTCCCTTGAACAAGAACCCGTCCGTCGGGGAATAACACGAGCCGCTCGCCTTCCGTCAGCTGCACCCGCAGCAAATAAGCGTTCTGTTCGACATTTGCAGCGACGGGCTCCAATCTCTCGCGCCATTGGTCTAGCTTAAGCGGTCCTTTCCCCGCAATTTGCACGGTGCTTCTTCCGCATAGCGAAACGGCCGAATCCGCTTCTGTCGCTTGCAGCGCCGGATACTCCTTCAACTGGCAGCAAGGGCAGTCTGCAGCCGGCTCCCCCAGCTTCATCTCGAAGTGATGGTTGTGCCATAGATCAAACGTTACGAGCTTGGTGCGGCGGGCTTCCGCTGCACCGACCAAATATTTAAGCGCTTCGACCGCTTGATACGAGGCAACGATATCGACAACTGGCGCAATAACGCCTATCGTGTCGCAGGTCTGGCCGCCATTGTCTGCCGATTGGATAAAACAGCGCAAACACGGCGTCTCCCCAGGCACCAGCATCGCGCTCATGCCGCGCGAACTGACGGCCCCCCCGTATGCGAACGGAATGCCTTTGCGGAAGCAAGCGTCGTTGAGCAAAAACCGGGTCTCGAAATTATCCGTTCCGTCCAGCGCCATATCGATACCGTCTAACAGTTCTTCAATATTGCGAACCGTCGCATCCGCTACTATCGCTTCGATTATGACGTCCGAATTGATGCGCTTCAGCTTCCGTTCCGCAGCGATTGCCTTCGGATAGCCTTGCTCGGCATCCTCCTCGTCGTACAGCATCTGTCTTTGCAAATTGGACCGCTCGACATAATCGCGGTCGACGATCCGTACAAGCCCGACCCCGGCTCTTACGAGATGGTTCGCCAGCACCGTGCCAAGCGCTCCCATGCCGATTATGCAAACGGCGCTTTCCGCCAGCTTACGCTGTCCTGCCTCGCCAATCGGCGTGAACCGCATTTGTCTGGAATAGCGTTCATCCATCTCTATCAGCCTCCTAGAATGAGCGGAATGCTTCCTCCGCTTTAATCGGTTTACTGAGCAGTCCTTGGCGGTCCAGCCATTCAATGACCGAGTTCCATGAGTCAAGCGACTGGCTGCCGAACGGCTCGCTTCCCGCGTTCATAAGCGGAAGAAGAACGCCGAGACTCGCTTTCTCGATCTCGGGGTCGAGCGGGAACATTTCATTTTGCTTATTCAGCAGCACCTGGAGCGCTTCATCCGGGTTGTTTTCCGTATAAGCCTGGCCTTTGGCCGCCGCGCGAATAAATTTGGCGATGGCGCCGGCTTTCTGTTCCGCCCCGCTCTCGCTTGCCGTCAGCACAAGCTCATAATAATCCGGCACGCCGTAATCGACGGGATTGAACGTGCGCAGCTTGACACCTTCCTTTTCCAGCAGCAGCTTCTCATGGTTGATATAGCCGCCGATAATCGCGTCCACCTGTCCTGTCGACATCGCCGGAATAAGATCCCAACCGACATCCGTAAACCGCAGCTTCTCTTGATCGCTGCCATCGGCTTCCGCCATCGTGCGGACATAGGCTTCGTATAAAGGAATCGAAGGATAGCCGATTTTACGGCCGATCAGATCGCTAGGCCGTTCAATGCCGGAAGACTCTGTCGCGAACAATTGATTCAATGGATGGCGAACGATTGCCGCAACCGAAACAACGGGAATGTCCTCCGACCGGGATACCGCAACCTGCATCTGGTAGCTTAACGCCAAATCCGCCTTGCCTGCGGCAACCAGCTTTAACGCATCATTCGTATCAGCAGGCGTTTGCAGCTTGACTTTCAGCCCTTCTTCGGCAAAATAGCCTTGCTCCTCAGCTGCATATAAAAAGGTATGTACCGCGTTTGGATACCAGTCCAGCAATACAGTCAATTCCTCCGGCGGCGTACCGCTGCCGGCGTTCGCCTTATCGGCCGGCTCTTTGCCGGAGCATCCTGCCAGCAGGAGAATTATGATAGAAACATATAAAATAGCTTTGCTTGGAGCGTTTATTTTAATATTCATTTTTATTTTCCTTTCTAGGTTAATTAATAGAAATCAGCGCTTTGAGAGGGAACGCTGCGGGACAGATGGTTCTTCCGATCGCCGTTAAAGCCCGATTCCTTTATTCGATGATCGTTTGCTGTAGGAATCGTGCTTTAAAAGCGACCACTTCGTTTCTCCAGAATCCCTCTGACCCTTCGCTATTCTCTTCGCTTCTCTTAAGCAATGATTTTAAGATTTGATCGTTTTCCTCGATTCGTTATTCTTCGTCTACTCGAGTACGGTTGCCGCAAACGAACCGTTCGATCGTTTGAACGGTTAGAAAGAGCAGCAGGCCCATCGCTGAAAGCAGCATTACTCCCGCGAAAACGTCGTCTCCGCGCAGCATGCCGGAAGCCCGTTTCGTGTAGACGCCGAGCCCCGCTTCACCGCCCAGCCATTCGCCCAGCGTCGCGCCACCCACGCTAATTGCCGCCGCCATCTTGAGGCCGGTAAAAAACTGCGGCAGCGCCGACGGCAGCTTCCACTTCAGAAACAACGCCCGTCTGCCCGCTCCCATCGATTGCATCATTTCTCCGATATCCGGATCTGCCGAGCGGAAGCCGCCGGCCGCATTCATTGCAATTGGGAAAAAGGTGAACAAGATGACGACTGCCACTTTACTGCCCGTCTCGTAGCCAAACCACAGCACCATGATGGGCGATAAGGCGATAATCGGTATCGTCTGGGAAGCGATGAGCAGCGGATACAGCATTTTGGCGGCCAGTTTCGAGCCGTCAATCCAAAGCGCTACAGCCGTCCCAGCGACTGCGGATATGGCAAGGCCGACCAGCGCCTCGTGCAAGGTGACGAGAAAATGCTTGCCCAGCAGCCCGGCGTTTGCCCAAACTGCTTCGAGCACCCTCGACAGTCTCGGCAAAATATAATGCGGAATGCCGAACAGAGGAGGAAGCGTCTCCCACATGACGGCCAATACTATCAGCAAGACGGGCAGCGGCCATTGCCGAAGAATGCGCGCGCTCATCGTTCCCCTCCTGCTAAGCCGGCATCGAGCCGTCCGAGCGCTGTCATTATTTGCCGCTTAGATGCAGCAAATCTTTCGTCAACGAGCGTCTCGTAGGATCTTGGTCTCGGCAGCCTGATCTCAATCGGCTCCATGACGGATACCGGCGAAGCGCCTGCGACAAGCACCCTGTCGGACAGAAGGAGCGCTTCGTCCATATCGTGGGTAATAAAAAGCACGGTTTTGCGGCGCTTCTCCCAAATCTGAATCAGCCACTGCTGCATGCTCGTACGGGTCATCGCGTCTAAAGCGCTGAACGGCTCGTCAAGCAGCAGCAGATCGGCTCCTCCGAGCAGCGAACGCAGAAACGAAACCCGCTGCCGCATGCCGCCCGACAGCTCGTGCGGATATTGATTTTCCGTCCCGGCAAGACCGAGCTCAGGCAGCAGCGCCAGCGCTTGCCTTCTGGCATCCCGCTTGGAGACGCCTTGCAGCTCCAGACCGAGCGCTGCGTTGTCCAGTACGGTCCGCCAAGGCATCAAGCTGTCGCGCTGCGGCATATAGCCGATCCTTGCTTTGCCTTCCGCGGCTTTGCCTGAAATACTGCCGCCTGACACCGTCTCGCCGCCGAATGCAATCGTTCCAGCCTGCGGCTGCAACAGACCGGCAAGCAGCCGGAACAGTGTCGTCTTGCCCGCGCCGCTGGCCGCTACCAGACTGACGAATTCGCCTTCGGCTATCGTCAAATTCAGATCTTCAAAGAGAGGCTTTCGACCAGGAAAGCCGAAGGTCAATCCGCGTATTTCCAAGGCAGGCCGCTTTTCCGAATGTGAATCCGGCTCAATCGGAACGGACGCCAGGCTCATACCGGCCATTCCTCCTGGACATAGGCCATCTGCCAAAACATATATTCCAGCTTCGAAGCAGTGACGAAGTGGCCGATCAGCCGCTCCCGCTCCGGTTCAGACAGCCCTTCAGCCAAACGGTCCATCAAATCGATGGTCCATTCGGTCAGCTCTCCGAATTCTGTGGAGCTGTACATCGCCACCCATTCGCCGAACAGCGGATGCGTAAGCCTCTCCGGCAATTCCGCCAGCTTGACCCCGATTTCCCGGTAGCTCCACATGCACGGCAGCACGGCGGAAACGACGTCGGCGAGCGAGCCTTGCGCGGCGACGTTAAGCAAGTAGCCCGTATAAGCCGTCGTCGTCGGAGAAGGCTTCGTGCCTTCCAACTCCTCGCGCGATACACCGAACTTCGCCGCATACTGCCGGTGAAGTTCCATCTCCGTATTCAGCGTAGAATAGGAGAGCGCCGACATTTTGGCGATCGTGTCCAGATCGGTCGCCTTCACGCTGCCGTACGCGAACATTTTGGCGTAATCGATCAAGTAGACGTAGTCCTGTTTCAAGTAATAAACGAATCGCTCAGCGCTTAACGACCCTTCCCCAAGCTCCTTCAAAAACGGGTGCTCATGACTTTTTTGCCATATCTCTCCCGCTGCTTTGTACAATCGGGCGCTGAACCGCCCCGTTTTGCTTTCTGCTGTTATTGCTTTCATTTTCCCCGCTCCTTTGCCCCTTTTTTCCAAGCAAGCGAAGGCGGAACATATCCTTTTTTTAACCGAATGAAACAAAAAAAGCCATTCGAGAATAGACGAATGGCTTTGCACATGCAAAGTTCGATATGTTCTCTACGCCAGCATTACCTGGTTCAGATTAACGGTCAGGCAAACAAGTTGCCTATCTCAGCCGGACTTCATCCAGCCCCCGTACTCTTATGATATTACCAACACTATAACGGATAAAAAAGGAATAGGCAATACTGCTTCTTTCTCGGCGAGCATTGCCGTTCGGTTTATGCAAGACGGTGAAATGCAGCCAAATCGCGCGCAATTTGCGCCCTTTCCGCCAAACCGTTGCTATCGCCGGACAGACGAAAAAGCGCGTCCATCCGCTCCAGAGCCAGCAAAGCGCCTCTCTTGAGAGCAGGACGAACAACGCCTTCAATTTTAATCTGACCAAGCGCCGAAGCTATCAGCACCCGGTCGTTTGCGAGCAGCAGCTCGGCGTTGCTCTGACGGTCCAAACGTGGACCGTTAAGCAGTTTTGCCACATCGCTTTCTGCAACCTGCAAAGGCGGAACATAGAATAGATCCCAATCCCTCTCCAAAAGCAATTGCGGAAAATCGTCGCTGACTGCGCCGTGTCCCCATCTCAGGTACAGTTCCTCCAGCGCCCGAAGCGTACCGGCTCCTTCAGGACTGCCGAATGGTGAATGAGCATGGTTCCAATCGCTATAAATCGTATGGCGAAAATGACGCTTGAATTGCGGATGCGGCGCTTCCTCCTGGCCGATTTCCATGGCGCTGCCTAGATACAAACGCCGATCATCCTCTAGCGAAACGAACAAGGAGATTTCCTCCAGGTAGCCTTTCTTCAGCTTTTGCGCAATAATCCGTTCAGCCTGCCGTTCGCATTCTTCTGCCGAGCGAAACCATTTCGTCAGCGACCGTCCGCCGGTGCCGATTCTGCCGAAGTAGACGGTGTACGAAGCGCCGCTCCGTTCGATCCGCCAAAATTTGTTCGACCTTTCGTTCTGGCATACGAAAGACCGCATTAGTCTTCCTGCTTCTCCTCAGCAAGCGCTCCAGCCTCTTGCAGCGTGTGCTTCTCGGATGCTTCTTGATTTGCAGCCGCTTGCGGGTCAAACGCAAGCTGTTTGGAGGCTTGCTTCTGAGGCTGCTGCTTTCCTTCCGGTTGCTGCTTAGCCGATGTTTGCTTTTCAGGCGTCTGTTTCTCGTTTCCTTGTGTCTTGCTGTCGCCTGATTTGTTTTTGCTGAATACCCTTTTGGCGCTTTTCTTCTTCGCCGCCTTATCCCAACGACTCCAGCCTTTCTTGCCCGTTCCTCTGCCGATACCTTTCGCCTTGCTCATGCTATCACTCCAGCCGATAAATTCTTGGTCTCCGTTGCATTGTACCAATCGTCCGCCTATCCGGCAAATGATAACTCCATTTTAACGTCTAACTGGAATAAAGCGGGAGACGGGCGGCACAATAGTCGATGTAGGAAACTATTAGCAAAAAGGGAGTTTGGTATGAACAAGCACTCATGGAATCAGTCCTTAGAACACTATTTACAGCAAACCGCCAGCGAAAGTCCAACTCCCGGCGGAGGCAGTACGGCGGCACTGGCCGCCGCACTGGGAGCCGCGCTTGCGACGATGGCCGGGAAGCTTTCCTTCTGCAGCGCCGAGGAAGGATGCAATGTCCCGCCATTGGAGTTAGCCGTTGAAAAAATGACCAAGCTGCGCCCCCGCTTCGAACAGCTCTTCGCCGAAGATATGGAAGCATTCGAAACCTATCTCGAAGCACTCAAACTCGGACGCACCGGCCGCGAAGAGGAGGTGCTGCGCAAGCAGGCCGTTCAACTCGCCGCCATCCGCGCTGTCGATGTTCCGCTGGCACTCATGGATACGTGCAGAAGCGGTCTTGCAATCGCCGTCTCAGTCGTCGAACATGTGCGCCGGGACGTGCTTTCGGATCTGGGGTCAGGCATACTGCTGCTCGAGACGGCAGCGCTGTCGGCCCAGCTTACAGCCGACATTAATTTGCGTGCGATCGACGATCCGGAAATCCGTCTTCAATATGCCTTAAAGACGGCCCGTCTGGCCGATGAGATAACCGCTTTGCGCAATGGTGCGATTGAAGACATCCGCTGCCGGATCGCATCCGCTTCGATTTAGCTGCTAATCTGCTGTGCTGCGCAGCTCCGCTACCCGATAAAGGGGCTGTCTCAAAAACATGTCACTGCGTCCCCTTTGTCCGGGACGGTATTTTTGCGGCGCTAGCTTGCTTGCTGTTGCGAAATTAGGAATAACTGCAAAAAGGCAGTTATTTTGCTCCTCTGAATTCGAATGAGAGAAATAAATGCCAAAACGCAGTTATTGAGCGCGGTATGAACGGAAATGTCAGGTGAACGCTTGGAATAACTGCAAAAAAGCAGTTATCTTCGCTTCCTTCAGTCAAAATCGAGGAAATAAATGCTAAAAGGCAGTTATTTCGGCTCGTGGGTACAACCGAAGAGTTTAGAGCCCTGCAACCAAAGGGTTTAGAGCCGTACAACCGAAGAGTTTAGAGCCGTGCAACCGATAGTGTTAGAATCGATCAGGTCAGTCCGATCTAAGCTAGCCTCGTCTGCGCGCGGTGCCATCGCGGCACGCGGTGCTCGGTGCTCGGTGCTCGGTGCTCGGTCACACGACGGCGGTCAAACCTCGTTAAGAAATCGTACGATTAATATTGGCCATAAAAAACATCCCGCCCCACATTAAACTGGGAGACCGGATGTTTTACTTGCTATATTGGGACTTCTCGTTCCTTGGTTGTTTGCTTGCTATATTGGCTCTTCTCGTTGCGTGGTTGTTTTGCTTGCTATATTGGCTCTTCTCGTTGCGTGGTTGTTTTGCTTGCTATATTGGGTCTTCTCGTTCCGTGCCACCTTTTGAGACAGCCTCTTCGTATTATTAGGTCAACCAGAGATTACTGGTTGGCCTAATTTAATGGTCGTTTTATGATGGCGGTAGCCGGGAGAACGTGACAGCCTCT
>NZ_JBHVSK010000030.1:0-20894 GCF_042885235.1 Paenibacillus sp. NPDC058071
CCCCAGAGGCTGTCACGTTCTCCCGGCTACCGCCATCATAAAACGACCATTAAATTAGGCCAACCAGTAATCTCTGGTTGACCTAATAATACGAAAAGGGTGTCCCCTTAAGCAGCTTATTCTGCTTAAGGGGACACCCTTTCCCGTTCTCGGCTGCGCCGCAGCCTTCCCTATCATTCACCGTCTAGCACGGTGATCTCCAATGGATGGACAGGCTATCAAGCCGCAACGTCTCTTTTCTGGAACACATACCAGGACAACGCCATAAACACGGCATAATAGGCTCCCAGCACGCTTAAAGAGAATCCTAATGTCATACCTTCTCGAATTGGCGCTTGATCCAAATATTGCACGAGGTCGAGATGGACAAAGAGCAAATAATCGATCCAAGCATAGTCCAGAAACGCCAGAAGCGACAAAAACGAGTTGACGATCAATATAATGAACAGCGAAATGCCGATGGCAAGCGCGCTGCTGCGGAATACCGAGGACAGCATGAACGCAAGCGTTGCCGTTACGACCAGCGTAATGAACTCGTAAAAGTAATACTGCACAAAGTAGCCGGCCGTAGTGCCGCCATACATCGTTCCCATCTGGGACGCCAACGGATTATCGTAGCCGAATAGGATTAAATTCAGCAGGTAGGTGAAGGCGAACAGCAATACCACTAACAGCAGCGCGAACAGAATCACCGATATATATTTCGACAGCAATATTTTCGCGCGCGTCCACGGCCTGATCAACAGCAGTTTAATCGTTCCGGATGAAAACTCGTCCGCAACGCTGCTTGCCGCCACTATGGACGTAAATACCGTAATGAGCATAAAGCCGAATACTGCTTCCCATCTGAACACCGACCACATCGACGGCTCGGTTACCGCCGACAGCTTGACGATTACCGAAATAAAGGCGTTTAGAAGAAGCAGCAGGCCGACCATGACCCATGTACGGGCGCGGCGGTAAATTTTCATATTTTCATTCAAAACGAGTCCCATAAAATTAACCAATTCGCTCGCCTCCCGTCACTTCCAGGAATTGATCCTCGAGCGATTTAATCGCTGCACGTATCCCGTATACTTTAATGCCAGCAGCAACGAATGCTGCATTCAGTTCGGCAATTCGTTCGCGGTCCGCTTCAACCGCAACCGATCCGCCGCCGGCGTTCTCTGCCGAGTTCCCGGATTGCGCGGCTATCGCCAGCGCCTCGCCAAGCCGGTCTACTTCGAACAAATAACGAACGGCCGCATTCTCTCCCTGTGCCTGCTGAATCGACCGGACGTCGATCAGCTTGCCGTTCTGAATAATGGCGACGCGATCGCACATTAGCTCCATTTCGGCCAGCAAATGGCTGGATACGAAAATCGCAATGCCGTCCTCTCTCGCCAACACGCGCAAATAATCGCGAAGCTCGCGGATACCGGCCGGATCGAGACCATTTGTCGGCTCGTCCAATATGAGCAGCTTCGGACGATGCAGAATCGCTTGTGCGACGCCAAGCCTTTGACGCATGCCTAGAGAGTACGTGCGTACCTTGTCGTGAATACGTCCTTCTAAGCCGACAAGCCGAACGACTTCCTCAATTCGCTCGGCAGGTATACCCGGTATCATTCTCGCGTAGTGGACAAGATTTTGATAACCGGTCAAATATTTATACATTTCCGGGTTTTCGACAATGGCACCGACGCGGCGGATCGCCTTTTGATAATCTTTCGTGATGCTAAAGCCGTCAATCGTAATTTCACCGCTGGTCATTTTCATCAAGCCGACCATCATGCGAATTGTCGTCGTTTTACCTGCGCCGTTCGGCCCGAGGAACCCAAATACTTCTCCCGGCGGCAAATCGAGCGTCAACTGATCGATCAGCGTTTTCGAGCCGATCCGTTTGGTAACCCCGTTTAGCCGGACAATCGGTTCTGTCATTTCGCGACCTCCCACCTTTGCCTTTTAATAGAGATCATTATAGCGAAAGGCCCATGCGAATGAAAGTTTTTTCCTGCTCGCTCAAGCAATTTACGCAGCAGCCGAGCGGATATACGACTCTATAGAAGCCGGTGCGGAACAAATCTCTCGCTTGATTAATGGTAGTCATACAATCGCAGCCCACGCAATAAAATTGTTCCTCGGCTTCCATCGTCATTCTCCTTTCGCTCCCTCCGGCACGTTCATTTGCTCCTTGAGCAGATTATGAATACGGTCTTGCTCTTCCTTGCTTACGATGCTGTACCAGATGCCGTTGATCGTCGAGCCTTTGCCGCTGATTTCGACTGAGTCGAACGACTTCAGATCGGTCCGATAATCCGCGATAAACGTTTTCATTTCATCAAACGTAACATCGGTTTTCACGCTCGTACCCAGCTGATTCAGCAGCTTTTGAATCTGCGCGATGTTGTTGAAGTTCAGTGCCTTCTTCATCACCTGCTGTAAAATATCGCGCTGCCGCGAATTCCGGCCCAAATCGCCGCGCGGGTCCTCGTAGCGCATACGCGCATACATAAGCGCTTCATCCCCGCTCAGCTTCAGCGTCCCCTTATCGTAATGATACCCGTCGATATCAAAAGCGAACGAGTTGTCGACCGTAACGCCACCCATCAAATCGATCAGCTTGGAAAATCCCTCCATGTTAATCTTGATGTAATAGTCGACAGGATAATCAAGAAAATGCTCTACCGTCCGCTTCGACATTTCCGTTCCGCCAAAGGCGTAAGCATGGTTGATTTTATCTACCGTACCGTGGCCGATGATTTCGGTTCTCGTATCTCGCGGAATGTTGAACATTAATATCGATTGCTTGATGGGGTTGACGGCAAGCATGATGAGTGAATCGGCTCTGCCCCGGTCGTTCTCTCGCTGATCGACGCCCATGACGAGCACGGTAAAAGGATGCTTCTTCGAAATAAGCTCCTGCGTCTTCGCTTCCGGCGCCGTCTGGCCGATATCCGGATCCTTGCTTACATAAGTCGAAGGCTGGATCGGCTCATAAATTTGGACTGCCGTCTTTTCGACCGTGCGATAGACGTGCCAACCGTATCCAGCAGCCCCTACACCCGTCAGCAGCAGCAGCGCGCCTGCTCCAACCAACGAGCGTTTTACCCATTTCTTCACTCCGGTTGCCTCCCGCAATCTCTTCTATTCATTAAACGTTCTGCAGCGTCTTGTTGTCTTCGGATAAAATGTTGATTTCCTCCCAGCTCTCCGCGAGGCTGATGAAATCCTCCTCCTCCAGACCGCTTCCGAAATGAATTTCCAGAAGCTCCAGCTTTGACGTTGCTTTTATGCCGTGCCTCGAACGAGCGTTCAGCTCCAGCACCGTTCCTGCTAAGACGGATTGCAGCCGTTCGTTTATGATAATCTCGCCTGTACCGGACAATACCGTCCACAGCTTGCGGCGTCGCAAATGAAGACCGTAACCGGTCGAACATCCAGCCTCTACCGTTAGACGCCTTGTCTGGCTCTCTTCGCCGTCCTCGCTTACCGTCTGATCCAGCACCGCAGCCGTCCCCCAATCGGCTCTTTCGCCGGTAGGCACCTGCGCATTGTTCAGGGCGGTCCATGGGACCAAGGACAGATCCGGTAAGTCCCGATTCATAATCAATAGGCCGGAAGCACTTATCGCAACGGCAATATTATAAAGCCCGGCTATCGTAATAGGCAAGCCAAGTTTGTTCCACACCAGGTTTCCTTCCCGCCCGGCCGTATCGGCCGAACGCCTCAGTACATCGGCCCACGAACAGCTATCATTCGAAGGTTCCTTCGTATCTCTTTCATGAGTCTCTGGAACGATCCGTTCCAGCTCTATAGATTCTACTTTCCCATACACTCTGCACAATTCCGTATAAGTGCGCGGAAGCCTTTCATCCGACAGCCGGGACAGCATTGCGCCTAACCGGAAGGCATATGCGCCGCTGCCCTCGCCCGATGCCGGCAAGCCCGCCTCACTCTCAAGAAGCAGACCGGAAAGTTTGTCAACAGTAGCCAGTTTTTCTTCGTCATATTCCCAGTCGGCCGGGATGGCGACGATCGTCTCCTGCAGCGAACAGCCTGCAATTTCATGCAAGTAGGCGGCAGCGAGCTGTGCAGCCCTGTAAGACCCCCGCAAGGCCGGCTCTCTAATAAGCCTTGCTTCGCGTCCAAGCTGTCTCGCCGCTTCTGTCGCTTGAGATTGGCCCACGGCAACGTACAGTCCACGGATGGATGTCGCCGTTTGAAGCCTTGCGTAGAGCTGCTGAACCGCAGCCAGCATCTCGCCCTCCTCATTCGGGTATAAGGAAACGAAAGGGCTCGCCAAATTAACATTCGAGAGCGGCCAAAGCCCTCTTCCTTCTCTGCCTGCCAACAGTACGACGATCATCGCCAATCCTCCTATTCGGTAAAAGGTTTATTCCGCTGCAAGCGGCCGCAGTCCGCTTAGCTTGCGATACAACTGATGAATCCGATGCTGCTCGGGACTTTGCCTAAGCATTTCCTGATTCAGCAAGCGAACAAAGGTCTCTTTCATTTTGCTCGGCGGATCAAACGAGATTCCGTACTCATACGAGTGGTCCCGCTTCTCCCGCCAGACAACATGCCCGCGCAAATAAACGGCGTTGCCCGCCAGCTGTAATTTGAAATCGACCATATAATGCCGCCCGACGGGAAGCTTCAAACCGGTCAAAAAGCAAAGGCCTTCCTGGCTAATGTTAAGCAGCAGGACGGAGGCGGAACTGCGGGTCAGCAGCCGGCCTTGCCCATCGAGCAGGCTCATAGCTGCCGGTATACCGCTGTTCAACCTCATTCTAATGTGCGCTCTTAACGATGATTCGCTATACTGCGCCATGCTCATTCACTCCCATACTGGCGATAAATAATATCGCAACGTATAACGGAAAACGATGATGTCTACACTAGATTCAAGATACAAATCGTATCACTAATACCCCACACTTTACGCTACATTCTGTAACATGTCAATCGAAAACAAAAAAATCGCATCTAGGATGCGACATTTCGTTTCTTTTTAATGCTTTTTTAACAATTACGTATTACTATAAGTGTAGCGAAAAAGGATATTTTAGGAGGAAGAAGGATGAACATCGGAAGCCGAATCGCTCAATTGCGCGACGAGCAAAAATGGACGCAAGAGCAAACCGCGGCTAAGCTTGGCATATCAAGAGCCGCCCTGTCCCACTACGAAAAAAATCGCAGAGAACCAGATAGCGAAACGTTAGCCAAATTCGCCGATCTGTATCAAGTATCGATTGATTATTTGGTAGGCAGAACGTTGAGCCAGCAAGCTGTGCTGGATGACGATGTGCGCGGCTTTGTCGATCAGCTGGAACTATCCGATGATGAAATTTTGGCCAAATATAATTTAAGCGTTGATGGACGCAAGCTTACTGCCGAGGAAACGAAGCGCTTTATTGCTTTTGTACGCGCGGAAAGAATGATGAACTAATTCGAGTTCTCCTCCTTCTATTTGGCATTGCGATTACGAATTGCTCATTGGAATCGGCGAGATCAGTTCGGCAGGCCATTTCTCGCACGGAATGTCCAGCTGCTCCAATACGTCTCTTATATTAAGCTCAACGCGACTGCTGTCTTGCATAGCGTTTCTCTCCCCGTCTACCATCGTAACCGACTCCTATTCCATAGCGATTTTCAATAGCAATGTTATTATACCTAACTTAAGAACGGGAAGTTGTCGGTTGGCGCTATCGAGCAAGTTCTAGTTTAACAGTTATTTGTCGAAATCCCAGTAAAATGGCAGTGACTGACTTGCTAAGCACGCATCCGCCTTCTTCTATTTTGTATACGCGCCGCTTAAACCTCTTAGAACATCTCGTCTTCTATTCGGTTGGTTTAATAATGCGCGCCAGCTTGAAAAAAAACGGTTCAAGACCGTAATCAGCGTGAAGTGAGTGGAAGCGCTGCGGGTCAGAGGGTTCTTCCGATCGCCATTAAAGCCTGATTCCTTTATTTTATAGAGGGTTGCGGTAGGAATCTTGCTTTAAAAGCGACCACATTCGTTTCTCCAGAATCCCTCTGCCCCTCCACTTTTTCTCCTTTTCCGCCAAGCACTGATTTTAAGTTTGAGCCGTAAAAACACAAAAAAGACGCATTCCGCTCTGTCTAGGCGCGGGATGCGTCTTTCTACGTTAGTAGCGCGGCGTATCCGCTCTATACGCCACGATATCTTCTGCACTGCGGCGGGCTTGCGGGTAACAAGCCCGCACCTAAGCAAGCAGCTCTCAGCGCGCTGCTGAGGCAGCAGAGGGCGTCACCATCACACCTTGCTTGCGGAACTCGCCTTAACACATAGAAAAACGCCCCGTGCCGTCTTCGAAAAGAAGAACAGCCGGGGCGTTCTATTTAATAACTGCTGAATCAGCCGCCCGTGCGAGCCAATTCTTTCATGCTTTCCTCGAACGCCGCGAGCAACGCCGCGTCATCCTTCAGGCCGGTATCTTCCGCTTTGCTGATATGCTCCAGCATTTTTTTGTAATCCTTCGGAATAACCTTCACGAATCTGCCGAGCGAGCCTTCCCAATCGTTCAGGACACGCGCGCCGACGGCGCTGTCCGTATATTGCACATGACGATCGATCATACCCTTCAGTTCGGCAATATCTCCTGCTTCTTCCAAGCGCTCGAGCAGAACCATCTCGATATTGCATTGGTTGAAGAACTCGCCGTTCTCGTCATAGACGTATGCGACACCGCCCGACATGCCTGCGGCGAAGTTGCGTCCAGTGTCGCCGAGAATGACGACGCGTCCGCCAGTCATATATTCGCAGCCGTGGTCGCCCACGCCTTCAACAACGACCTTCACGCCGCTGTTACGCACTGCGAAGCGCTCGCCTGCTATGCCGCGAATGTAAGCTTCCCCGCTTGTGCCGCCGTACAGCGCCGTATTGCCGATAATGACGTTCTCCTCGGCGACAAAGGTCGCTTTCGGAGACGGCGCTACGATCAGCTTGCCGCCGGAGAGACCTTTACCAACGTAGTCATTCGAGTCGCCTTCCAGCGAGAGCGTAATGCCTTGCGGCACGAACGCGCCGAAGCTTTGGCCGGCGGAGCCGACAAAGTGGAACGAGATCGTGTCTTCAGGCAAGCCCTTCGCGCCGTACAGACGGGTTACCTCGCTGCCAAGCACCGTGCCGACAACGCGGTTCGTGTTGCAGATCGGGAACGTACCGCGTACGCGCTCGCCGCTCGTCAGTGCCGGCTGAGCCGTCGGAACGAGCTGCTGGACGTCGAGCGACAGCTCGAGACCATGGTTTTGCGACTGTACGTTGTAACGCGCCGCGTCTTGCGGAACGTCCGGCTGGTGAAGCAGCGGCGCAAGGTCGAGGCCTTTCGCTTTGTAATGGTTCAACAGCTGCTTCGTTTCAAGAATGTCCGAGCGGCCAACCATCTCTTGTATCGTCCGGAAGCCCAGTTCCGCCATAATTTCGCGAAGCTCAGTCGCTACAAATTTCAAGTAATTGACGACATGGCTTGGATCGCCCATAAATTTCGCGCGCAGCTCAGGATTTTGCGTCGCCACGCCGACCGGACAAGTATCCAACTGGCAAACGCGCATCATGACGCAGCCGAGTACGACAAGCGGAGCTGTCGAGAAGCCGTATTCTTCCGCGCCGAGCAGAACTGCGATTGCCACGTCGCGACCGTTCATCATTTTACCGTCCGTCTCGATGACGACGCGGTCGCGCAAGTTGTTCATCATCAGCGTTTGATGCGTTTCGGCAAGGCCAAGCTCCCAAGGCAGACCCGCATGACGGATCGAGTTCATTGGCGATGCGCCTGTGCCGCCATCGTAGCCGGACACCATGATCACGTCCGCGCGCGCTTTCGCAACGCCGGCAGCAATTGTTCCTACGCCTACCTCCGAAACGAGCTTCACATTGATGCGAGCGCGCGGATTGGCGTTTTTCAAATCGTGAATGAGCTCCGCCAAATCCTCAATCGAGTAAATATCGTGATGCGGCGGTGGCGAGATGAGGCCTACGCCCGGCGTTGAACCGCGAACCTCGGCTACCCAAGGATACACTTTACGTCCAGGAAGCTGTCCGCCTTCGCCCGGCTTCGCGCCCTGCGCCATTTTAATTTGAATCTCGTCGGCGTTGACCAGGTAGTTGCTCGTTACGCCAAAGCGTCCCGATGCGACCTGCTTGATCGCGCTGCGGCGGGAATCGCCGTTCGCGTCAGGCGTGAAGCGCGCTGGATCTTCGCCGCCTTCGCCCGTATTCGATTTGCCGCCAATGCGGTTCATCGCGATCGCCAGGCTTTCATGCGCTTCCTTGCTGATCGAACCGAAAGACATCGCACCTGTTTTAAAGCGTTTGAAGATCGATTCGATCGACTCGACTTCTTCAAGCGGCACCGATTGCTGGCCATCCTTGAATTGCAGCAACGAACGAAGCGTCATGAACTTCTTGTCTTCGCCTTGCACCAGATTCGAGAACTTTTTATACAGCTTATAGTCGTTGGCGCGGGAAGCCATTTGCAGCGTATGAATCGTCTGCGGGCTGAACAAGTGGTCTTCGCCGTCTTTGCGCCATTGATATTCGCCGCCGGAGTCGAGTTCTTTCTCTCCGCCCTCTTGTTCGGCGTACGCTTTGTTATGGTATTTGAGCGCCTCTTCGGCGATGACATCGAGCCCGATGCCGCCGATCCGGGATGGCGTCCAAGTGAAATATTCGTCAATCAGCTCTTCTTTGAGGCCGACGGCTTCGAAGATTTGAGCGCCGCGGTACGACTGAACGGTCGAAATGCCCATTTTGGACAATACTTTCGTAACGCCCTTCGTCGCCGCTTTAATATAGTTTTTAACCGCTTTGTCGTGCTTCACGCCTTTCAGCATGCCTTGCGTAATCATATCGTCCAGCGTTTCGAACGCAAGATATGGGTTAACCGCATTTACGCCGTAGCCGAGCAGCAGCGCGTAATGATGCACTTCGCGCGGATCGCCCGATTCGAGCAAAATCGCAACTTTAGTCCGCGTGCCTTGGCGAATGAGGTGATGATGCAGCGCGGACACAGCCAGCAGGGCCGGAATAGCCGCATTTTCCTGATCGATGCCGCGGTCGGACAAAATAAGAATATTATGGCCTTTGTCGATAACGCGGTCGGCCGCTTCGCACATCAGCTCAAGAGCGGAACGAAGTCCTTCCTCGCCCTCTGCCGCCGTAAAGAAGATCGGAAGCGTAATTGCCTTGAAGCCTGGACGGCGCACATGGCGCAGCTTCGCGAACTGCTCGTTGGACAGAATCGGCGTATCCAGCTTAATGTGGCGCGCGCTTTCCGGCTCCGGCTTCAGCAGGTTGCGCTCCGGACCGATTGTCGTGCCGACGGCTGTAATAATTTCCTCGCGAATCGCGTCGATCGGCGGATTCGTTACCTGCGCAAACAGCTGCTTGAAGTAGTTGTACAGGCGCTGCGGACGCTCCGACAGGACGGCCAGAGGAGCATCGTAGCCCATCGAAGAGATCGGCTCTTGACCGCTGCTTGCCATCGGCTCCAGCACTTTGCGCACATCTTCGAACGTATAGCCGAAAGCTTGCTGGCGCTGCTGAACCGTTGCATGATCCGGATCCGGCAGCTCAGGCGCATCCGGCAAATCCTCGAGGCCTACCAAATGCTCGTCGAGCCAGTCGCGATAAGGATGTGCGGCTGCGACTTGCGCTTTGACTTCCTCATCCGGAATGATGCGTCCCGCTTCCGTATCAACAACGAGCATTTTGCCCGGACGTAGGCGGTCTTTATATAAGATGTCCTCAGGGGCGATTTCGACCGTGCCCGCTTCGGAACCGAGAATGATATGATCGTCTTTCGTCACGTAATAACGCGCCGGACGAAGACCGTTGCGGTCGAGGTACGCGCAAATTTGCGAGCCGTTTGTGATCGCCATAGCGGCTGGGCCGTCCCACGGCTCCATCAGCGTGCTATGATATTCGTAGAACGCTTTTTTCTCATCGTCCATGCTTTCGTGATTGGACCACGGCTCCGGAACCATCATCATCGCCACATGCGGCAGCGAGCGGCCGGAAAGCGCCAAAAATTCAAGTGTATTGTCAAACATTGCTGTATCGGAGCCGTCCGGATTAATAACCGGCTTAACCTTCTCGATATCGTTGCCGAATAGTTCGGTTTCGAACAGCGACTGGCGGGCGTGCATCCAGTTGACGTTTCCGCGCAGCGTGTTGATCTCGCCGTTATGAATCAAGTAATGGAACGGATGCGCGCGCTCCCAGCTTGGGAACGTATTCGTGGAGAAACGGGAGTGGACAAGCGCCATCGCCGTTACGACCGATTCATCGTTCAACTCTTGATAGAAGGAACCAACCTGCTCCGTCGTCAGCATCCCTTTGTATACGATTTTTTTGCTCGACAGGCTGGAGAAATAGAACATTTCGCCGCCCTCTTTGCCGGAGTAGCGAATCGCTTTTTCCGCACGTTTGCGAATGACATACAGCTTGCGCTCGAAGCTGAGCTCATCCTTCAGCCCTTCGTTTTTGCCAATAAACACTTGGCTTACGAACGGCTTAACCGAAAGCGCCGATTGGCCGAGTTTGCGGTCGTCGGTCGGTACAGTGCGGAAGCCGATCAGCGATTGGCCTTCCTCCTCGATAATGCGAGCGAGCTCCTGCTCGAAGGAAGCCCGAATGTCTTCGCTTTGCGGCATAAACATCATACCAACCGCATAAGCTCCTTCTTGCGGCAATTCAATCTCCTGCTTTTTCAGTTCGCGTGCGAAAAAGTCATGCGGGATTTGCAGCAAAATGCCTGCGCCGTCGCCGGTGTTCGGCTCGCTGCCTTGACCGCCGCGATGCTCCATGTTCTCGAGAAGCGTAAGAGCCTGGCGAATGACGGTATGCGATTTCTTACCTTTAATATTTGCAACAAATCCCATGCCGCATGCGTCTTTCTCAAAACGTGGATCGTAAAGGCCTTGCTTTGGCGGTAATCCAAAAATTTTCTCTTTCATTGTGCGCAACCTCTCTTACAGAAGATTTTTGGGCAAGCATTGAAGAACCGGTAAACGAAGCGGCCTGGCGAATCGTTATCGCAAAGGCGGCCACTCGGCTGCCCGGCAGTTCGGAACGGCTTCGGGCGTCAGCGCTTCGGCGAGCCTTTTGTCGTTCAATTGAGCCTTGACCATTGACAGAATATTCATTAAACCGATCCGAATACAAACTTTCTACCGAGTAATAAAGGAAAACGTTCGTGTCGTATGGAAAGGTATAGAATCGAAGCGTCGGCTGTCCAAGGTTTGTCGTTTCCCGTGCAGTGTCGTGCCATTTCAGCTTGTAATTCAGTTTAACACCATGCTAAAAGGGAAGCAATTTAATCTTTTTTATGGTTGTGATAAACATTACTTACCGCGGCATTGTTCGGTTATTCGTCTTCTTATTTAAACATTTTAACAAAAGGAAGTGACACCGGTGTATAGCAATTTCATGGAAAAAACTCGTCGGGCAGCTGCCGTTGCGGCGGCGCTCGCTTTATTTTCTCTTACCTTATGGACAGGCTCTGCGTATGGCGCTGCAGTGAAAGCTCCCGCAACGCCGAAAAACGACGGGATATTCCGCATCGTGGCGCTGGGAGACTCCATTACGGCAGGCTACGAGAAAGGTTTTTCCGAACAAGACGTTCCATACGGCTACGTTGAACACATCTACGAACAAGCGCTCTTTCGGGGACTGCGGGCCGAATATGCCAACTTCGGCATTCTCGGGCTGAAAACGGCCGGTCTCGAGCGTTTGCTCTCGGCCGCGGAGAAAGGCCTTCCCGTTCGTCCCGACGACATTCAGCGAGGTCTTCCCGACCCGAGAGCCGCCGCTCTTGTCGACGCGCCAGACCGAATTGGAAAAGCGATTCGAGCGGCCGACCTGATCGTTATGACGATCGGCGGCAACGATTTGTATGCCGTTGTAGAAAGTCTTGAGTCGGATGCCGGCGCGGCTGGAGCCGAGAAGCTGCTGGACGGCCTGCTGGACGATTACGAGCGCCAATTGACAGCCGTGGTCGGCAGTATCAGAAAGCTGCAGCCGAACGTGCAGATCGCCATCGCGGACCAATACGTCCCCATCCCAGCGCCGCTTAAGCTTGGAGCGCTCGTCGTACCGCTTTACCCGGAGATCGACCGTCAATTTTTGCTTCGCGGAACGGAGAAGCTCACCGAAAGGCTGGAGCGAATTGCCTCCAAGCTTAGCAGCGAAAGCTCCCGAATCGGAATCGTGCCGATTGGCGCGACGTTTCGAGGCAACGAGTTAAAGCTCACATCCGTCGCCGATGGGGACGTCCATCCCAACCGACTTGGCTATAAGGCTATCGGGTTCGAATTCACCAAGTCGATCTGGGGCGGATACCGCACCGTCAGGACGCGTGGCGAAGAGGTTCCCGTCTCCGTCGTAGCGAACGGAAAGGAGCTTTCTTTCGGTGCTCATTCCCCCGTTCGCCGCAACGGCACGATCTTTATGCCCGTCAACGACGCCGTCCGGGCAGCGGGCGGGACGATCAGCTGGAGCAAGGACGGCAAGACGGCCGCATTTAGCGGCAACGGCCACAATGTCCGGCTGACGATCGGTTCCGCTTATGCAACGGTCGACGGCTCGCGGATGAAATTAAACAGCCCTCCTGCTTACATACACAGGGCGGGCCGTGAGACGGTCGCGTATATGCCGATTGCCGTGCTGGCGGAAACGCTTCGGACGCAAGTCGTCTACCGCTCCACCATCCAAACCGTGTTCATCAATCGATAAGCTGCTTTTTACTGTTCGGGAAACCGAAACATATGTTTTAAAAGCCATTATGCCGTAACATTCGCCTTATCGTCCATGCACGATTTTGATTCATATTTGCATCTTTTGTCGCATTTCACAGCGTTCATATGTAAACAAGACCTGAAGCTAGTTTCCGCTTCAGGTCTCTTTTTTATCATTATACGGCAGCCAGTGCTCCTGCTTCCGCTTTCTTGCCCTTGCGATGGGCAATTGCGAAATAAGCGAACGCGAGCAGGAAGAACGAGGCGAAATAGATCATCAATATGCCCGCATTCGTCCAGTAGGCAGCGGTGTCTCCGCTTGAAATAACCGCCTTGAAGCCGGTCACGCTGTAGCTCATTGGCAGCCACGCGTTAATGGCCTGCATCCAATCCGGAATCATCTCCAACGGGAATGTGCCCGCCGACGTCGTCAACTGGAAGATGAGGATGAGAATTGCAATAAAACGGCCTGGCTGGTCAAACGCTGCCACCAGAAATTGAATCAGGCTCATGAACGTTACACTCGTCAAGAAGGTGAACAGGAAGAACAGACCCTCGCTTTGAACCTGCAAATCCAAACCGTACAATACGACCGCAAACACAATTGCCGTTTGAATGAGGCCGATGACGGCCATTACCATCAGCTTGCTGATGAACCAGCTCCAAGCACTAGCCGGCTTCACCGCCGGTTCCCTTACTTCATAAACAATCGTAAGCAGCAATGCGCCTACAAACATGCCTAGCGACAGAATATATGGAGCGAAGCCCGTTCCGTAGTTAGGCACATGCTCGTTTACAACCTTTTCTACCTCGATCGGATTTGCGAACATATTATAAAGATCGTCGCCGCCATGAATAGACGACGTCGCGTCGGCCGCCTCGCTTAGCTTGCTGGACAGCTCGCCCGAGCCGTCGGTCAGCTGCAGCAGGCCGCTGCTAAGCTTATCTGCGCCTGTAGTCAGCTTAGACGAGCCGTCAACGACGCTGTCCATGCCTGCGGAGAGTCTCTGCAGGCCGCCATTCAGCTTGCCCGCGCCTTCCTGCAAGCTTTGCGCACCTCTGGCGAGCTTGCCTGCACCGCCTGACGTCTCCTGAAGCTTAACGCCGAACGTATCGAGTCCGCTTGTCAACTGGCCTAAACCTCCGCTTAAGGAGTCCGCACCGGCAAACAGCTTGCTCTGGCCGTCAGCCGCCGCTTTCGCGCCCTCTGCCAGCCGTTTGCTCGATTCCACCAGCTGTTTGAAGTTTTCGTCATCAGCCAGCCCCGGTACGGCCGCCGCATACTGCTCCAGCGCCGCCGACAGCTGCTGCGCTCCCGCTTCCACCTGCTCCGCTCCGCCGGCGGATTGCTTCAGTCCGTCCGCCAGCTGCTTTGCGCCATCGTCAGCCTTTTTCGCCCCGGCCTGCAACTGGCCATTCGCCTCAGACAACTGCTTGAGGCCGCCCGACAGCGTGCCGAGACCGCCGTTCAGCTCGCCCGCGCCCGAGACAAGCGCCTTGCTTCCTCCGACAAGCTGGCCGACGCCGTCTTTCACCGTCAGCGAGCCTTCGGTCAGCTTGCGCAAATTGGCGGCGATAGTCTGCGCCCCGTCCTTCGCGCTTGCAGCTCCGTTCGCGATTTCGGAAGCGCCGTCGCTGGCCGTGCCGAGACCGTCGGAAAGCTCCGTCATTTGCTCGAATACGGTCCGCGCGTATTCCTTCGTTACTTCCTTATTAAGTTCGTTTTTCATTTTCTCAATTGCCGAATTGCCCATCATGCTCGACAAAAAGTTTTTGCTTTCATTCGGCAAATATTGAATAACAGCCGGCTGCGGGTGATCCGTCGTCAGCGTCGTTGTCTGCTCGGAGAAATTGTCCGGCAGCTCGATCGCCATATAATACTTGTTGTCGGTCAACCCCTGCTCAGCCGTCTCCTTGTCAACGAAATCCCATTTGAACGTCGAGTTTTCCTTCAGCTTCTCGATAAATTCGTCGCCGATCGCCAGTTCTTTGCCGTTAAACTTCGCACCGGCGTCGGAATTGACGACGGCCACCGGCAGCTCGTTCATTTTGCTGTACGGATCCCAGAACGCCGCGAGAAACAACCCGCTGTACAACACCGGTATCAATAATATGGCGCTGACTTGGATGAGCGTCTTTTTATTTGTAGCAATAGCGGCCAGCTCTTTGCCGAATTGTCTTAACCCTTTCACAGTACCTCACTCCTATATCTGATCGCTATTTTCCCATCCATCTGTTCGTCAGCCTATATGACTATTTTGGTCATTTGGTCATTTTGAACCAAATAAAGAACCGTCCTTCTCCGTCTCCGGCGCAGATGGTCGGCCTCTTTTTCACTTTTCGCCCGTTATCGGGTCGTTTCCTGGAGCCCGTGTTGAAACAGTCTCGTAATATGTCCGCTAATCTCTTCTCTGGACAACGGCTCCCTTTTTCTCCCCCATTCGATCGCAAGCGCGATATAAGTGCGGAAAATCAAGTATGCCGTCAATTCCGGGTTGTCGCTGACCAGCTCGCCCTGCTCCATTCCTCTGCGAACCTCCTGCTCGGTAAAGCCGACAATCGCCTTCTCAATATTGTCAAGAGCTTCCTGTACGGCAGGCGTTCGAACGTCCCAAAGCTCCTGATTCAGCTTCATAAACAACTCGTGTTTTTGACGGAACTGCAAAACGCCGTGAAGCGCATTGTTTAGATTTTCGAAAAACGGCTTGCTCCGGTCAATCTTCTCATCCGCCACCTCTTTGATCTCACAGGTCAGCTGCCGGATAATTTCCTCGAACAACTCTTCCTTGGTGGCGAAAAATGTATAAATCGTCCCTTTCCCGACTCCGGCAAGCTTTGCGATCAAGTCCATTGTCGTCGCTTTGTAGCCGAACATCGCAAACGATTTTGCAGCCGCCTCGACCGTCTGCTTCCTTCGGTCAATCGGTTTGCGCGCAGATGCCATCATCCGTATCCTCCTCCTATATCCTGACTAACTGACCAAAATAACAATTCGGTCATTCGTTCATGAGTTCAGTTTAGCATGCTCAGAATGCATTTGCAACATTCCAACGAGAAATTCAATGGGAAATTTATTCAATTTTTGCTCCATTTCGTTTCACCCGCTCCTTCCAATATGTTAAAATATGAGCAATGCGAAAGTTGCTGCCGACCGCTTCCATGTGAGGCGCAACAAGCTTGCTCGAATAACCTGCATGGACTGCTTGTGCATTTATCTCTTGCGAAGTAATATGGAATTAGAAAAGTAGGTGACATTATGCGTAAGAAAAGAGTGCTCCTGCTCTCCGAAGGCTTCGGATCGGGGCACACGCAAGCCGCATACGCCCTCGCGGCAGGCCTGCGACAGCTCGACCACGGCATCCAGCCCAAAGTCATCGAGCTCGGCAGTTTTCTTAATCCCATATTAGGCCCGTTAATTATTTCCGCTTATCGCAAGACGGTCAGCAAACAGCCTAAAATGGTCGGACTGATGTATCGCAGTAATTATAAAAAATCGCTTAACCGGTTGGCCCAGTTGGCGCTTCATCGGATGTTCTATACCCATACGACGCAGGTGATCACGCAGCTTAAACCTGATCTCATCGTCTGCACGCATCCGGTGCCGAACGCCGTCGTCAGCCGCATCAAACGGCTCGGATTAGATTTGAAGATATGTACCGTCATTACCGATTATGACGCGCATGGCTCCTGGGTCAATCAGCAAGTGAACAAATACCTCGTCTCGACGTCGCTCGTCAAGAAGAAACTGACCGACCGCGGCGTGGAGGCCGATCGAGTAGAGATTACCGGCATTCCGGTTCATCCGAATTTCTGGACAAGCTACGACAAAGAAGAGGTCCGCAGCCAATTCGGCTTGAAATCGCTGCCGACCGTCCTTATCATGGGCGGAGGCTGGGGGTTGATCGAGGATGAACTGCTCGAGTACATGACCAAATGGCGAGAAAGCGTTCAGCTTATTTTTTGCATCGGCAACAACGAGAAAGTCCGCGAAAAGATGATGGCGGTTCCGCAGTTCCAGCATCCGAATATTCGCGTACTTGGCTTCACGAAGGAAATCAGCAAGCTAATGGACGCCGCAGACGTCCTTGTGACGAAGCCCGGCGGCATGACCTGCACGGAAGGAATGAGCAAGGGCATTCCCATGCTGTTCTATCAGCCGATTCCCGGGCAGGAGGAAGAGAACTGCGAGTATTTTATTCAAAACGGATTCGGCGAAATGCTGGATTCCACTGATGTCATCAGCAAATGGTTCACGATCATTCAGGAACCGCTAGCGGCAGGCAAATATCGAAGCGAATTGCTGTCCAAACGAAATCAGCAATATGAGCCGACCAGTTGTCCGAACGCCGTGCTGCAGTTAATGCAGTAACGGCGTTTTTTTATTTGGAAAAAGATTTGGGCTTGGGGGATCAACCGTCTCCATGTTGCGAATAACTCGCACTGAGAGCTGCACGCTTGCTGACTGCCTTTTACTGGGCAACCTTTCCATTCCCCGGTCCGTCTATGAGATTGAGCGTTCCTTTCTATGGGATTTAAAGACATATTGTGCCAAAGAGGACGTTTATACTATAATGACTAAGTTGCCGGCCAGACCGGCGTCAAATGCGTGAGAGAGGATGCAATGATCATGTCTAGTCCCGCCGTGCAAAAAAAGGCGAACATCCCGGAGCTTCAGCTCGTTCGCGCCATGGCTATTCTCGGAGTGCTGTCTGTACATTCTACTTCGTATGCTGTCAATGCAATGAAAGAATCGAGTTATTTCGTTCTCTACAATTTTTTTAATATCTTTATGAAATTCGGCACGACTACTTTTATCTTTTTGAGCAGCTTCGTTCTTTTTTACAACTACTATTCTCGTCCGCTAGATAAGAAGCTGATAGGCGGATTTTACAAGAAACGGCTGCTTTATATTATCGTTCCTTATTTATTCTTTTCCGTTCTCTATTTTGTGACTCTTCATTATATGTATTATCCCACCCGTTCTCTTGCCGACACAGTGGATAGCTTCATAAGTAAGGTAACGACGGGCAAAGCGTATACGCATCTTTATTTCGTCTATATCAGCATTCAATTCTATGTATTATTTCCGTTATTCCTCTGGCTGTTCAAGAAGTTTCCGAAGCTTGTCCCTTGGGCGTTTGCCGGAGGCCTTCTCATTCAGTGGGGATTTTTTATCGTCAACAAATACGTCCTGGTGGAACAGGTACATAATCGGGGCAGCTGGTCGTTGTCCTACTTCTCCTATTATTTCTTAGGCGCGGTGCTCGGCATCTATTACCCGAAAATAAAAGCTTGGATCATTATAGCGAAGGAAAACGCGTCGACCGCACGCGTTGTGGCCTGGGTCGGGCTGTGGACGCTATGGCTGGCCGCGGGACTCACGCATGTCTATATCTATTATTTAGACCGAATGAAGATTTATACGGCTAACTCCACGCTGTTCGATCTTGTCTGGAATGTTCATGCAATGCTGACCGCCCTTGTCCTGCTGCAATTTGGCCACTTGCTGTATCGGAAGCTTTCGGCTATCCCGAATAAGCTGGTATCCAGCCTTGGGGCGCTCTCGTTTGGCATTTATTTGATTCATCCTTACTTCCTGCTTTTTTATCGCGAACACGCGCCTAATACCGGTACCGCATGGCTGCTTCATCTATGGTATCTCGGCGGATTTGCGCTTGCTTTGTTCGCTTCATGGATCGTGGTATATTTAGTTGGCCGATTTGTGCCATTCTCCTGGATTTTTTTCGGCAATCTGCCGAAAAAGAAAAAGAGGGCTCCATTGCAGCCGGTCGTTCCGGAACGGCAGCTGGATGCTTAATTCATCAGACCATTAGAGGGGGATTCCATTGAAGACGAAAGTCATCGCCGCGCTGCTTGTACTAGCGATTGCGATTGTGTGGCCGGTTACGGCAAGGCAGCTGAATGCAGCCAACTACTATTATAAGAACAAGGTCATTGTCCTGATGTACCATCATATCGATACGAAAGAAAGTGGAGCGACCATTTCTCCCGCTCGTTTCGGCACTCATATGAAGCTTCTTAAAGATAAAGGCTACAATGTCATCAGCATAGAGCAATTTGCCGACTTCATGCAGAAGAAAGCCACCGTCCCGAACAACGCGGTCGTCATTACCTTCGATGACGGATACGATAGCTTCAATGAATACGCCGTGCCGATCATGAAAAAATACGATTATGTCGCGGCCCACTTTATTATCGGAGCAAGCTCGGACAATCATAATGTCGCCACCAAGCATCTCGATTGGGATACGATGCGCAAGCTGAAAGAAGAAGGCTTCAGCTTTTACAGCCATACTTACGATCAGCATCATTACGCTCCTCTCAACGAAAGCGGAAGCAGGACTGGTCCGATGCTGACCAACCGCATTTATTTGAAAGACCAGAAGAGAGTCGAAACGAAGGCAGAATACGTTGCGCGTCTGAAAGCCGACACGTCGCTAATCGAGTCGCGGTTGAAGGAAGAACTGGACAACAATTATCAGTTGATCGCCTTCCCGTTCGGAGCGTTTAACTCGACATCTAAAAAAATTCAAAAGGATGCCGGGGTCTCGTTGTTTTTCACCGTAAAGCCGGGCATCAACACGCAAGGCTCCGACGAAGTGTATCGCATCAATGCCGGCTCTCCGAAGATGACCGGCAACAATTTTCTCGAAGCGTTGCGAAAATTCCATTAACCGGTGAAAAACCGGCCCGCACCTGCAGAACGCAGGCTGTGGGCCGGTTTTTCGTTGCACGGCGTACCGCTGGGCTGAGCAGCGGGAAAGGCTTGCAGAGCAGCAGAGCAAATGCTGTGCGGCTTGTAGAGCAATGGTGCTCCGCTTGTAGAGCAATGGTGCTCGGCTTGTAGAGCAGCAGAGCATTGGTGGTGTTCGGTTTGCCTTTACTCACCACCCGCACCACGCCACTCTTTCATTCTCTGTAAGACGGTTTTCCGTCTTACAGCCCTACTTGAGCGCACTTTTCGACTCTGTAAGACGGTTTTCCGTCTTACAGCCCAGTTCGAGCGCACTTTTCGACTCTGTAAGACGATTTTCCGTCTTACGGCCCAGCCCGAGCGCACTTTTCGCCTCTGTAAGACGGTTTTCCGTCTTACAGCCCTACTTGAGCGCACTTTTCGACTCTGTAAGACGGTTTTCCGTCTTACAGCTCTGCACGGGCGCACTTTTCGACTCTGTAAGACGGTTTTCCGTCTTACAGCCCAGCTAGGCATGGGCTGATTTTTCGATCCGTAAGGCGCTTTGGAGCCTTACAGCCCGGGGCGAGCTCGGTTTTCGACTCTGTAAGGCGCTTTGGAGCCTTACAGCTAGGCATGTGCTCGGTTTTCGACTCTGTAAGGCGCTTTGGAGCCTTACAGCTCGGTATGAGCTCGATTTTCGACTCTGTAAAGCGCTTTGGAGCCTTACAGTTCGGCGTGGGCTCGCTTTTCGACTCTGTAAGGCGCTTTGGAGCCTTACAGCTAGGCATGTGCTCCTTTTTCGACTCTGTAAGGCGCTTGGAGCCTTACAGCTAGGCTTTGGCTCGTTTTTCGACTCCGTAAGGCGCTTTGGAGCCTTACAGCTAGGCAATGTGCTCGGTTTTCGACTCTGTAAGGCGCTTTGGAGCCTTACAGCTCGGCATGGGCTCGCTTTTCGACTCTGTAAGGCGCTTTGGAGCCTTACAGCTAGGCATGTGCTCCTTTTTCGGCTCTGTAAGGCGCTTTGGAGCCTTACAGCTAGGCAATGTGCTCGGTTTTCGACTCTGTAAGGCGCTTTGGAGCCTTACAGCCCGGGGCGAGCTCGGTTTTCGACTCTGCAAGGCGCTTTGAAGCCTTACAGCTCATCTTGAGTGCACCTTTCGCCTTGTAAGACGGTTTTACGGCTTACAGCTATGCTTGAGTGCACTTTTTGCCTCTGTAAGGCGGTTTTCCGCCTTACAGCTCATCTCGAGCGCACTTTTCGCCTCCGTAAGACGGTTTTACGGCTTACAGCTCCGCTTGAGCCCACTTTTCGCCTCTGTAAGGCGGTTTTCCGGCTTACAGCCCAGTTCGAGCGCACTTTTTGGATGTAGACTAAAAAGTAGACACGCTGTAACAGCGACCTGATACAATAAAACTAACAAAAAAGGTCGAGGTGTGTCATGGGAGATATCCGCCA
>NZ_JBHVSK010000031.1:0-15433 GCF_042885235.1 Paenibacillus sp. NPDC058071
AATCCGTTAGGATTAACAGGGCAGTTTCGCTCGTTGTTCAGTTTTCAAAGAACAATGTTTTTTTCAACAACGTTTGTTATCTTAGCACATCCGTTGTTTCGATGCAAGCTTTATTTTTCAGCTTCTTTTCGAGCTTCGAAAGCTCTCAGTCAGCTTGTCCTTTGCTTGCCTCGCCAACCGCGTTTCTCTCGGCCGGAATTAGAATATACCATAGACTAATTCATTTTGACAACCCCTTTTTTAAAAAAAGTTTAAAATCATCTTAATCTCCTCGATCCTTCCTACAATGATACCGATCTTCTTCTATATACTCGCTTCGTTTATAGTCTTGTTTAGCCTTAATTCTTACGGTCTCTCTTGCGTTAGAATTCAATTCTGGCGTGTGCTACACTCTATTTATTATAGAAATACAGAAGTATTCCTTGAAGAAGGGAATTGAGTTTGATGCGCATAAACATACTGATTGCGGACGACGACTCCGCTATCCGAACGCTGCTTCGGTTTGTTTTAACGAAAGAGGGGTACGGCGTCATAGAGGCTTCGGACGGAGAAGCTGCAGCGAAGCTTCTAGAACAAGAAGCCGTCCATCTGGCTGTCGTCGATATTATGATGCCTGGTAAGAATGGACATGAATTATGCATGGAAATACGCAGGGATTACGATCTGCCTGTCATCATGCTCACCGCTAGAGGCGAGATAGAAGATAAAGAGAAAGGTTTTGTTTCCGGAACTGACGACTATATGGTCAAACCATTTGAACCAAAGGAACTGATCTTCCGCATCAAAGCGCTGCTAAGACGCTATCGGCTCGTTTCGCAGGAAACGATTCAGCTTGGCGAGATCATGATTGATCGGATGAGCCACGAAATCCGCCGGGGAAGCGCTACGTTCGAAATCCCGCTTCGCGAATTTGAACTGCTCGCTCAACTGGCCAGCAATCCCGGTCGCATCTACACAAGGGAACAGCTCATTAATCTCGTATGGGGCTCCGACTTCAACGGTGATAGCCGGACCGTGGACGTTCATGTCAAACGGCTTCGGGAGCGTTTCTCCGAGTATGCCAACGACTTTTCCATTGCAACGGTTCGCGGACTAGGCTACAAGCTGGAGGTAACGGAATGAAGACGCTGTATGTTCGGATCGTCTTAACCTTTATGGGCGTCGCCATCGTCAGCAGTGTTGCCGGGCTATTTTTCACTAACGCTTACTATAAAGAAAAGCTTCTATCCCAAAACGAAGTTAAAACGATGAAGACGGCAGTAGCCGTCAAAGATCTATACGAGCATACGCCCGGTATGAGCTTATCCGGTTATCTGACGCAATTGGCATCGCTCGGCTATCAGTTCCATTTGGTTGATTCCGATCATAAGGAGCAATCATTCGGAGCTCCTTTCAAACAAGGGACGCTGGAGCCGGAGCAATACGAAACGGTTCTCCAAGGCAACGTTTATCAAGGCATGAACCGGGATAACGAGGGCATGACGCTTTTTGCCTTTTTCGTAAACAGTATCCGCAATACAGTCGGCGTCCCCGTTGAAACGCCGGAGGGGCGAGCCGCATTATTCGTCAGGCCGGACCTGCAGCAGCAAATGGGCGAAATGCGGCTCATCATGGCTGTATTTATCGGCTCCACCTTCATTGCCAGTCTGTTATTGATCGTTATTTTAAGCCGTTCGATCGTGAGTCCAGTCAAGAAGCTGACGCGTGCGACGAGGCAGATCGCCAAAGGCGATTACGATGTTCGGCTGGAGGGGCAGCGCAAAGACGAGATTGGGGAGCTTGCCCGCCATTTTACGAAAATGACTGCCTCCATTAAAAGCTCGGAGGAAATGCGCCAGCAGTTTGTCGCCAACGTCTCTCATGAGTTCCAGACGCCTCTGACTTCTATACGAGGTCTAGCACGCGCCGCGTCCGATCCGGAAGCGGCGCCTACTGATGCCGCACAATATTTACATATAATAGAAGAAGAAAGCGAGCGGCTATCCTCGTTAAGCAGGCAGCTGCTGACACTCGCTTCCTTGGATCATGCGGCCGAATTAGAACGCGTCAATTTCCGATTGGACGAGCAAATCAGACAGCTTATGATTACATTGGAATGGCAGTGGTCCGATAAAAAATTGCAGCTGGAGCTGGATTTGCCGGAAACCATAGCGATTGGCGATCCCAGTCTGCTCTATCAGGTATGGCTGAATCTGATTGCCAACAGCATTAAATTTTGCGACGAAAATGATATCCTACGGGTTTCCATCGAACGAAACATTTCTTCCTCCAATATCGTGGTAACGATAAGCGATACGGGTCCGGGCATCGCGGACGCTGACCTCCCGAAGCTGTTTGATCGCTTCTATAAAGCGGACCCGTCTCGTAACCGAACAACTGCCGGCAGCGGTCTGGGGTTATCCATCGTGCAAAAAATCGCACATCTGCACGGCGGTCAAATCTCGGTTTCCAGCGTGTACGGGCAAGGAACGACCTTCACCGTCATACTGCCCGCTCCATAATTTGTAATCGTCCGTTATAACGGCAGGAAAAACGATCAAACGCATCGTTAATCCGAATAAATGCCGACTCTTCAAAATGAAAAGCAAAAGCCGCATGTTCGGAGCATGCGGCTTTTGCTTTTAATCAAGTTCATAGGAAACGCTTGTCGCTTCTTCAGCCGCGTTTTGAATATCGTCGGCCCCGATGCCAACGTAAACATATCCGTCTTCCTGCTGCTTCTTCAACGCTCTCGCTTGTACATATTTGGCGCTGCTCTCAGCTGCTTCTTCATCATAGAACAAAACAATTCCATCGGTCTTGCGGAACAAAAGCTCGTCGCGCGCTTGAAACTGCCATGGACCTGCATACGGCATTCGGCTGACGGAACCGAAGTAGTCGACGCTGTCGACAATTCGTTTGTAGTATTCCTTCCGCTCTTCCTTCCACTGCTCTTCCTGATTGCTGAAAGCAGTAATAATCGAAAGCTTTAATCCTGGGTACCTTTTCCTCAGCTCAATTCCGACTTCGCATGCCCACAGATCAGTTCCGTATTGGCCAGGCGTTATCATCCATTCCAAACCTTCCTCTAGCAAAGGAATAAGTTTATTTTCAATAGCTGCTTTAATAAAAGCGATATGCTTATGCTTCTGATCGAATATTTGCAGCTCATGTGCGCGATATCCGGTGACTAGTACGTTCTTCATCATAACGAGACGATTCCCTTCGCAAATTTCCTCTTCTTTTCACTATAACAGCAGTCCCCGGCTTGCGGCAGAGAATGTACGTTCTTGCCCGCGCTGCACCGTACGATTAGAAAAAAGAAAAAATTATCGTTCATGCAAAAAGAAGGCTTGTCAAACCGATACTAATCTAGGTAGAATCGTAAAGGTTATATTAAGGGCTAAGGCCCTATAAACGGAGGAAGATCTCAAGATGAAAAGGGAAATAGGGGTACTCGAAAGACCGCCTCTGGGACAAAGCTTCATGCTTAGTCTTCAGCATCTCTTCGCCATGTTCGGCTCGACGGTGCTCGTACCGAATTTGCTTGGCGTAGACCCGGCTGTCTGCTTGCTGATGAACGGTATCGGCACGCTGCTTTACTTATTTATTGTAAAAGGCAAAATTCCTGCATATCTAGGCTCAAGCTTTGCGTTTATCGCACCTGTCGGCGCTGTAATCGGCCAATTCGCTTCGCCGGAGGAAGGTTATTCGGCAGCGCTTGGCGGCTTTATCGCCGCCGGTATCGTCTTTACGCTCGTAGCGCTAATTATTCAAGTCGCTGGAACGAAATGGATCGATTTCGTATTCCCGCCGGCTGCAATGGGCGCAATCGTAGCCGTTATCGGTCTGGAGCTTATTCCGGTAGCTGCAGGCATGGCCGGCTGGATCAAGCCGCCAAGCGCGGCGGCGACAGACGCCTGGTCGCTTAACGCCGATACGGTCATTATTTCGACCGTCACGCTGTTGATTACGATTCTCGGCTCCGTTCTCTTCCGCGGATTTTTGCGGATCATCCCGATTCTGGTCGGCATCGTGTCCGGCTATTTGCTGGCCTACTTGATGGGTTACGTCGATTTCAAGCCAGTTGCTGACAGCGGTTGGCTCGCAGCTCCTACGTTCACGACGCCTAGCTTCCACCTTGGCGCCATTCTTACAATCGTTCCCGCTTCGCTCGTCGTCATCGCTGAGCATATCGGGCACTTGATTGTTACAGGCAACATTGTAAACAAAGACCTGTCCAAGGATCCGGGTCTGCATCGTTCGATGCTCGGCAACGGCATTTCCACACTGCTTTCCGGTTTCGTCGGCTCCACGCCGAACACGACCTACGGCGAAAATATCGGGGTTCTCGCAATTACGCGCGTTTACTCGACCTTCGTCATCGGCGGCGCTGCCGTTATCGCTATTATCTTGTCCTTCTTCGGCAAGTTCTCCGCTCTGGTTTCGGCAATTCCGGTTCCGGTTATGGGCGGTGTCTCGCTCCTGTTGTTCGGCGTTATTGCCGCTTCCGGCCTGCGTATGCTGGTTGAATCGAAAATTGATTACAGCAAGCCGACTAACCTTTACCTGACAACGGTCGTGCTGGTCGTCGGTTTAAGCGGCGTAGAAGTCGTTATCGGCGACTTCTCGCTGAAGGGTATGGGACTGGCGACAGTCGTCGCGATCGTGATGAGCTTGCTCTTCAAAGTGTTCGACATTCTCAAAATGTCGAACGATCATGAAAAGACCTCACACTAATCGCAATCGTATCTATACAACGCAATCCCGGCTTTTCCACAATGGAGAAGCCGGGATTTTTTTCGCTCCTGCTATGAAGTTCATTGCGAAAGCATCGTGCCCCGGTTGACAAAAGTTCACACAAAAGGTAAGTTCCATATGTGTTAATTTTTACATAAGCATCGTCAATTATTGAAAGGGGATTTCTATGAAAACGTTTTGGTCCGTCACAGGAAAAATCGTTCTCAGCTTCGCTATCGTCTTTTTACTGATGATTATCGTCGGGGCCGTATACGGTATTGTTAGCGCCGTTTCGGGCGTAAACCCTGCGGAAGCTGCCGCCTCAGCCGAATCGGCGGAATGGCTGAAATACGTGCAATTTATTCTTTTTATCGGTACCGCTTATGCGATGTTCGCTTTCTTTGAAAGAAAGAAGGGCTGGTCGATCGGCATGAGGCAGCATAAGGCGATTAGCTTTGGCGTGCAGGGAACTGTCGCCGGCATCGTGCTGATTTCGCTATCCGGTCTTGTCATCTGGGCTCTCGGCGGAATTAGCTGGAGCGCCTCCGAATGGAATAGCGAGCTTGTCGCAGGTCTGCTGAAAGGGCTGCTGCTCTTTGTCGGGGTCGCTCTCTCGGAAGAGATTTTCTCTCGCGGCTATGTTCAGGGACTGCTGAAATTCCACTATGGAAGCACCGTCGCCATTGTAGTCAGCTCTATCCTGTTCACGCTCATGCACAGCTTGAACTCCGGCATGTTCGAATCGCCTTTCCCGTTTATCAATATCGTGCTTGCAGGAGTCATTATGGCGGTAGCGCGCGAATGGACCGGCGGATTATGGTGGCCGATCGGGCTCCATTTGACGTGGAATTACTTCCAAGGGCATGTATTTGGCTTTAACGTTTCGGGTACATCCGATATGCCTTCGATCCTGCACTCGACCGACAACGGTCCATCCTGGCTGTCCGGGGGCGCCTTCGGTGCAGAAGGAAGTCTTATCTCCGTCATTGTCCTGATAATTGGAATTACTGCCGTTTATTTTATTTATAAAAGGCGGCCAAAGGCTCCTTCCTTTACATCAACCCCATAAACGGGAATAAAAATAAGCCGATTCGCTAATTCAGCGGATCGGCTTATTTGATATGCTGTTATCGCTCTTCAAACGTGGCGGCCGCTTCTTGCTGCTCGCCTCTCGGATGAATCGTTTCGAATTTATGTCCGCATGACGGACAAAACTTCGCCTCCAGCGGAACGACGCTTCCGCAGATGCAGTCTTTCTCTTCCTTGATGATTTTAATCTTTTCCTCCAGCGCTTCGATTTCCTTCTCGCAGCCGATAATATGTGCGCTGCTTTCCCGGATCGACTGGGCGGCTAATGCCAGATCGTTGGCGACATGCGCTTGATAGACGGCTTCACCAATCTGAATATAATGCTTTTCTATTTCCTTGCGTTTGGCAGAAATTTGCGAATTAAACTTCACGACCTCAACCGATTCCTTCGCTTTATCGGCCGCTTTGGACGCACCTTCCTTCAGCTTATCGAAAAAACCCATCATCATCCTCCTCAGCGAGTGGTTGCTTACTTCTATCATACCTGATGATTATGCGACTGTTTGTCGTATCATGTCGATTGGCTACTATTTTTCCAAAGCAACCCGTCCTAACGCAAAAAAGCTCAGAAGCAATCGCCGGATGGCTGCTTCTGAGCTTGGAGTGGCTTGTATTACGCTTTTTTGCGATTTCTCGTATAGATATCGACATATACCGCAAGGACGAGGATGCCGCCCTTAACGATGTATTGCCAGAACGATTCCATGTTCATTAAGCTCATACCGTTATCGAGACTGCTCATGACAAGCGCACCGATCAGCGCGCCCATAATCGTGCCGGAGCCGCCGATCAAGCTGGTGCCCCCGATTACGCAAGCCGCAATGGCGTCAAGCTCATAGTTCTGGCCAGCCGTCATTGTCGCTGCGTTCAAACGGGCCGTGAGCACAAGCGCTGCAATAGCCGCCAGCGTGTTGCAAAGAACAAAGACCAGCATTACGCGGCGTTTGATGTTAATGCCCGACAGCCTTGCCGCTTCCGGGTTGCCCCCGATCGCATAGACTTGCCGACCGAATGTCGTATTGCGCGTAATGAATGTAAAGATTAGCGCCAGAATGACAACCATTACGAAAGGAACCGGAATACCTTTGTAGCTGTTCATTACCGCAACGAAACCGAGAATGAGAACGCCCGTTACAACCATACGGAAAACGCTCAATGCAAGCGGTTCGACGGTAAAGCCGTATTTGCTTCTCGAAGCACGTTTTCGAAGCACAAGCGCGGCCGCAATAAGCAATCCGATAATACCGAGAACCCATCCGATAATATCGGCAGTATACGATTGACCAATCGATTTGAGGCCTGGCGTCAATGGAGCGACCGTCACGCTGCCTGTCGTTCCGAACAATAATCCCCGGAAAATGAGCATGCCGCCTAGCGTGACGATAAATGCCGGCACTGCCCTATAGGCAATAATCCAGCCTTGAATTAAGCCGATAATTGCGCCAGCTGCAACAGCTACGAGAATGACCGGAATAGCCGGCCAGTCGTACCATACGTTTAGCATAGCGACTATACCGCCGATAAACCCAACAATCGAGCCGACCGACAAATCGATATGACCGGCTACAATGACAAGGACCATGCCGATTGCCAGAATCGATGTGACCGACATTTGCAGAAATAAGTTCGACAGATTGGTCGGTGACAAGAAACGTTCATGAAGCAGCGAGAACAATACCCATATGGCGAGCAGAGCGCCAATCATCGTGTAGGCGCGAGCATCGAATTTAAACCAGTTTTGCAAGCGCGACGGCTGCTCGGGAGCCGTCTCTGTCGTTGCGTTTGCGTTCATTATACTCTCCCTCCCGTTGCGGCGGTCATGATCGCTTGCTGCGACGCTTCCTCCGCCGTAAATTCAGCCGTCCGCTTTCCTTCCGAAATAACCATAATTCGGTGACTCATGCCAAGCAACTCCGGAAGTTCGGAGGATACCATAATGATGGCAACGCCTTGCCGAATCAGTTCATTCATAATCGTGTAAATCTCAAATTTCGCACCGACGTCGATACCGCGAGTCGGCTCGTCGAGAATTAATATTTTCGGCTTCGTCATCAGCCATTTGCCGAGGACGACTTTTTGCTGATTGCCGCCGCTGAGCGTTCCGACAACCGTTTCAACCGAATTGGCCTTAATACGCAACGAACGGATATATTCGTTTCCGCGCAGTATTTCTCTATTCTGGTCAATTACGCCGCCTGAGGCGACCTGACTAAGGCTTGCGATCGTTACGTTGTTCTTGACGTCCATCCCGAGTACAAGACCGAATTTCTTCCGATCCTCCGACACGAGCGCCAAACCGTGCTTGATCGCCTGCTGCGTATTTTTTATTTTTACCTGTTTGCCTTCAATCTCGATTCGACCGGTCGCAACGCCAGGATACGAACCGAATAAACTCATGACGAGCTCCGTGCGGCCGGCACCCATCAGACCGGCGATGCCGAATATTTCGCCTTTCCTTACTTCAAAAGAGATATCATCTAACACTTTGCGGTTTTCCAAATCCGGATGCAAAACCGAGTAGCCGTCCACTTTAAGCACGACATCTCCCGGATTGGACTGGATGCGTGGAAAAAGCTCCTTCAATTCGCGGCCGACCATGAGTGAAATGACTTTCTCTTCATTGACCTCCGCTATGTCGTAAGTGCCAATCGTTCGGCCGTCACGCAGAACGGTGACCGAATCGGCAATGCTGAATACTTCCTTCAGCTTGTGGGAAATGTAGATACAGGTTACGCCCCGCTTCTTGAATTCACGCAAAATGGAAAGCAAAATTTCGACTTCCTGCTCCGTTAGCGCGGCGGTAGGCTCGTCTAGAATAAGAATGTTCGCATTTTTTGAAAGCGCCTTGGCGATTTCAATCTGCTGCTGCTTGCCGATGCCCAGCGTTCCCGTTCTCGTCTCCGGACTGACGTCCTTCAAGCCGACGTCGGCGAGCCACTTCTCGCTTTCCTTGAACACCCTCTCCCAGTTGATGACGCCGAATCTGGCCAGCTCCTTGCCGAGAAATAAATTCTCGGCAATGGACAGATCTTTAGCCAGCGCCAGCTCCTGATAGATGATGGCAATACCCGCTTCTTCAGCATCTTTAATGCCGGAAAAGCTGCATTTTTCCCCGTTGATCAAGATATCCCCGTCATAGGTACCGAACGGATACAATCCGCTCAGCACCTTCATCAACGTCGATTTCCCTGCGCCATTTTCGCCGCAAAGGGCGTGAATCTCGCCCTTTTTCACCGTAAAGGTTACATCGTCAAGCGCTTTTACACCGGGGAATTCCTTTGTTATATTACGCATCTCCAAAGCTGCCGTCATGCTCGTTCACCCCACTCTTGCGGATTGCCTCTTACTTCGCGTTTTTGTAGACGTCTTCTTTCTTGTGGAAGCCGTCGGCAATAACCGTCGAGTCGATGTTTTCTTTCGTTACAGCGATTGGATCAAGCAAGATGGAAGGAACATCGATTTTGCCGTTGTTTACTTTTTTGTCCGCGCCTACGTCTTGACCTTTCGCCATTGCAACAGCCAGTTCAGCCGCTTTCTCAGCGAGTGCTTTAATTGGTTTGTATACGGTCATCGTTTGCGTGCCTTCAATAATACGTTGTGTTGCAGCCAGCTCGGCGTCTTGACCGGATACCGGAATTTTGCCTGCGAGACCTTGTGCTGTCAGCGCTTGAATCGCGCCGCCTGCCGTACCGTCGTTTGCAGCTACGACTGCGTCGATTTGGTTGTTGTTCGCCGTCAGAGCATTTTCCATGTTGGAAAGTGCAGCAGCAGGGTTCCAGTCCTTCGACCATTGATCGTATACGATTTGGATGTCGCCGCTGTCAATGTACTTCTGCAGGACGTTCATTGCGCCTTTCTTGAACAAGTGAGCGTTGTTGTCCGCTTCCGAACCGCCGATGTAGACATATTTGCCTTTAGGCGCTTTCGCCACGATTGCTTCCGCTTGCATTTGGCCTACGCGCTCGTTGTCGAAGGAAACGTACAGATCGACGTCGGAGTTTTTGATCAGACGGTCATAAGCCAATACTTTAATGCCGGCTTCATGGGCCTTCTCAACGATAGCCGCAGTTGCTTCTGCGTTGTGCGGTACTACGACGAGAACGTTAACGCCTTGCGAAATCAACGATTCCGCTTGCGCGATTTGCTTCGCGTCGTCGCTGTTAGCAGCCAGTACTTCTACAGTTGCGCCAAGCTTCTCAGCCGCTGCTTTGAACAAGTCGCGGTCCTTCTGCCAGCGTTCTTCTTGCAACGTATCCAAGGAGAAACCAATCTTGATTTTACCGTCCTTGCCCGATGCTTTTTCTCCGCCGGACTTTTCGCTTCCGCCGCCGTTACCGCCTCCACATGCCGACAATACGAGCAAGATTGCGAGAACAAGCAGCATTACCCCACTTTTTGCATTGCGCTTCGTCATCTTCTTCTCTCCCTTTTTCTTCAATAATGTAAATGCTTACATTTCTAAGATTAACATGTTTGGGATGCTTCGAATTCGAAGTTTTCTGTATTCTATTGCAAAATGCTGGATTTTTTTGTTTTTGGGGGTTAATTTTTTTACCAAGCTGTGCGAGGTTGAAGCTCCCCCCTCTACTTGCTGCCAAGCAATGCTTTACGGTACTCGGTCGGAGAAGAACCCGACACCTTCTTGAAAACCTTGCTGAAATAATTGGGATCGTTATATCCGACCTCATAGGCAATTTCCTTCAAGCTGCGCTCCACCTGTCCCATCAGCGTCTTTGCCTTCTCCACACGGCAATCGGTCAGAAAATCGATATACCCGACGCCGATCTGCTCTTTAAACATTTTGCTGATGTAAAACGGACTAAGCCCTGCTTCCTTCGCAATCATCTCCAGTGAAATATCTAGATGGGAGTTAGCGACGATATATTGCTTCACTCTGGCGATCACATCCGGCTGTTGACGGCTCCTTTGCCGCTCCGCATCCTTCCGCATCCGCAGCAGGAGACTCTCGGTCTCCGTTTTCAGCTCGCTGTATCGGCTGATTTGGAACGGGTAATAAGGCAGCTCCGTCTCTACGCCAAGCTCGATCAGTCCTCGGAAAATAACCCAAAGCCCTTCCAGCATCCGCTGCTGTGCCTGATGAATTGCCATGCCCGCCGCCTGATACCGATCGATATAGGGCAGCAGCGCAGCGCATGCCTCATCCCATTGTCCCAATCGCAATTGCTCGAGAAGCCGCTTTTCCTGCTGTTTGTTCAACATTTCGGAGCCGCCTCTCTCGCCGTCGGACGCGATATCCGCATAAAAGCGATATTTCGCAACCGGCGCTCCCGCCGTTGCGGCGAGCAGTGCTTCCTGGTAGGAGTAGCGGATATGGTCAAGCGATCGGCGCGGCTCGCCGACTCCGATGCTGCAACGACCGTCTTGAACGCAAAGCTCTGGGATATTCATCAGTTCGCGAATCATCGAAGCGGCTTGGGCACGGAAAGATTTCTGCTCCTCAAGGAAGCCTATAATCGGCAGGCATCCGCCCGACATGGCCCCGACCCAGCCGTTTCCGAGCTGACGCAGCTTCAGCTTAACCGCGGAGTACAACAGGTCTGGCTCCGCATCCGCACTGACTTGAATAAAGAGCACGAATACCTCCTTGTTCGCGCTAAAGCTTTCGCCAAGCAGCCCAATCATTTCATCCAGATGAACCTCGTGCACATGGTCAAACAGCAGCTGGGTTACAATATCCGCCTCGACCAAGGGCATCACTTTGTCCAGCTTGTTCAGCATCGCCATCTGACGCTCCCGCTCTTCCCTCTCCTGCATCACTTGCTCCAGCACACGGCCGACCGTATCTTGAATTTCGCTAATCTTGCTCGGCTTCAATAAATAATCCTTTACGCCGAGCTTGATTGCTTTACGGGCATATTCAAACGTATCGTACGCGGTAACCATAATGAAACGCATGTCCGGATATTCGGCGGCGATGCATTCAATCGCTTCAAGACCATTCATTATCGGCATCTTGATATCCATTAGAATCAAATCCGGCATAAATTGCGGAACAACTTCGACGGCAGCCTTTCCGTTCTTGGCCTGCTCTATGGTCACTTCGGGAAAGCCGCTGCGAATAATGGCGCTCATTCCTTCACGCTCGATATGCTCGTCGTCTACAATCAGTACTTTAAGCATAATTGCGGACCTCTCTTTCTTTTGGCAGCATAAGTCCCACTTTCGTTCCCTTGCCTTCTATGCTTTCGATGCAAATAAGATCGTCCCGGCCATAAAAGATGCTCAACCGCTTCACAACATTGGCAAAGCCAATACCTGTCGAATGACTGTCTTGGTGACGCTCCTGCTCGTTTCCCTCTAAAATTTGACGAATTCGTTCTGGCCCCATTCCCATTCCTTCGTCTTCAATTTCTACCATGACGCAGCCGTTGTCGCCTTCCCTGATCCGGAAGTAGATTGTCCCTCCATTCTCCAGCGGCTCGATCGCATGAATGACTGCGTTCTCGATAATCGGCTGCAGCGTTAAGCTCGGCAACTGAACATACAAGCAATCGTCGTTAATCTCTTCTACGAATCGGAGTCGCTCAGTAAAGCGCGTGCCCTGGATCGCCATATACTCGCGCAGCACCCTTACTTCCTCATATAGCGTGACCGGACGGTCCAGCCGCTTCAAGTTATAACGCAGCAGCCGGGCCACGCTCGCAATCAGATCGCTCGTCTCCTCCGATCCCTCGAGGTACGCCTTTTTGGACAACGTATCGAGCGTATTGAATAGAAAATGCGGATTGATCTGACTTTGGAGGCTCCGCAGCTGGCTTTCCTGAAGCAGCAGCTTGCTTGTCTGCAGTTCGCTCTCAAGCTGAGCCTTGTTCTGAATTTCCAAGATCAAATTATTAATATTGATCCGCATGCGATCGAACGTTTTGGCAAGAAAAGAGATTTCATCGTTGCCGGCCGTCTCGATCGGCGTATCGAAGCGGCCTCTGGAAAACTCTCTTGCCGCCTGTGTCAGCCTATAGATAGGCCTCGTAATACTGTGGGAGAACAGGTAGGTGAACAGCATCAGAATGCACGTAATCATGGCAATCATCCATATGCCGAGCTTTTTCAGCATAGCCGATTGCTTAATCATCCCCCGATAAAATTGATCGTACGTCTTTAGCTCCGTGTCGAACAGCGTTAGCGTCATCTCCGATATGTAGGTCGACAAGCGCGTTGCGTCTGCGAAATCGTTCAGTGACTCCTCCTTATTCTTTTCGTTTAGAAAACGTACCGAGCGATCGGATGAATCGATCAGGCTGTCGATCAAATTCAAATAATTCGTTAGCGTAAAATGGTTGCCGTCATTCCGCAGCGCGGCGATCTGCTGCTGCGCCTCCAGCAAATCCTGCCGATCGCTTTGCAAATGAATGAGCTTGCCCTCCGTCGGCCCTTGCAAGTAATTATTCAAAGTGGTAACGAGCTGGCGGCTTTCCGCGCTGACCTCGTTCATTTGCAAATAACGCTGCAAAATGTCGTTGTATTGGCTTTGCATTTTCTGATTGTAAAAGGTGAGCGCGACCCAGATGACTGCCATAATAAAGACGACGACTACGACGAGCAAATAGATCTTTTTCTGAATCGTATTCATGAAAGGTCCTCCGCCTTCAGCAGCCGAATATTCGTGTAGTAACCTTTCGTGTCGAGTGGAAATGCTTCTCGCTTCAGCCACTTAATCATCAGCTCAACGCTCTGATGCCCCATTGTCTCCGGCGATTGCTCGATAATGCCGTTCAGCTTCTTCTCTTTCAGCAGCGTTCGGCTCTCCGAGCTGTCGTCAAAGGAATAGAGGTGGAAGTTGCCGACCTTGGCCCGTTTGGCGATCTCCTGCACCATCGCGCTCGCATTGTTGGCCGTAATCGATACAAATGCGTCAATGTGCGGGTCGCGGTTCATAATATCGTTCGTAGTCGCGATTACCTTCTCCCGCGTATTGCCGGCGATCACGACAAGCGGCTCGATGCCTGGCTCCGTCTTCAGCTCGCTCATAATTCCGTCCAGCCTTTTCCGTTGAAAATCCTCCTGCTGATCGGACAGCATCAGCACCACTTTGCCTTTATTGCCCTTTCCGATATCAGCCAGCAATTGCTGCCCGATGACCCGGCCAGCCCATTCATGATTAGAGCCGATGTAGGTGCGGCGCAAGCTTTTCTCGATCGGCACGTCGTTGGCAATCGTAAAGACGGGGATGCCCTTGCCTGCGGCCTTCACGGTAGCCAGCTTGTTGAATTCGTCGTTATCCAAGCCTTGTACAATAATGCCGTCCACCTTGGAAGCGATAGCGACCTCCATCTTCCTTAAAAAATCGACTTGATTGGCCCCGTAACTGCCCCACACCGAGAGTTCAACGCCGTATTCCTTGGCAGAGGCCAGCGCTCCCTTCTCAACCGCATCCCAGAACGGCGTATCGAGCTCCTGCGTAATAAGGACAAGGCGGTAAGAAGGTGCATGCCCGCTGTCCAACTCAGCCGGAGCCGACAGATTGTAGCGGAAAATTTGAATCATAGTCGAGAGAGTAAAGGCGAATAATACGACGCATGCCGCGGATAACAACGTAATTACGAGCTTTCTCATGAACGTCTGCTCCCTTTGCCGTGAATAAACCGCTTTCATTTTACCCATCGTAACATAATTGGAATTATCTATAAATGTAATTTTGGACGATTATCGTTTGCTTGTTTACGACAAAGGCTCGTATATTGCTCCAAATGCAAAAAGGCGCAGAAGCCGCAGAACGTATTTTAAAAAATAAGCTTGAAATATCGGCTCAAAAGCGAAATCCTTGCATGACTTGAAGTTGAGGGTAAGCGCTGCGGGTCAGAGGGTTCTTCCGATCGCCATTAAAGCTTGATTCCTTTCTCCAGACCCCCTCTGCCCGTTCTTTTCCGTCAAAAACTGATTTTGATGTAAAACCGATATTCATAACAATATAAGCAAAGCGCCAAGCCTGGAAAATAGACTTGGCGCTTTGCTCATAATAAGGACGAACTGTGTTCTCGGCACAGCGGGAAATTTGACATGCTGAGTCCTAACGCTTCGCGATTAGCAGTGAAAAAAAATAAAGGTGGAAGCGATCCCTGTAAAAATAGGCAAATAAAAAAGCCTTGCGAATGTCGCAAGACTTGGATTTGAGAAATGGAGCGGAAGACGGGAATCGAACCCGCGACCCTCGCCTTGGCAAGGCGATGCTCTACCGCTGAGCCACTTCCGCACATATAAATGGCTGAGGATTTGACTAATCCCCAACAATTTGAGTTTATTTGTGGATAAATGGGGCGATCGAGGGGAATTGAACCCCCGAATGTCGGATCCACAAACCGATGCGTTAACCACTTCGCCACGACCGCCATATCTAACTGTGGATAACAGCGCCCGATGCGTTGAAGAACCGGACTAAAGTAAAGCTTGCGCCTTGAAAACTGGATGCGAAAGTTCATGAATGTCCTTTAGTGTCTTCCCCGATGCTTTCGGGGTCCCCGCAAAGTACCCGGACTAAGCTGCAAAGCTTAACGTCACTTTGTGGGGTAGTATTGGATAAGCCCTCGACCGATTAGTACTGGTCAGCTCCACACATTGCTGTGCTTCCACCCCCAGCCTATCAACCTCGTCGTCTTCAAGGGGTCTT
>NZ_JBHVSK010000032.1:0-10258 GCF_042885235.1 Paenibacillus sp. NPDC058071
AAGATGACTCCTGATGAGTTCAGAAGCCATCTCATTGCTGCCTAAGACTTTGGTAACCATTTTTTTAAACTGTCTATAAATGAGGTTACAGTTCAGGGAACGGAATTGAGTTAGCTTGCTTACGCCAATCTTTAATGGTTTGGACCGAAAATCAGGCTTGGCAATGGATTAATCGTTGAGTCCCATTCGTTCTAACCGTTCGGCTACCTCCTACCGTATTTCAAATCACTTTGTTATTATTTACTTTATCCGATGTCTTTCGAGATCAACCATTTTTAGAATATAATAATGAAGTAATGATGGTTATCGTAAAACATTCCCGAATGGGTTTGAGCATATAGTTAGGCATCTTTTTACCTATCTATAATTTTATACATTTCATCACATAGTGACGAAATACTATTTGTAATATCCTCAGTATCTATTAATTCATATGCGTCTATTAATTCTGCGGCATCAGAAATCATTCCAGGTGAACAACTAAGAAGAGACTGAACTAACGGCTCTAATCCATTTTTTTTAAAAGCTTCATTAAATTGAAAGGAGTATTCTTTAATCTCAGCCGTGAGTGACGCTAACTGTCTAAAAAGATTCACTCTAACTTTACCGTTCTCCATCTCACTAAAATGATATAAGCTATTTCCGTTCTTCCCTAAGTTCTCATAGTCTTTAATAAGAGTTTGATGAAGTTCTTTTATCTTTAAAAGCTTACTTTTAATTTTCGCCCTTTTTTTAGATGGAATCTCCAGAGGGAGCCAATCGTTAATCATTTTTTTTATATCTTCTAAAGTCCATATGCCAGTTTCAATTTCTTCCTTACCATTAAGGTTTAAAATATAGCTTTGAATTGGAGCCGTTGCTCCTTTCCGTGGAGATTTAATAACAAAGATCCACTTTTTAATACCACTCCAGTAACCATCATTTCTATTTTTAATAAAGCCTTCATAATCACTTTTGACCTTTTTCAAAGCTTCCTTATCTTTATATGTTTCAGGTGCATATACTGCAAATACAGTATCCCCATTAAGTACCCCGTCAACTTTTTTATCTCCTGGATTTGTTTGAGTTTGATGAAAATTTGGACCATTGATCCTTTTCATTATATTAGAGAAAATATCTTCAAAATGATTCTTATCAGATTTTTTCAACCTTTTATACATTTTTTTCAACCCCATGAACACACCTCCGAAGATTATAAAATCGTTCATTCCATTAACTGGATAAATTTAATAGAGACCACGTTTGTAAAATAGCCAATGGGTGATTAAGTTCCATTGGCTAAAAATATAATTTGAAAATATCCTTAAATTAGAAATACAGAATTTAATAGAGTGAGCTTAAATATTTACTCTAGAACAAAGTGGTTTGTTCGACGGGAGAATCTCTATAGGTTGATTCTACTTTGTTTCCTCGTTTCATCCAGTGATCTAACTGTTCTGGGAGTACATGAAGTATTTCGCATAAGTCAGAGAAAGAATACCCTTGTTTTATATGTTCTTTAATAACAGGCCAAACTAGATAAAATAAATCTGAATCCTTTTTTCTGATGCTTTTAGTTTTTTCGTTAATTGTGACATTCTTTAACAATTCAATAATTGATTGAGAACTATCATTCATAAATGGAATTACCATTGGATTCTTTTCATTCGTTTCAAGCAGTTTTCTGTTTCCTTCAGGTACATTTTCACTAGTACGCACAATGAGCGGTACCCAAGAGTTTTTTAAATTCTCATTAGCACCCTCCCAGGTTCCACCTTTAATATTTGAAGAAACTACAACTGTACCCTTAGAATGAGTATAAATATATTTGTTACGTCCCATAGCATTAAATCCGGTAAATCGAGCTGAGGGATGTACAGCAGATAAAACAGTTAAATTACCATCTGCAATGGCTTTTCGGAAATCTTTTTTTCTAAGTAACATTTCTAGTTCAGAATGGACAAATGAGACTACTTGGCCTCCATATGCTAAGGCTTCATTCTGAGATGTAAGATCAATGCCCTTGGCACCACCAGATACAATTAAAGCTCTTTCTTCTACAACTTTACGAACAATTCGTTTTGTAAACTCTACACTGCTTTCATCAGCATCCCTAGAGCCAACAAATCCAATAGCACTTGACCGCAAAAGTTCCCCGTTTCCCGTACCATAAAAAAAGGGCGGCGATTGTTCTTTTAATAATTGCTTCACTCTTTGAGGAAAATTTTTATCGCCACGAGTCGCAATCCATATTCCCATTCCTGCTAATTTTTCGATTTCAATAGCCATGCTACCAGCATATTTCATCAGTGTGCAAACCTTGTTTGCCATTGCTCTTGAAAGCAATAAATCTTGCATCAAATGATCTTCATTTTTATCATAGAGTACTGCTGGCGTTGAGTACGCTGATTTTCTCAGTAATGCTGCAAACTTGTTCCATTCGCCATGTGTAAACGGCTTTTGGTCTTTATCCTTGGTTTTTCTATATAACAGATCAGAGGTTAACAATAAAATAGCTAAACCCTCATCCGAAATCCTCTCCATTAAAGTCACCCACTTTCTGATGTTGAGGTCAATGCAAAAGGTAAAATAGTTCCATAACCCGATTCTCGAAGTAAATAGCCTGCTACAGTAAAAGTCCACCTTGAATCAACCATATCATCTATTAATATTACACTATATCCAACATAATTGCTTTTATTCACTTCAATAGAGTCCCGAACATTTTGTTCTTGCATTTGGCTATTGTTCATTAACTTCTGCTCTGGACGTGTTGATGTTTTAGTTAATAAATCAACATAAGGTAAATTCAAATGACTTGCAACTTTATTGGCAAAATTACTTACTAAACTTGGCCTTCTTAAAGATGGAATCGAAGCAACAATAAAGTCTTCTTCACCATAATTATTATCAATCCAATTTCTAAGAGCATCTGCTGAGGCAATTGCCAATTGATCATCAAAACAATTATCTTCATATTTCCCTTTGCGTACTAATCGTCCCCAACCACTGTCACTATAACGGCTTAAAGCAAATCCAGGGTCACACTGATAATTTACAGGTATTCTTGCTCTAGAAGCCCATTGCTTTCGTGGTTCAATATGAAAAAAGTTACGCTGGAGAAAAATCTCAGCATCTACTACAACTTCTTCTCTAACATTTGCATTTATAAATTCACCATTACAATTTGAGCATGTCCCGCAGTTATTAGTCGCTGGATCATCTAGCTCACGTATCACAAATTTCATCAAACAATCTTTAGTGTATACAAAATCTTTCATACGCTCAAGTTCGCGCTCTTTATTTGCTATAACATTAGAGATACGTGCATTCTGTAACTGAAAAGGATTAATTGTTCTTGAATACTTACTACCACTTTTGACCACCAAACTATCTATTTCTAATAACTTTAAACAATCTTTTATTGTTGCTTCTGCAAGATTTAACCTAGAGCATATTTCATTAACAGTAAGACTATCTTCCGATTCTAACAATTCTACAATCTCTAATGTATCTTCCGAAGCAGGGAAGGCATGACGAATAAAATATTGTTGAATAGACTCATCTTCCTCCCCATGTAATAAAACTATGTAAGCACGATCCAAGTTACGTCCTGCACGACCAATTTGCTGATAGTACGTTAAAAGAGAATTTGGAATCTGGAAATGAATAACAAAACCGACATCCTCCTTATCAAATCCCATACCTAAAGCTATATTTGCTACAAGAACTTTCACTTCATTTTGAAGCAGACTGTCTTCCCGACTAATTCTTTCTTCTTTCGATAGTCGCCCTGTATAATGCTCCGCTGATATTCCTCGACTTCTCAACCAGCGAGCTACAAGTTCACAATCGCTAATTGTAGAACAATAAACTATTCCACTACCTGGAAAGTTGTTGATATTATTTTCCAACCATGCTAGCCTAACTGCTTTTTTAGGCATTACTATTGTCTGAATATGGAGTGACTCTCTAGCTAATGGTCCACGAATTACTTCCATTGAACCTAATTGCTCCTGAATATCTTCAACAACACGATTATTTGCTGTTGCTGTAGTTGCTAAAACCGGCACTTTAGAAGGCAAGGCGCGGACAATCCTAGAAATACGTCGATAATCTGGACGAAAATCATGTCCCCAGTCGGATACACAGTGGGCTTCATCAATAACCAACATGCCAATGCCCCCACGAATCATGGGTATTGTTTCTTCCATAAAGTGTTCATTTGCTAGACGCTCAGGTGAAACAAATAAAACATCAATATTGCCTTGAGACAAGTCCTCTTCAATTTCTGCTAAATCCTGTGCATTAAGTGAACTATCGATCGTAGCTGCTCGTAACCCCAACCGATCAGCTGACTGCATTTGATTCCGCATTAGAGATAAAAGTGGACTGATTACTATTGTTGGTCCTGCACCATCATCCCGCATCATCCTTGTAGACAAAAAATATACTAAACTCTTGCCCCAGCCAGTTTTTTGGACAACTAGAGTTCGTCCACCTTGTAATACTGAATTGATCGCTTCCCATTGCCCCTCTTTGAAGGAAGCATTTCTATTGAACATCTTCTTCAAATAATTATCCGCAATAGATGTTAATGTCATTTTCCTCTCCGCCTCTCTATTATCATGTCCTGATTATTTTAAGGTCCTACTTTTCTTGTTATTACAAAAAACAGTTATCAGTGAGCGCATATTACAACATTGAATCTATAATTAACCAAGGGCAATCCTAATCTAAGTAGACTGTGGTTTAATAATGTATTCGTCACCCAAATCAATAATATTGACCTTAATTTCTTGAGTAATACTATTAATTTCCGCTAAAGTTAATGAAGAAGCAATAACACTCTGAGTGTTTAATTCAGATAGTGAGTCAAATAATTTCCCAGTGCTATTTATATTCATTTGTTGTTGGCCAGGTTCGTCCATAATTAATAAATGCGGATGATTTCCTCCGTGATGGTTTGAAACATAATCCAAAGCTAAGGTGAAAGCCCATCGTAACCTTATAAAATCACTGGCAGAAGAATCAAACTTGATATCAAATCCACGTACCATAGGAGTATATTTATCATGAGAAATTGATATTTCATTTAATGGGGTACTACTATAGCCAAATTGATCCAAATAATATCTAAATTTTTTCTCAAACGTCTCGAGCTTTGTTTTATCAAGCTTGGAGAAAAATTCCTCTGGTATTTTCTTAACTTTTTTCAAATATTCTTCCCATTGGTTTTTTAGAGAGTTTAGTGAAAGTTCATACTTTTCAAAGCTGCTTTCAGCTTCTCTCAGTTCCTTTATCTTCCATTTTAAATTTAGTGTCTCTTCAATATCTAGATTTGACAACATCCGAGGATCTTCTCTCAATTCTAATTTCAAGCTCCTAAGTCTTCTTCTTTCCTCTTCTAAAGCTTCAGTAATAGCATTTAATCTTTTGTTTCTTTCATTTACAAAATTGTCAGATTGATTCAGAGCGAATTTCAAAGTAGCAAGCTGATCTTTAATATATTTGATGTTTTCATCGAGAGTCATGGGTTGGAACTCTATATCTTGAGGAAGTAAGGTTTCATGTATTTTTTGATTGCAAGTAGGACAAATACCTTGAGCAATATATAAATTTTTATCCGACCCAAGATCGATCAGCCTCTTTGCATCTTGATTACTTTTTAAATCTTGTTGTAACTGGGCAAGGTTCTCTTCAAGAGTTCTTTTATTGATAACACCAGAGTTAATTTCTTGCCGGACCGAATTTGCTTCGCTCTGAAGAGCTAACACCCTATTTTCAATATTGTTAATTCGTTCCTCGTGTTCTTTCTCAACATCCTTGATACTTCTTACTACAGTAGATTTTTCAGTTAATTCGTAAAGCCTTTCAGAGATTCTTTCGGTTAGAGTGATTAGTTTTTGATTGTCATCATATACAAAAATTTCAAAAGCAGATAAAAGCTCTGGTTTTTCAGACAAGCCTTCTACTTTTGCTCCAATCATATTGGCTTTCTCTCTGATATTATTTACAAGAGTAAGCCACTCTTGTAAAATTAAAGCTCTTTCTACCCGAAGTTCTTCTTTCTGCTTACTATTGTTTAAAACATCAAGTCCAAGAATGAATTCAATAGCTCTAGTAGATAGCTCTCTAATACCGTAATTAGTGATTGGTTGAGCATAAAATGAACTCCACCCTTTAATCTGTTCAACAAAGAATAAAGGAAATAAAGTTTGAATATATAACAATCTCTCTTTGCCCTCGAATGAAGGCACTAGTGGCAGCTCCCACCCTAAAAAATCTGCTAAGAATGAATGGAAACCTGCATCGTTCTGAGCTGCGCCTGGAAGATGAACATAAAAATCTTGTTTCCTAAACTTTCTCCCTTCAGTTAGAGATGGCCCGAGTTCCACTTCTATTAATTTTTCTTCCCTTGAGGTGCTTGTAATCCATCTTCGCATAGTGATATTTTTTTTGTGCTTATTTGATATTTGCAATTCAACATTTGATTCTAGTACTTTGTAGACACTACCTCGATATGTCAACTCTTCTCGTAGTACTGGTTTCATTGTTTTCCCATTTGTGCCGCCTAATAATTCTTCAACACCCAAAGCGTATAAAATAGAGTTAACAAATGAACTTTTACCCGTAGAGTTTTTTGCTCTCACAATATTTAAGCCATCAGAAAATGCTGTAAATGTTTCGAATTTCCCTTGATCAGTAACAACGTTTAATTTTAATGCGTCTATTTTAAGTTGTGCCATCTTATACTAGCCTCTCTTTAAATAGAGTAGAAATAACTTTATCAGTTACTCTCAAGCCAATCTTCGTTAGTAGTGCCTTCTCCGAAATAAGAATATCTGTCTCTTTATTTATAGCTTTTGCAAACTCTGTCCCTTTAGCAGACAAAGTGAACTTCCCCGTAGATTCACTAAATGAAATTAGTTTATCAGCAACGGCAAATTGTAATGCTCTATTAACACTAGGGTCCATATTTATTAGAGGAGGTGTTATTAATGGATCTTGTATTATCATTAGCAAGACCCTATCTCTTTCATTTGATTTAAACGCCCAATTTAACAATTGAAATTTCAACAGATTAGCACTGTTTCCTCTGGAGGCCATTGATAGAACCAAAACTATCTGCGCAATTTTTGTTAATGGCCTATATTCCGGAGATACCGGTACCTTCCTACGGGTAAATGTTATTCTTTTAGCATGTTCGTAAGGCAAGTCCATATTAAAAACCCTCCTCAAAGTCAAGTGGGCAACGAACCAACCAGTCTGCTTCGGCTTCTCTGATAACATCTTCTTGTAGAACAAAAGAAATCATTTTACCAAAGGCTTCGTTTTCTAAAGCAGATTTATACTTAGATTGAATCTCCTTATTAAATTCTTTAGGTTGAAGATCGCTCAAAAGTAATTCCTGCTCTATGTGTGCTTCAATTCCGCTCTTTATACGAACTAACTTCTCTAACAAGATTGGATGATTATCTCTTAACTCATCAAGCACATTCTGACCTTTTATAAAATTTCTGATAATAATGTCAACGTATTTATTAGTGTTAGCCTCAGCATTATTACTACCCTTAAATAGTTTAGATATTTTCCTAAACAAAATTTGTACAGACTCAGCTTCACATTGCTTCCAGTTAATTATCTCTTCTGTACTTGGAACTGCTACATTTACATCTATTTTTTCATTCAGAACTGCTTTGACATATAACATCTCTTCGACAAAAAAACCTTCATCTTGGACTAGAACATCAAAGTCATCATCTAAGAGTTCCTTTAATTCCGCTTTACATTTGTATTCAGTTGCCTTTTCCTGACAATGAGATATTAACTCTTTATTTCTGATAATAGGAGTCAAGAAAACCCATTTTTTAATTTTTACTTTTCCCATATATTTAATTAACTCTTTTTTGTTTTTCGTTAACTTTCCTAAATCAGTTGTTACTTTGTCTCGCTGTGCCTCATATAGTTTTTTACTCTCGTACTCTTCGTCTGGACAATAACATTGAAATACAACCCCTGTTCTTGTAAATCCTTCAATTCCCAAGTCCCCCTGAGTATGTGCGATCATTTCTTGATAGCCTTCCGATTCGTACTTCTTCTTTAAAAAAAGCTGACATGCTTCTTCCCAACTATCACCATTATATTGACCAAAACGAGTCTTTATCATATGACACCTCCTGCTTGTAAACGACAACATTCTTAAAGCACAACGCATACCAGACCTATGTACTACTAAATATCTACATAATTCTACTCCATTGTGCCTAGTTCCTTCCAAACATATGTTTCATTAGGAAATGTTTGGTGTCACGCGAAGAGTACTCATTTTCTTCTATAGATTTTTTTGTCAAACTGTAGAATTGAATTTATTTCAACTCTACCTAATCGAAGAACAATAATTAACAGGAGCAATAGATTCAGTAACCATTGCATTTTTAAAAAAATTCTAAAAAAGGAGGAGTGTACATGACACATACTCTATTTTCAAAAGAGCAAATTAGATCAGCCAATCAGGTTAATTTGATCGAGTTTGCAAAATCACATGGTTACGTACTTGAGAACGGCGGTCGCCGCGCGTATCATGCCAAACAAAGCGGCGGCCTTTATTTCTTTAAGGACAGCAATCGGTATTTCCACTTTTCTAGTAACACACATGGCGGAATAATTGATTTTGCCATGCATTTTTGCAGGATGACATTTAAAGAAGCAGTCGCTTATCTACTTGAATTGGATATTCCTCAAATGGCTGTTGTTTCTATTACAAAAGAACGAGGAAACTCATCCTTCCCGATAAAGCACCAAATTTCAGACGAGTTGCTTGGTATCTATCTCAAGTTCGTGGAATAGCACCTGAAATCATCTCATTACTCATGCATGAAAAGAAATTTTACCAGCAAAACAAAACAGGTAACTGCGCGTTTGTTGGGTATGATCAAGAAGGAGTTGCACGCTATTGCTCATTGCGAGGCACAACTCTAAACAAGCCTTTCAAACAGGACCGAGAGTATTCCGACAAAAGCTACCCGTTTCATCTTTGCGGATATCCTGAAAGTAAACGGGTATATGTATGTGAAAGTCCTATTGATGCTGCGAGTCGGGCTACAATTGAAAAAATACGAGGGCATGACTGGAAAGCCGCCCATTACATTTCGCTCGGATGCTTATCTGATCAGGCACTTGAGCGATTTCTTAAAGAGAATGTAACAAATGAGATTGTATTTTGCCTAGATAATGATGCAAATGCTACGTATAGCAACGGCAGCCCCGCTCCCAATTGGGGGCAAGAGGCTGCCGTAAAGTTTTCTCAAAAGTTCAGTAAGCTTAGATATGTAACAGTTATTGAAACGCCTATCCTTAAAGATTTCAACGAGGCCTTAACAGCGGCTTACCAAATTCCACTTAAAGCGAACTCGCACTTAATAGAAGATTCATATGACTTTTATGATTCCATAAAATAAACACACTAAAAATTGAATACATCATTAAGAACAACTTATTAAAAAACGGTAATATACACGATCTTTAGGACATCTCACTTCCATGTATGAAACATTTTTACTGGTGTTCTTTTTTTGGGAATATCCGTGTAAATAGTTATGCGATGATGATCAAAAAGTTCATCAACAGTATTATGACAACACAACTTATACTTTTTTTTAGAATTACAGGGACATGGGGCATTCCTTCCCACCCCCACAAATTCTTTCCTTTTTTCTTTAATTATCTCTAACCCCCAGTCATCATAGGGACCAGACAATTGTTCCAATAGATTTTCTAACATGGAATAGTTGTATTCTAAACCCTCGGGAAAGAGTACGGCATATTTATCAAAAGGATTTTGAACAACTGATATCGCAAGTAACTGAGCCTCATCAATTCTTCGGATGCAAAGTTTACCATCATATATTTCTCCAACCTTATGTCCACAAGAATTTCTCAGTGAGGCTATCTTACCGCAAATTGAACAAGTAGATTTTCTGATAACCGATTCTCTGCTGAAAAAATATTCGTAAGGAAATAGCATTTGATATTGAAAAATGATTCGATCATAGAACTCTAAATTATATGTCTCCTCAGTACTTAAATGTCTCCTTAAATAAGAAAGCTTAATTTCAATTTGATCAAATAAACACCAGGCAGCATAGTAATCTTTATCGTTCAAATTATTAAATGCCTCTAGGTGGATCGGCTACACTTAGTTGGACAATAAAAATAAGGGCTTGTAGAATAGACCTATTATGCCAAGGAGCGGATCTCTACAATGCCAAAACAACAA
>NZ_JBHVSK010000033.1:0-5649 GCF_042885235.1 Paenibacillus sp. NPDC058071
TCATTCCCCGTGTATTCTCGATAGTATGATTAAAACACAAAAACCCATAAGAGGTCACTTTTTTCAAAGTGTCCATCTTACAGGTTACAGTTCACCCTTTGGAGCGGTTTTCTTTTTCATAGGTTAATGTTCTATTCCTCTATGCTCTCCCAAACACTCATTCTGTTGTTCGTCTCCCGTACCCTCCATTACCATAACTTGGTCTTGTAGCTCCTTAAACTCCAGCACCGTATTAATCTCAGACTGACGTGCTACAAATTGAATCAGCCGATCTTCAAATTCAAAGGGCTTCCCGATTTCTTTTTTCGCAATCTCGATCTGATGGAGTGTATCTTGCTGCTGCTGTAGGGTTGCCTCCATCCTGGCAGGAATTTTCTCCAGCAGTTTCTCCAGCCTGTTTATATTGCCCAAAGCTGAATCCCCAAGCTCGACGGTGTAGGCTGCCGTTCCCCTCAGATGAAGATTTACATGGTCAAAGCCGGAGTGGGAAAGTAGAATATCGAAGCCTTTGAATTGTCCCACCTTTACTGCTTGATGCTCCAGTTCAGTGACTTTAGACAAGAGCAGCAACACTTCTCTTGCATGGGGCCGCTCGGGATAAACAGTACCATCCAAGATGATGGAGAACTCCTGAAGCCGGTGCTTTTCAGCGAGCTCCCAATCTGCCTGATACTGCTCCAGCTTTTCTGCACAGGAAGCCAGTACTTGTGGGTAATGATGATTAAGCTGCCGTTCCAGCAGGACGTGCTCGTTATGCCAGTTTGTTTTGAGTAGCTTGAGGCGGGTAACTTCATTGTCAACTTCCATCTTCTCCGCAAGCATTGGATTGCCAATAGCAACAGCCTTTACTTCAGCCGCAGATAATACTGTTTCATCAGCATCGTGACAGGATCGGGTGATGCTTCTGCCCGTCATAACCTGCGAGATATAGCGCAACTTTTGCTCTTGAATTTGCCACAAATACGAATCAAAGGTTCCTTTGGTCACGTAGCGGAAAATCCGCACCTTTTCATTTTGATTGCCTTGTCGTAGAATGCGACCATCCCGTTGAATGATGTCGGAGGGTCGCCATGGGCAGTCAATATGATGGGCAGCGATAAGTTTAGTCTGAATATTCGTCCCAGTCCCCATTTTTTGCGTGGAGCCTAACAAGATGCGGACTTCGCCGCGGCGAAATTGCTCAAACAATGCTTCACGTGCAGCGTCCGTGTTGACATCATGAATAAAGGCAATTTCCTGTTTTGGGATACCGGAAAGAATTAATTGGGATTTAATTTCATCATAAACATTAAACTCCTGGTTTTGGTGTACCACTGTCGCTTAAAATCACTTGGGCAAGTTGGCTCTCCTGCGTCTCCTGCCAAATATCAAATACGTTGTTAATGCAAAGATTCAGCTTGGACATCGGATCAACAGGGGCATCTTCATGTACCAGGCGCGGGTCAATCGACATCAGCTTGGCTTCATGAGTCAGCTTAAGCATGTTGTCTTCTTTAGCATCGACCTCATTATTTCGAATCCTCTCTGCCCGTTGAACAAACTCGTTCATCATTTGCTCTTGATAAGGGGAGCACTCACTAACGACGACTATGGCTTTATCGCCATCTAGCCGTGGAACGGGGAGATTGAGCATATCAGCAGTTTGAATATCGGCAACGAGACGAAACATGCTCATCAATTCTGGTAAATTATGAAACTTAGCGAAACGGGATTTCATACGATAGCCGCTGCCCTCGGGTGTAACCTCCAGAGAAGAAACGACTTCGCCAAACGTTGCCGCCCAGTTATCGAAAAAACTCAGTCCCAATTTTTGTAGCAAGTGAGGCTGGAGAAAACGCTGCATGACATACATTTCAGACATACTGTTGCTAATTGGTGTACCGGTAGCAAAAATCACCCCGCGTCCTTGATTCATCTCCTGCAAGTATTGGCATTTGAGCAACATATCAGTAGCCCGTTGACTGCTGGATTTGCCGATACCTGCTAGATTACGCATTTTGGTAAAGGTGAAGCAGTTTTTGTAAGCGTGGGCTTCATCGACAAATAACATATCCACGCCAAGTTGTTCAAAGGTAAGCAGGTCGTCCTTTTTATTTTCATTCATCAGGCGTTCCAAACGAGATTTAAGGTTATTCTCAAAAACCACCATCTGCTTGATGCTCCAGTTGTCGCCTTTTTCTTTTTTCATCTGGTTAATCATGTGGGAAACATTGCGAATTTCGGCTTGCAGGAGATGCTCCTGCCGTTCACGGGAAATGGGGATTTTCTCGAACTGCGAATGACCGATAATAACGGCATCATAATTGCCCATGGCAATTTTGGAAACGAAGCGTTGACGATTAGCCAAGCTAAAATCCTTTTTCGTAGTTACTAACACATTGGCAGAGGGGAAAAAACGTAAAAATTCGTTAGCCCATTGCTCAGTTAAATGATTGGGGACACAGTATAAAGGCTTGTGAACTGCACCAATTCGCTTCAAATACATCCCGGCAGCGATCATTGCAGCAGTTTTTCCTGCTCCAACTTCATGAGCCATAAGCGCCGTGCCGGAGTAAATAATGCGGGCCGCTACATCTCGTTGGTGCTTACGCAGGCTCATTTCCTGGTTCATGCCTTGAAACACCAGATGATCCCCGTCATAGGTACGGGGACGAATCGTATTGAATTTGTCATTATAAATGGAGAGTAATGAATCAGCCCGTTCCTTGTCCCGAAAGAGCCAAGAGGCAAATGCTTCTTTCAACTGTTGCTGCTTGGCGCGTGCAATCATCGTTTCCTTCGCATTGACCACATACTTGATCTGCTCATTGCCGCTTGCATCCAAGTAGGTGAGCGGATCACGCACGGTAATACTTTGCAAATTGAGACTGTTTTCAAATATCTCATAAGCGTTGGTTCGTCCTGTACCAAAGGTCTGATTTACCTTGATTGAGCTTCTTTCCAAGGACTTGCCGGATATGCGCCACGTATTGGTGTATTCGAGGTAATCTACGTCAATGGTCTGCGAATCCTGCATGATTTGAGCTGTGCCAAACGTTTCATACATAAAGGCCCTATATACCTTAACTGGAATCCAGGGAGTGCCGATACGGAAGTCAATGTCTCCCGGCAGCAGCGGAGCAGGTTGGACACGAGTAAGAGCGGCGACATTGCGCTGAAATATATCCGGGTACTCCTGAGCTTTGAGCGTGGCAAAGGCGAGTTTGTCTTTGATGTTGCCAGACAAGTATTCTTCATCCAGTTCCCAACCCTCATCTGCTTCTCCTGTATAGGCATGTGGATTTTGGAAAATACGTTCACCGAGCGCATCTCTTACTTCATCTGTTGTTTTGTCGCAGAGATGTGCAATATACGGTAAATCGATGCGAAATCGGTGATTCAGGCAAATTTGTAAGGCTTCTAGTGGATCATCTGTATGTTCTGGCAAAGTGTTAACTCTAGTCGTCAGACGACTGAAAATAGCGGCTTTTGTCCAGGTCTTATCTGCTGTTAAATCTTCAATGGACCGCAAAAGTGGCAGTTGGTCATCCTCGGCAAAAGCAGAGGTGTTGGCTCGCTCGTTAATGGCTCCATACTGACTAACAAAACGGTCATAAATATAGTTCAGCGTGGATTGAGCTTGTTCCAGTTCTTCAACTTCATAGCCGTGTTCACGGGATTGAATTTCGATGACATCTAACAACGCTGTTCGTATGATGCATAAACCTTTGATGCGATCTGCTTTTTTGCCTTTGATATCTTGAGGAAGAAGAAGACCATTCTCACAGTAATAGATGCGTTCCTGTTCAACGATAAAAGTAAAGTTTTTTGTCCCTAGTGGCGCTTTTCTGATGGGTTCTTCTTCCTCATCCAGTAAGACGGAGGAGCTATTGTTTTCGGAATGATCTACCTCAATCGGCAATTCAGGAAAACGAGCTTGTAAAGTACCTAGCGCTCGCTCTAGGGCTGGCAGCAGGGGTTGTTCTTCGTGCGGGATACATGCGCTGGTTTTCTCAGCACCGTACATTCCCCGATCCCATTGCATTTGTCCAAGCAGCATTTCAGGATGAGAAAGATAATAACAATTGACAGGTACGCCATCTGGCGTCTCGCCAACTTCAATCCATTCGGGCATATCTTCTTGGGCGAGGGGAAGAGAAGATTCCCGTTTTTGCAAAAGTACAATGTCAGTTGTCACTGTAGCGCCTGCTAGTGATTGAAAGGCTGTGTTCGGCAAACGAACCATACCGATTAATTCAGCCTTCTGCGCCAGAATCTTCCGTACTCGAGAGTCTTGTTTGTCCATGGTGCCTTTGCTGACGATAAAGGCCAAAATGCCCCTAGGCTTAAGCAAGTCTAGCGAACGGATAAAAAAGTAATCATGAATGTAGTGGCTAATGCTGTAGCGGCGGTCATGGATACGAATGTTATGAAAGGGAATGTTGGAGAATATTGCATCAAAGCGTTGTTCACGCCAGTCTATAGTTTCAAAACCCTGAATGTGAACGTTCGCCTTTGGATAGAGTTGTTGTGAAATCCTTCCTGTCAAAGAATCCAACTCCACGCCGTGAAGTTCAGCAAGATCCCATTCCGGCGGCAATACCGAAAAGAAGTTTCCGCTGCCCATCGAAGGCTCCAGCAAGTGGCGTTCAGCACCAGTGGTTAGACCAAAACGCTGTAATGTAGCATGGATGCGCTGAATTAAGGACTGTTCTGTATAGAAAGACGTAATGGTGGAGTTGCGGGCTGCCGTATATTCGTTTTCTTCTAGGAGTTGCTTTAACTCGGCATATTCGGTTTCCAAGCCATTCGCAGTAGGGTGGAACGCATTAGCTAATCCGCCCCAGCCTACATAGCCGGCTAAAATATGCTGTTCTTCCGTGGTCGCCTGCCGCTGCTCTGATTCCAATTGCTTGATTAGACGAATGGCCTCCACATTTCGCTTATATTTGCTCTTTGGACCGGATGCATAAGGAGAATGTTCGGCTTGAAAGCGATAGTTCACTGCAGCAGGGAGCTTGTGTTGAGCATCTGGAGAAGAAGAAGCACTTTCATCTATGCTTTTGGTATTTGAAAACAAAGGAAGGGCAACTTGCTGCTGATTATCAGTCTGGTTGGTTATGCTGTTCTGACTTTCGATTTCATTGTCTTCAATCTCTGTTTGCTCGTTGGCGTAATCAAATAACGTCCATTCTGGCTCTACAGATGGAAAGGGAGCTGCATGTTCGTCATAGCGTCCTTCAGCAATTAATTGTAGCAATATATCACTGAATTTCTTCCATTTAAATTGTTGTTCATGTGATCCGTTTGTATCCTTCCAGGAAATCGTAACTCCTTTGCCATCAAAGGTATATCCAACAAGACCATTCTCAAAATCGCCCCTTGCTCCACTAATTCCATACAGTGGTTTTAAATAGGAGATCAGATTAGCAGATTTAACAGGATGGTTATCTACGACAAACTGATAGACACGTTGTTTCGTCGAAAACGAGCTTTTATTACTTACTATTAAATAGGCAAGCATGTCATCTCCGCTTTGTGGCTCTGAAGGAGTTGCCCCTTTTTCAGGCATAAAAAAAACCAGCTAATGTTTGTCAAGCTTTGACCTCTTGGTCTTTAAGAAAAATCTTGTTATAATTCTATACATGCCAAATAACCTCCGTTGTAGCG
>NZ_JBHVSK010000034.1:0-1910 GCF_042885235.1 Paenibacillus sp. NPDC058071
CATAGGAGCCTATTTGAGCGCTTATTTGACTGATATAGACCTAGAAGATGTCCAAGACAGGGAAACAGCCTTAAAAGTGGCTTCAGAGGGCTGTGAGGTGCAAACAAAGATCGTAGAAGGTCGGGAAAAGAAATTTTTAAAAGGCGGACGGCTGCACATGTATCCTTCCGGAATGAATATGTATCGAAAATCAAAAGGGATTGTTAAGCCGGAACGGGAAGAAATGAAGTTCGGAGACATAAAAAAAGTAGTGGGTTCGGCAAAACCACACTACGAGAAAAGTTATCATGTCGAAAATGACAATTTTGAAAACACAATTTCGTTTCTCCAGTATAACACAAAACGTGATTTTTGAAGCAAAACGGTTCCTCTTTATGGAGCCGTTTTTTTTATTTCCCGAAGGGTTATTTGTCAGAATGACAAACCGATTTCGAGCCGGCGAGAACCCATTGTCACACCACGATTTAGGGGGTGTGTATAAATGGGCACTCTCTGTGAAATTTGAAGCTTTGAAATTCCGAATGGCGCACTTATACACTCTGTCGAGTGAGTGCTAAAATGCTGAAGCATTTCCGTCAAGCGTGTGGAGGAATCTTGTAGAGAGATATAGCATAGATACCCGTATCTCTAGAGATATTTTGGTATATCCCTGCTATATCTATGGGGTATCTATGCTATATCTTTGGCTTCAAAAACGGCACCTGTTCTAAGAGCATAGAAACTCAACAGGCACAGCCTGTTTGACACCCTTTTTTTTAGGGTGGCACCGAGTTTCCTTATGCTCTTTTTCTCTGAAGCTAAACCTGTTTTATATGTCGTAGTCTTTTTATTGGGAGTGACCCCTTGCTGTACAATTTCCGGAGGTGCCGATAAGGGACGAATTTTCCCTTGTCGGTTGCCTTTGGGGATTGTAAGGGGTGGAGGCTCGGAATCAAAAGGAAACGAAATATCATTCCGAGTGTGCTTCTTTTTTCTGTTCTTGAATTCTATTATTTCCAATGTTAGAATTATGTTAACAACTTGTTAGGAGTGTGTTTGGATGGAAGAGAAAAAACAAATTGGACCTCGAATTACTGTTGAAACATTTAAAAAGCTAGAGTTATTAGCCGAACATTTTACAAAACACAATGAATTTGGAAGAGTTTCAAAAGATGCTGTAATTGAGTTTGCTATTAAGGAATTGTATAGGGACTATTTGGGAAAAGGACGCTAATTTTTGTTGAAAAACTGACTTCGGATTTGGGGTTCTTTATTATTAACTTGATTTTAATTAAACATTACAGGAAAAATTGAGGGGAAATGGATGGATAAACGCAATGGTGACGCGGTTTTCATAGCTCCAAATGATGTTGTAAAAGTGACCACTATGAATCACGTCATTGAAGTTCAGCATATGGAGAAGATGAACCGGAAAAATAATATCAAAAAATTGGACAAGGATAGGTTTGTAGACCTCTCTACTGGGGAGATCCGGGAGTTCGAGCATTCGGAAAATCGGCAGGAAAATTATAATTCTTTGAGACAAACCTTTAAGAAGCTGCGTTATTTGATAAATAACAATTTTATAGGACGGCCAAATGAATTACATATAACTTTGACATACAAGAAAAATATGACGGACACGAAAAAACTTTATAGTGATTTTCAAAATTTTATCGACAGGTTGCGTTATAAATACAAGAAAGAAAGTTCGATAGATTATTTATCGGTGGTAGAGCCACAAGGACGTGGAGCCTGGCATTGTCATGTTTTAATGCGCTTTAATGATTTGGATAAGATTTATATTAAAAATGCTGAATTAAGGAGTCTATGGGGTTTAGGATTTGTAACAATCAAGTCATTAAAGGATATAGACAACATAGGAGCCTATTTGAGCGCTTATTTGACTGATATAGACCTAGAAGATGTCC
>NZ_JBHVSK010000035.1:0-1661 GCF_042885235.1 Paenibacillus sp. NPDC058071
AGGACTGGTGGACTGCATTCAAGTGAGAATGCCGGTATGAGTAACGAAAAGACAAGTGAGAATCTTGTCCGCCGAAAGCCTAAGGGTTCCTGAGGAAGGCTCGTCCACTCAGGGTAAGTCGGGACCTAACGCGAGGCCGAAAGGCGTAGTGGAAGGACAACAGGTTGAAATTCCTGTACCACCGAAGATTGTTTGAGCAATGGGGTGACACAGAAGGGCAGTGACGCGGGCTGATGGAATAGCCCGTCCAAGCAGTGAGGCAGAGTTGTAGGCAAATCCGCAACTCGTGTAAGCTAGGCTGTGATGGGGAGCGAAAATTGCAGTAGCGAAGGTCATGTACTCCGGCTGTCGAGAAAAGCCTCTAGTTAGATCTAGGTGCCCGTACCGCAAACCGACACAGGTAGGCGAGCAGAGCATGCTAAGGCGCGCGGAAGAACTCTCGTTAAGGAACTCGGCAAAATGACCCCGTAACTTCGGGAGAAGGGGTGCCTCGGTAGGGTGAATAGCCCGAGGGGGCCGCAGTGAAAAGGCCCAAGCGACTGTTTAGCAAAAACACAGGTCTGTGCGAAGCCGTAAGGCGAAGTATACGGGCTGACGCCTGCCCGGTGCTGGAAGGTTAAGGGGAGCGGTTAGGGGTAACCCGAAGCTGTGAACCGAAGCCCCAGTAAACGGCGGCCGTAACTATAACGGTCCTAAGGTAGCGAAATTCCTTGTCAGGTAAATTCTGACCCGCACGAATGGCGTAACGACTTGGGCGCTGTCTCAACGAGAGATCCGGTGAAATTTTAATACCTGTGAAGATGCAGGTTACCCGCGACAAGACGGAAAGACCCCATGGAGCTTTACTGCAGCTTGATATTGGACTTTGGTACGATCTGTACAGGATAGGTGGGAGCCATTGAAGCATGAGCGCCAGCTTGTGTGGAGGCGACGTTGGGATACCACCCTGATCGTATCGGAGTTCTAACCTAGAACCGTGAAACCGGTTCGGGGACCGTGTCAGGCGGGCAGTTTGACTGGGGCGGTCGCCTCCTAAAATGTAACGGAGGCGCCCAAAGGTTCCCTCAGAATGGTTGGAAATCATTCGGAGAGTGCAAAGGCATAAGGGAGCTTGACTGCGAGACCAACAAGTCGAGCAGGGACGAAAGTCGGGCTTAGTGATCCGGTGGTACCGAATGGAAGGGCCATCGCTCAACGGATAAAAGCTACCCTGGGGATAACAGGCTTATCTCCCCCAAGAGTCCACATCGACGGGGAGGTTTGGCACCTCGATGTCGGCTCATCGCATCCTGGGGCTGAAGTAGGTCCCAAGGGTTGGGCTGTTCGCCCATTAAAGCGGTACGCGAGCTGGGTTCAGAACGTCGTGAGACAGTTCGGTCCCTATCTGTCGCGGGCGCAGGAAATTTGAGAGGAGCTGTCCTTAGTACGAGAGGACCGGGATGGACGTACCGCTGGTGTACCAGTTGTTCCGCCAGGAGCACCGCTGGGTAGCCAAGTACGGACGGGATAAGCGCTGAAAGCATCTAAGCGTGAAGCCCCCCTCAAGATGAGATTTCCCAATTTAGTAAGACCCCTTGAAGACGACGAGGTTGATAGGCTGGGGGTGGAAGCACAGCAATGTGTGGAGCTGACCAGTACTAATCGGTCGAGGGCTTATCCAA
>NZ_JBHVSK010000036.1:0-1556 GCF_042885235.1 Paenibacillus sp. NPDC058071
TTCGTATTATTAGGTCAACCAGAGATTACTGGTTGGCCTAATTTAATGGTCGTTTTATGATGGCGGTAGCCGGGAGAACGTGACAGCCTCTGGGGAATAACCCCGTACAAAAAACAGTTCTCCCACTACTCCCTACTACCATGTTTGAGCTGGTTGGGGCATTTGACCTCGTATCACAAGCGAAGCTGTGGAGTTGGAACCATTTTGGGATTACCGGCGAAGAAATAATAGGAGGAAGGAAATGAGACCTGTTGTTGGCATTGATGTAGCAAAAGGAAAGTCGGTCATGCAAGCATTTATTAAACGTAACGCACCTTATGGACGAGATCAAATGATTTGGCATACACCAAATGGTTTAGAACGACTCCTTCAAGTATTAAGAGAATTGGAAGCTAAGATGGGAATGAAGCCTGCTGTCATATTAGAACCAACGGGACATTATCATCGAGTACTGGTTTTGTTCTTACAACGCGAAGGATATGACCCTATTCTAATTAACCCCCTGCAAGCACAAAGAGCTCGAAGAACAAGTTTGCGAAAAGTTAAAACCGATGCTTCAGATGCGTGGCATTTAGGAGATTTGTACTACCAAGATGAAGACTGGGTAACCTATCCTCAACGAGAAGAGCATTTCGTGGACTTGCAGTTTCTAACTAGACATCATGAGTTCATCACAAGCCTTTACGTGCAGGCTAAATTAAACTTACGAACGTTGTTGGATCAAGTGTTTCCAGGCTATGAAGGCGTGTTTAAAGATTTGTTTTCAAAAACCTCTCTAAATCTGCTCGAAATCTTGCTTACGCAAAAAGAAGTTCAAAACGGAGAAGAAAATGAGTGGAAAGAAGCCGTACGGCAAGCGACAAAAGCATCTCGCTCGGAGGCTTGGATGAATCGTAAAATAGATCATTTAAGGACGGCTTTACTCCAGAATCCTGTTACGTACGTTCCTTTCGGATTAGAAACAGCTCTTCGCAGCATGTTAACTACTGTACGTGATTTTCAAGAACAACTAACAGAACTCGAGAAAACCATTTTGGAGTTGTCTGAATTAATCGAGGAAGTAAAACTGCTTGAAACAATCCCTGGAGTAGGTGCGAAAATAGCAGCCTCAATAGTTGCAGAGATCGGCGATGCGACACAATTCAAAAATGCTAAACAGCTAGTGGCCTATGCAGGGCTTGATCCGAGTGTATTTAGCTCAGGTAAGTTTACAGCCACTCAAAATCGCATCACAAAACGTGGATCTAAACGGTTACGCCGTGCAGTTTATTTAGCGGTCACATGTGGATTGAGAGTAGGAATAAATCTTCACTTGCGAAAGTATTACGACAAGAAAAAAAGTGAAGGGAAGCCCCATAAGGTAGCTGTGATCGCTTGCGCCAACAAGTTACTACATCACATCTACGCTATGCTCAAAAGAAGGCAACCCTACACTTTATAATCTCTAAATACCACAAACTTCCATGAGATGGAGGTTTATTTGTTATACCTGTTTTTCAGTATAGCAAATCTGAGGCATTTCAAAAAGCTACACTTGACATACCATTAGCTGGTTT
>NZ_JBHVSK010000038.1:0-1529 GCF_042885235.1 Paenibacillus sp. NPDC058071
AAAAACCAGCTAATGTTTGTCAAGCTTTGACCTCTTGGTCTTTAAGAAAAATCTTGTTATAATTCTATACATGCCAAATAACCTCCGTTGTAGCGGAGTTTATTGGTTAAATATGGTTTATTGAATGTAGGGCAATCCCTTCTTCAAGATGGCGTAGATGTGATGCAATAGCTTGTTCGCGCAAGCAATCACCGTCACCTTATAGGGCTTGCCCTCTTGTCTTTTCTTTTCATAGTACGCTCGTATCCGTACATTCACGCTCCCCCTAATCCCACATTGTATGGCTAGATAAAGCGCCCTTCGGAGTCGTTTAGAGCCGCGCTTGGTGATCCGTGTGCTGGAGGCGGTAAATTGACCAGAGCTATGCACACTTGGATCTAGTCCCGCGTAAGCCACTAGTTGCTTAGGTCCCTCGAATTGTTTAGCGTCTCCGATCTCAGCAATTAACGTAGCCGCAAGTTTATTCCCAATTCCCGGAATTGTTTTCAGCAGTTCCACTTCTGGGATCTCCTTCGCTGCTTCTTGAATTTGCACTTCCAGTCGAACTAATTGCTCCTGTTGAGCAAGTAATATTTCTACCATGCATAACAGCGCTGTCTTTTGAGCTACGCTTTGTCTCTGCGGCATCTGTAAGTCTCGGATGCGTTCCACCTTCGACCGAATCCACGCTTTACCGTGCGAAGATCCAGCTGTTTCGATAATCACTTCCTCGGTAATAACTATCCCTTGAAGTAGATGCAACATGACGCGCAATGACGTCTTGGAAAACAGGTCATTGAACACACCTTCATAGGCAGGACAAACTTGATCGAGCAGTGCCCTAGCATTCAACTTCGACTGAACGAATAGTGATGTCATGAATTCATGTTGTCTCGTCAAGTGTTGGAGTTCCGTTAAGTGATCTGCCCACTTACGGTGCGGTTGTACGTCGCCTCGATAGTACATCTCCGCCAAATGCCATGCGTCCACTGCGTCTGTTTTAACTTTGCGCAACTGCGCCCCTTTAGAGCGTTTAGATAACAAAGGATTAAGGATAAAATGCTCGATATTCACCTGCTCTAAATGGACTTCAACAATTCGATGATAGTGTCCAGTAGCCTCCATGACTACAACTGGTCGAATTCCTGTCCGTTCTTCTAATTGGTGAATGACCTCGTCAAGTCTCCTAAATCCTTCAGGCGTATGCGGGATGGTCTCTGACTTCCCGTAAGCTTCACCGCGCTGCGTAAACGATTGAAACACGCTATTTTCTTTTGCAACATCCAATCCGATAACGGGTCCCATGTCATCTCCTCCTGATGTAAAATAGCCGGCTTTCCCACGATAGTTCCAAACCCATAGCTTCGCTTGTGATACGAGGTCATTGCCTCAACCAGCTCAAACATGGTCATTGGGGGTAATGGGAGAACAGTTTTTGTGACGGGGTAATGTTCCCCAAAAACCGCTTCGTTCTCCCGGCTACCGCCATCGTATAACGACCAATTAAAAAAGGCCAACCAGAACATTCTGGCTGACCTAATAATACGAAA
>NZ_JBHVSK010000039.1:0-1325 GCF_042885235.1 Paenibacillus sp. NPDC058071
CCAGAGGTTCGTCCGTCCCGGTCCTCTCGTACTAGGGACAGCCCTTCTCAAGTTTCCTACGCGCGCAGCGGATAGGGACCGAACTGTCTCACGACGTTCTAAACCCAGCTCGCGTACCGCTTTAATGGGCGAACAGCCCAACCCTTGGGACCTACTCCAGCCCCAGGATGCGACGAGCCGACATCGAGGTGCCAAACCATCCCGTCGATATGGACTCTTGGGGAAGATCAGCCTGTTATCCCCGGGGTACCTTTTATCCGTTGAGCGACACCGCTTCCACATGCCGGTGCCGGATCACTAGTCCCGACTTTCGTCCCTGCTCGACCTGTCGGTCTCACAGTCAAGCTCCCTTGTGCACTTACACTCGACACCTGATTGCCAACCAGGCTGAGGGAACCTTTGGGCGCCTCCGTTACATTTTGGGAGGCAACCGCCCCAGTTAAACTACCCACCAGGCACTGTCCCTGAACCCGATCAGGGTCCGAGGTTAGAGGTCCAATACGATCAGAGTGGTATTTCAACGACGACTCCACACACACTGGCGTGCATGTTTCACAGTCTCCCACCTATCCTACACAAGCCGAACCGAACACCAATACCAAGCTATAGTAAAGGTCCCGGGGTCTTTCCGTCCTGCTGCGCGTAACGAGCATCTTTACTCGTAGTGCAATTTCGCCGAGTCTATGGTTGAGACAGCTGAGAAGTCGTTACGCCATTCGTGCAGGTCGGAACTTACCCGACAAGGAATTTCGCTACCTTAGGATGGTTATAGTTACCACCGCCGTTTACCGGGGCTTAAATTCTCAGCTTCGCTCCGAAGAGCTAACCGGTCCTCTTAACCTTCCAGCACCGGGCAGGCGTCAGTCCGTATACATCGTCTTACGACTTCGCACGGACCTGTGTTTTTAGTAAACAGTCGCTTCTCACTGGTCTCTGCGACCCAATACAGCTCCAGGAGTAAATCCCTTCACCACACCGGGTCCCCCTTCTCCCGAAGTTACGGGGGCATTTTGCCGAGTTCCTTAACCATAGTTATCTCGATCGCCTTAGTATTCTCTACCTGACCACCTGAGTCGGTTTGGGGTACGGGCCGTGTACCAACTCGCTAGAGGCTTTTCTCGACAGCATAGGATCACTGAATTCGCCTCAATCGGCTACGCATCACCTCTCAGGCTCATGTCTGGCGGATTTGCCTACCAGACGCCCTACAGGCTTACACCAGGTATTCCATCACCTGGCCCAGCTACCTTCCTGCGTCACCCCATCGCTTGACTACTACACCCAGGGTCCCATGCAGCCACTTCTCTTCACCCGAAGGTGATAGG
>NZ_JBHVSK010000040.1:0-1263 GCF_042885235.1 Paenibacillus sp. NPDC058071
TGGATGTAGACTAAAAAGTAGACACGCTGTAACAGCGACCTGATACAATAAAACTAACAAAAAAGGTCGAGGTGTGTCATGGGAGATATCCGCCAGCATTTTGATAATGAATTCAAACGTCAAACCGTCAAACACATGCTTGAAACGGGCAAGAGTCCGTCTGAGGTTTCCAAAGAGTTAGACATTCCCGTCAGCAGCATTCGTGCTTGGAAAAAGCAGTTTGCAGATGGCGGTGAAAAGTCTCAACTGTTCGTGGACTACGAGCGTCTTCAGAACCTTGAGGCTCAGAACCGTGAACTACAAGAGGAGCTTGAAATCCTAAAAAAGGCGATGCACTTCTTCACCAAAGACCGAAAATGATTTATGCCTTTGTGCATAAATACCGCTTCCAGTTTCGTGTCGAGAAGTTGTGCGCAGTCATGGGTGTTTCACGAAGCGGCTACTACAAGTGGAAAAACCACAAGCCAAGTAAGCAGGAAAAGCGTCGTAAGAAGCTGATCCAGCAAATTCGGTATCATTTCTACGCCTTTAAGCGGCGCTACGGTAGCAATAAGATTGCAGCCAAGTTGCGTGAAGACGGTTGGGTGGTTTCGACGAAAACAGTAGCTCGCCTCATGAAAGCCATGGGATTGCGTTCCTGCACGGTGAAGAAATACAAGGCAACGACGAACTCTAAACACAACATGCCGGTATACAAGAACATCCTGAACCGTAACTTCAACGTGGCTGCACCAAACAAAGTGTGGGTAACCGACATTACGTACATCTCCACTGCTCAAGGGTGGGTCTACCTCGCGTCGGTCATGGACCTATTTTCTCGCAAAATTGTAGGCTGGTCACTCGGGGAGCGGATGACCAAAGAACTTGTGCTGGAGGCCTTCGATAAAGCATGTGAGCGGCAAAAACCGCAACCCGGGTTGATTCACCATTCCGACCGCGGGTCGCAATATGCCTCGGAAGATTACCGTGAGCGACTTGTTGAACACCAGATGATCGGAAGTATGAGTCGTAAAGGCAATTGCTACGATAATGCTTGTATCGAGGCCTTTCACAGCGTGATTAAGAAAGAACTTGTGTACCAAACCAAGTTTAAATCCCGCAAACAGGCATACGATGCGATCTACGAGTACATCGAGTTTGACTACAACCGCATTCGCATTCATTCGTCTATTGGTTACATGACCCCACATCTGTGTGAAAAACGTTACTACGAGCAGCACCAGGTTGCATAATGAGCGTGTCTACTTTCTTGACAGAGGTACA
>NZ_JBHVSK010000041.1:0-1219 GCF_042885235.1 Paenibacillus sp. NPDC058071
TGGATTGTCAACATTAAATTAGACAGCTTTTTTAAGGGCTACATGGCGATACTGGACAGGTGTCATGTACCCCAGTGATCCATGAATTCGATGCTTATTAAACCAGTTGACGTAGTCGTATAGTTCCAACTGCAGGTGGTCAAGGCTGTGGAACTCCATCTGATGGATGAACTCTGTTTTCATGACCTTGTAGGTAGCTTCAGCCACAGCGTTGTCATAAGGACAACCCTTCGCGCTTAACGATCGACCGATCTCAAAGGTTTCCAGAAGCCCGTCCATCTTGTCGTTTTTAAACTCACTTCCACGATCCGTATGAAACCACTGGATTTGGCTCAGATCGCCTTCTACTGTCGCAAAGGCACGCGAAACTAGAGCAGCGTCCTTATGTGGACCTGCACTATGGCCAATGATCTCTCGATTGAACAGGTCAATGAGGACGCAAATGTAGTGCCATCGATGTTGGACCTTCACATACGTTAGATCGCTGACCACGAAGCGCTTAGCTTCAGCTTGATCAAACTCGCGATCTAACACATTCGCCGTTATCGCCTCATTACAGGCTGTTTTGTGGGGCTTAAACTGGGCAATGGTATACGTGGAGACCAAGCCCTGCTCTTGCATGATTCGGCCTATGCGACGCCTGGAGACGATGAGTCCTCGTTCCTGGAGCTTGGCTTTAATCTTTCGTGTACCATAGGCTTTTCGATTCTTGTGAAAGATCTCTACAATCGCTTCCGTTAGCTCATCTTCATTTGGTTCTTCTTTCGCTTCATAATAGAACGTACTTCTTGCCATTTGCAGGACGTTGCACATTGCTGATACCGAGTATTTATCACGGTTGTTCTGGATGATAGCTACTTTCGTCCCATGATCAGCGCCGCTTGCTTTAAAATGTCGTTCTCCATTCGCAGTCGTTGAACTTCTTTGCGTAGCGTGTTCAACTCATTTTCTTCGGTTGATCGATTGTCCTTTTCTCTAAAGGAACCCGATGTCGTCGCTTGCTTGATCCACCGGTCTAAAGCCGAGGCTGTGAGGTCATATTCCTCCACAATCGCTGCTCTGGACTTCCCGTTTTCATAAAGCTGCACCATTTGTTTTTTAAATTCTGAAGTGAACGTACGTCGTTGTTGTTTTGGCATTGTAGAGATCCGCTCCTTGGCATAATAGGTCTATTCTACAAGCCCTTATTTTTATTGTCCAACTAAGTGTAGCCGATCCA
>NZ_JBHVSK010000042.1:0-1160 GCF_042885235.1 Paenibacillus sp. NPDC058071
GTCATGTACTCATTAACCGCTAGACGTAGTTCCTTAATAGACGAGCAGTCTTTGTAGTTAAGTTCGTCTTTCATATGACCAAAGAACGTCTCCATGGATGCATTGTCCCAGCAGTTTCCCTTACGCGACATCGATTGTTTAAACCCAGCCTCGGCAATGAGGAGGCGAATTTTCGGGTGCGTATAGTGCATCCCCTGGTCGGAATGGAAAATGGCATCGGGATGAATATTACCGTCCAATCGTTTGAGTAAGCGAGTCAGTGTCCGTTCTACCAATGATAGTTCCAATGTAGAAGAGAGATAGTGAGCCAAAATCTGCTTTGTTGCCCCATCTTTCACACAAGATAGATACGCCCACTGACCACTGCCATAGCGCATGTATGTAATGTCGGTGAGGAGGACCTTCTCTGGTTCTCCTTGATCGAATTGACGCTCCAGAAGATTAGGGCATATGCGATGTTCTTGCGTTGCTTTAGCCATCTTGCGATATGGATTTGCTTGACGGATCTTGGCTACTAAACCGAACTTACGCATAATACGGCGAATCTTCTTATGATTCATGATAACGCCATTTAACTTCTCTAGCCTCATTTTAATAACCAACGCACCGGCTTTACCGTTCAACGCTTCAAAATGATCCTTAATAAGCTGGAAATCGTTCGAATCGGCTGTCTCTCGCAGTTGACGTGTGCCTTCAGCGCTACACCAGCGATAGTAGCCGCTAGGACTTACTTCGGCAATTCGACAAAGGTAACGTGTTAAACGTTGCAAGTCATGCTTACGCAATGTGTGATTAATGAGCTGAAAGCGCTCGGAAGGCGTCAACTCCTTACTGCTTCGCCTTTCGAGCGCTTCTAGCTTTTTTAGGAGTTCGTTCTCCGCTTCGAGGAGTTTGATTCGAGCTTCGGCTTGTTTCAACTTCTCTTCTGCTGACGATTCCGTCTTTGATCGTCTACCCGTACTTCCAATGCCCCTGCGTTCTTCTAACAAGCCAGACTCACCGTACTTAGCGTAGGTCTCCCTCCAGCGATAAAGGCTCTCTGTAGGAGTTCTCTGACCAACGAGTTCGATACTAAAGCCTGCCTTCAAGAAAATCTCCATTGGCGGCTCTCCCGCTTGGTTAGCTTGCACTGCTGCAAGTTTAAAAGCTGGAGCATATGT
>NZ_JBHVSK010000043.1:0-1085 GCF_042885235.1 Paenibacillus sp. NPDC058071
GTCACTAGGGAGTATTTAGCCTTGGCAGATGGTCCTGCCGGATTCCGACGGGGTTTCACGTGTCCCGCCGTACTCAGGATCCGTCTCGGAGGGTGTTCACTTTCGACTACAGGGCTTTTACCTGCTATGGCGGGCCTTTCCAGACCTCTTCATCTAATCAACACCTTTGTAACTCCATGTGAGACGTCCTACAACCCCAAGGAGCAAGCTCCTTGGTTTGGGCTAATCCGCGTTCGCTCGCCGCTACTGACGGAATCACTTTTGTTTTCTCTTCCTCAGGGTACTTAGATGTTTCAGTTCCCCTGGTATGCCTCTCATTGACCTATGTATTCAGTCAATAGTGACTATCCATTACGATAGCCGGGTTTCCCCATTCGGACACCCCCGGATCAAAGCTTGCTTACAGCTCCCCGAGGCAGTTTCGTTGTTCGCCACGTCCTTCTTCGGCTCCTAGTGCCTAGGCATCCTCCGTGCGCTCTTACTAGCTTAACCAACGCTCCGTTTTGTGGTTTGTGCTGCCGTTCTCGTTCGAGGCTCCATTTCGCTTACGCTCCACTTTGCATGGTTCGAACATTCGAAAAGTCATCCCAAACTCACAATACTTCGCTTACTCTTTTCTAAAAGAAAAGATCTTTCGCTAAAGGATGTTTCATTTCTTTCGCTATCCAGTTTTCAAAGAACAAGTCTTCTCTTGGTGGAGCCAAGGAGGATCGAACTCCTGACCTCCTGCTTGCAAGGCAGGCGCTCTCCCAGCTGAGCTATGGCCCCATAATTCACCCGAATACTCGGGATATGAAGTTAAATGGTGGGCCTTAGTGGACTCGAACCACCGACCTCACCCTTATCAGGGGTGCGCTCTAACCAGCTGAGCTAAAGGCCCACATGAACTTACTTTAAAACAGAAAGAATAGTAATTATTCTTTCAAAACTGACAACGAGCGAGCGATAATTCTGCCTTATTTATCCGATCATCATCGTGATCGGGTATTTCCTTAGAAAGGAGGTGATCCAGCCGCACCTTCCGATACGGCTACCTTGTTACGACTTCACCCCAATCATCTACCCCACCTTCGACGGCTGGCTCC